>NZ_JCACKF010000045.1:0-26947 GCF_059505245.1 Stenotrophomonas sp.
ACGGTCGGCCAGACCCCGCCCCCCGGGGCCGACCGGTTGAGCCGCTGACGGTCGGGCCCGGGGCGGGGGGGGGGCGCCGGGGGGTGCGCCCCCGGGCGCCCCCACCCCGGGCCCCCCGGCGGTGGCCGCCCCGGGCCCGGCACTACCGGATCACATCCGTGCGTAGCGCCGGGCCATGCCCGGCGGACGCGGGATGGGCGATTACCGGAACACCACCGTGCGATGCCCGTTGAGCAGGATGCGGTGCTCCACATGGCGGCGCACGGCGCGTGCCAGCACCAGCGATTCGGTATCGCTGCCCAGCCGCACCAGTTCGCGCGGTGCCATCGCATGGTCAACGCGGGCCACGTCCTGTTCGATGATCGGTCCTTCGTCCAGATCCTCGGTGACGTAGTGCGCGGTGGCGCCGATGATCTTGACCCCGCGCGCGTGCGCCTGGTGGTACGGCTGCGCGCCCTTGAAGCTGGGCAGGAAGCTGTGATGGATGTTGATCGCACGCCCGGCCAGCGCGCGGCACAGCGTGGGTGACAGGATCTGCATGTAGCGCGCCAGCACCACCAGGTCGATGCGCTCGCGCTCGACCAGGTCGATGATCTGCTGCTCCTGCACCGCACGCGTATCGGCGGTCACCGGCAGGTGGTGGAACGGTACCTGGTAGGACGCGGCCAATGGCGCGAAGTCGGCGTGGTTGGAGGCCACCGCGGCAATGTCGACCTTCAGCTGGCCGCTGTGGGCGCGGAACAGCAGGTCGTTGAGGCAGTGCCCCTGCTTGCTGACCAGCACCAGCAGGCGTGCCCGGCGGCGGCCATCATGCAGCTGCCAGTCCATGCCGAAGCCTTCGGCAAGCGTGGCCATCGCGGCGTGCACGGTCTCCAGCGGCAGGCCGGCGTCACGGTCGAAATGCACGCGCAGGAAGAAGCGGCCGCTTTCCTCATCGCCGAACTGCTGGGCGTCGAGGATGTTGCAGCCGTGGTCGAACAGCAGGCCGGACACGCGATAGACGATGCCGGTACGGTCGGGGCAGGACAGGGTGAGGATGGAATCGGGGCGCATCGCCACAGTGTAGGGCAGCTTCCTGCCCAGCAGCCGGATGATCACCGATGCAACCGAACCGCTTGGTTCAGTCCCAAGCGATACTTGGCCATCACCGTGGCAAGCTGGTCGGTCATGAACCTGTTGCAACTGATCCGCAGCTTCACCCGCACCGCAGAGACCGGCAGCATTGCCGCCGCGGCCCGCATCCTTGGCATCAGCGCCACCGCAGTCGGCCAGAACATCAACCGGCTGGAAGCGCATCTGGGCGTACGGCTGCTGAACCGGAGTACGCGCCAGCTGGCGCTCAGCGAGGCCGGCGCGCTGTACCTGGCGCAGGTCCGCCACATCGAGGCCGACCTGGCGCGCGCGCAGGCGATGGTCACCTCCGGTGATATCGAACCGGCCGGGCCGCTGCGCATCGCCAGCAGCAGCGCGTTCGGCCGCCACGTGCTGGCCCCGTTGCTGCCGTCACTGCAGCAACGCTACCCGCAGCTGCAGCTGGAACTGCGGCTGACCGACCGCGCCGTGCAGCATGGTCCAGAGGCGGTGGATGCCAGCATCCGCATCGGCGCGCAGCTGGAAGACGGCGTGGTCGCACGGCAGCTGGCACGCGTGCCGTTCGTGTTCTGCGCCTCGCCGGCCTACCTGAAGGCCCATGGCACCCCGCAGGAACCATCGGATCTGGGCAGCCATCGCGGGCTGCTGCACCGCTTCCCCACCGATGGCCGGCCGTTGCGCTGGGGCCTGCTGAAGGACGGCCAGCGTGTGGACGCCGTGCTACCGCCGAGCATGGTCTGCGATGACATCGATGCGCTGGCGTCGCTGGCGGCGGCCGGTGCCGGCATCACGCGGTTGGCTGCGTTCGTGGCCCAGCCCTACCTGCGCGATGGACGCCTGCAGGCCGTGTTCGGCGCCGACAGCACGTGGCGTCCGGAGCCGATGGAGGTCTATTTCTGCGTCAGCGATCGCCGCGACTTCACCGCCAAGATCCGCGCGCTGTTCGAGCACCTGCAGGCCGGCATGGCGCCGGCCTGGCGGGTGTGAGCCTCAGCGCGCCTTGAACACGCCGCGCGCATCGCGCGGCTCGCAGCGCAGGTACTGCGGCGCCGGTTCAACGCTGTCGCGCAATGCGGCGGCGGCATGCCACGGCCAGCGCGGGTCGTAGAGGATGCCGCGCGCCAGGGCCACGGCATCGGCGTGGCGATGGCGCAGGATCGATTCGGCCTGCTCCGGTTCGGTGATCATGCCCACGGCGATCACCGGCATGCGCACCTTGGCCTTGATCGCCGCCGCGAACGGCACCTGGTAACCGGGGCCGACGGTGATCTTCTGGCGCTCGTCCAGGCCGCCACTGGAGACATGCAGGAAATTGCAGCCGCGCGCGTCCAGCACCTGGGCCAGTGCTTCGCTCTGCACCAGGTCCCAGCCACCCTCGACCCAGTCGCTGGCGGAAATGCGCACGCCCACGGCGACCTTGTCGGACACCGCCGCGCGTACCGCGTCGAACACTTCCACCAGCAGGCGCAGGCGGTTCGGCAGCGACCCACCGTAACCATCGGTGCGGCGGTTGCTCAGCGGCGACAGGAACTGGTGCAGCAGGTAACCGTGCGCGGCATGCAGCTCGATCAGCTCGAAGCCCAGGCGCTCGGCGCGCACCGCACTGGCAGCGAAGGCGGCGATGACCTCGGCGATGCCGGCTTCGTCCAGTTCCTGCGGTGCCGGATCGGCGGCATGGAACGGCAGCGGCGACGGCGCCACGGTGGCCCAGCCACGCGCATCGCCGGCCGGCAACTGGCCACCCCCGTCCCACGGGCGGGCGGTGGATGCCTTGCGGCCGGCATGGCCCAGCTGGATGCCCAGCGGCATCGGCGACCAGCGGCGGACGCTGGCCAGCACCTGTGCCAGCGCGGCCTCGGTGCCGTCATCCCACAGGCCCAGGTCGGCCCAGCTGATGCGGCCGCGCGGCTCGACCGCGGTGGCTTCCAGGATCAACAGGCCGGCGCCGGACTGCGCCAGGTTGCCCAGGTGCATGGCGTGCCAGTCGCTGGCGCGGCCGTCTTCGGCGGAGTACTGGCACATCGGCGCGATGACGATGCGGTTGGACAGGGTCAGGGGGCCGAACGAGATCGGCGAAAACAGCTGGCTCAAGGGGGTGATGAACGACGTAGGGGGTGCGTATTGCACCGCTGCGCGGCTTCTGGATCAACCGTCTGGATGGATCGCTGTTTCGCAGCCGATCATGCCGCCGAGCGCCGAACAGCCCCTTGTAGAGCCGAGCCCACGCTCGGCTCAGCCCGCCACCCAACCGGACAAGGCTTCAGCGCAGTCCCGCTCATCCTTGAACAACAGCAGGTCGTCGGCACGGGTGCGGCCGCGGTTCAGCGCCGCCACCGGCAACCCTGCCTTCGCCGCCGCCTGCACGAAGCGGAAGCCGGAATAGACCATCAGTGACGAGCCCACCACCAGCACCGCATCGGCCTGCTGCAGATGATCGTTCACCGCCGCCACCCGCTCGCGCGGCACGTTCTCGCCGAAGAACACCACGTCCGGCTTCAGCACGCCGCCGCAGTGCGGGCAATCGGGCACCACGAATGTGGAGAAATCGGTCTCCAGGTCGGCATCACCGTCGGGGGCGATGCCGGCCTCCAGCGCGTCCCAGCCGGGATTGGCGTCCAGCAGCCGCTGCTGGAAATCCTCGCGGCCACTGCGGCGCTCGCAGCCCGTGCAGCGCACCAGATCCAGGCGGCCATGCAGGTCGATCACGTTGCGGCTGCCGGCGCGCTGGTGCAGGCCGTCCACGTTCTGGGTCAGCAGCACCTGCAGCTTGCCGCGGCTTTCCAGGGCGGCCAGGGCCTGGTGGGTGCCGTTGGGCCGGGCCAGGCCGAAGCGCGGCCAGCCCAGCAGGCTGCGCGCCCAGTAACGCTGGCGGGTGGTCGCCTCGCCCATGAAGGCCTGGTAGGTCACCGGCGGCGTGCGTTTCCACTGGCCGTCGGCGTCCCGGTAATCGGGTATGCCCGAGGCGGTGCTGCAACCCGCGCCGGTCAGCACGAACAGGCGCTCGGCGCGGTCGATGAAGTCGGTCAGTGGCAGGGTCATGGCTGCCAGATGGGGGCGCCGCAGCGCCCCCGCAAGCACCGGTTCAGCCGGTGGTCTCAGGCGGCCGG
The DNA here is from genome assembly GCF_059505245.1 of Stenotrophomonas sp. Lineage (NCBI taxonomy): Bacteria > Pseudomonadati > Pseudomonadota > Gammaproteobacteria > Lysobacterales > Lysobacteraceae > Stenotrophomonas > Stenotrophomonas sp. The sequence continues at coordinate 4,200 of NZ_JCACKF010000045.1, forward strand.
CAGCGGCGCCACCGCGATCGGGTGGCCTTCCTCGTCCAGCGCGATCATCACGAAGTGGCCGCGGGTGCACAGCTTGCGCTCGCCGCTGTGCAGGTCCTCGGCGACCAGTTCCACCTCGACCTTCATCGAGCTGCGGCCGACTTCGACGATGCGGCCGATGGTTTCCACCATCTGGCCGATGCGGATCGGCAGCTTGAAGTCGACCTGGTCGCTGCGCGCGGTCACCACGGTGCGGCGCGAATAGCGGGCGGCGGCCAGGAACGCGGCCTTGTCCATCCATGCCAATGCCTGGCCACCGAACAGGGTGCCCAGGTGGTTGGTGTGGTTGGGGAAGACGATTTCAGCCATGCGCACTTCGGTGGGCGGCACGGTCTCGGGGATCGGGGTCATGGGGGTGCTTCGGTGTGGGGTGCTGCGGATTCTAAGCGACCGGCGTGATGGCCATCGGCATGCACGTGCAACGGTCACCCGGCAGCGGTGCCTGCGCAGGCCGCGCCTGCGGCAGGCGTTACACTGCGCCACGCCCACTGCCAGGACTGCCCATGCCCGCCACTTCCGACCTGCTGGCCTTTGCGCTGGTTTCGCTGGCCATGGTGCTCACGCCCGGGCCGAACATGATCTACGTCATCTCGCGCTCGATCTGCCAGGGGCCGATGGCTGGCCTGATCTCGCTGGGCGGGGTGGCGCTGGGCTTTGTGTTCTACATGCTGTGTGCGGCACTGGGCATCACCGCCCTGCTGATGACCGTGCCGTTCGCCTACGACGCGCTGCGCATCGGCGGCGCGCTGTACCTGCTGTACCTGGCCTGGCAGGCGCTCAGGCCCGGCGGCCGTTCGCCGTTCGCGGTGCGTGACCTGCCGCAGGACAGCCCGCGCAAGCTGTTCACGATGGGCTTCCTGACCAATCTGCTGAACCCGAAGGTGGCGGTGATGTACCTGTCGCTGCTGCCACAGTTCCTGCACCCGGACGGCGAAGGCAGCGTGCTGATGCAGTCAATCGTGCTGGGCTCCACCCAGATCCTGGTCAGCGTCAGCGTGAACGGCATGATCGCGCTGACCGCCGGCAGCATCGCCGGCTTCCTGGCCGCGCGCCCCACCTGGCAGATGGTGCAGCGCTGGCTGATGGGCACGGTGCTGGCCGGGCTGGCTGTGCGCATGGCGGTGGAAGGGCGGCGCTAGCCGCTCCTTGTAGAGTCGAGCCGTGCTCGACTGCTGTTTGCGAAGATCAGTCGAGCATGGCTCGACGCTACGGAAACAAGAAACCCCGGCATTGGCCGGGGTTCTTCGTTGCGACAGGCCTGACCGTTTCGATCAGAAGTTCATGTCGAAGGCGACTTCGCCCTGCACGCCGACCTGGTAGGCCGAGACGCGGCGTTCGAAGAAGTTGGTCAGCTCCTGCACGTCCTGCAGTTCCATGAACGGCAGCGGGTTGCGCACGTTGTACTTCTTTTCCATGCCCAGCTTGGCGAAGTGCTGGTCGGCGCAGTGCTGCAGGTACTGGCGCATGTCGCGGGTCGAGATGCCGGCCACGCCACCGGACAACACGTCCTCGGCGAACTGCACTTCGCATTCGATGGCTTCGGCCAGCATGTCGTAGACCTGCTGCTTCATCTCGTCGTCGAACAGGTCCGGCTCTTCCTCACGCACCACGCGCACCGACTCGAACGCAAACTCCATGTGCGCGCTCTCGTCGCGGAACACCCAGTTGGTGCCCGAGGCCAGGCCCGGCAGCAGGCCGCGCGAACGGAAGTAGTACACGTAGGCGAACGCAGCGAAGAAGAACAGGCCTTCGATGCAGGCGGCAAAGCAGATCTGGTTGAGCAGGAACTGGCGGCGCTGTTCGCGGGTCTCGATGCGGGTCAGGTCCTGGATCGAGTCGATCCACTTGAAGCAGAAATCGGCCTTCTTCTTGATCGAGTCGATGTTCTCCACCGCCGAGAACGCCTTGGCGCGCTCTTCCGGATCCGGCAGGTAGTTGTCCAGCAGGGTCAGGTAGAACTGCACGTGCAGTGCTTCCTCATACAGCTGGCGCGACAGGTACATGCGCGCTTCGGGCGCATTCAAGTGCTGGTACAGGTTCAGCACCAGGTTGTTGGACACGATCGAATCGCCGGTGGCGAAGAACGCGACCAGGCGGTGGATCAGGTGGCGCTCACCCGGCGACATCTTGCTGTGCAGGTCGGTGATGTCGATCTGGAAGTTGATCTCTTCCACCGTCCAGGTGTTCTTGATCGCATTCCGGTACATGTCATAGAACTGCGGGTAGCGCATCGGGCGCAGGGTCAGTTCAAAACCGGGATCGAGCAGCATCTGCTTGGGCTTGTCGGCCATGGGTGTTTCCTTGAATTCCTGGGTGAGCCGCCGGGCGTGGCCCGGCGCTACCGTGGGTGTTTTTCCGCAGCCGAGCATGGCTCGGCTCTACAGGTGCGAGGTGTTCGAGTGCCGACCAACGGTCGGCACCCACCGCGCGGTGTCTTACTGGCAGGCCTCGCAGGCTTCCGGGTTTTCCAGCGAGCAGGCGATGGCTTCGTCCGGGCTGAACACCTTGGCCGGGGCCGCAGCGCTGACCGTGGTCTTGGCGATCTTGGTGGCCGGGCGCGAACGCAGGTAGTAGGTGGTCTTGATGCCCTGCTTCCAGGCGTACATGTACATGGAGGACATCGCGCCGATGTTCGGGCTTTCCATGAACAGGTTGAGCGAGGCCGACTGGTCGATGAAGGCGCCACGCTCGGCGGCCATGTCGATCAGCGAACGCATCGGCAGTTCCCACGCGGTTCGGTAGACCTCGCGCAGCGTTTCCGGAATCTGCGCCACGCCGGCGATGGAGCCTTCGGCCAGCTTGATGGCATCGCGCATATCGGCGGTCCACAGGCCCAGCTTCTTCAGCTCGTTGACCAGGTAGCGGTTGACCTGCAGGAAGTCACCGGACAGGGTCTCGCGCTTGAACAGGTTGGACACCTGCGGCTCGACGCACTCGTAGCAGCCGGCGATCGAGGCGATGGTCGCGGTCGGCGCGATCGCGATCATCAGCGAGTTGCGCAGGCCGTGTTCCTTGATGCGCTCACGCAGGGCATCCCAGCGCGCGGTGTCTTCCGGCACCACGTTCCAGGCGTCGAACTGCAGTTCGCCACCGGCGGCACGGGTGTCGTTGAACGACGGGTGCTTGCCACGTTCCTGGGCCAGCTCGCAGGAGGTTTCCAGCGCGTGGAAGTAGATCGCTTCGGCAATCTTCTTCGACAGGGCGCGGGCTTCGGCGCTGTCGAACGGCAGGCGCTTGCGGAAGAACACGTCCTGCAGGCCCATGCAGCCCAGGCCGACCGGACGCCAGCGCAGGTTGGCGCGGCGGGCGGTTTCGATCGGGTAGAAGTTCAGGTCGATGACGCGGTCGAGCTGGCGCACGGCCAGGCGAACGGTCTCGGCCAGCTTCTCGAAGTCGAACTCGTTGTGCTCGTCGAAGTGGTTGCCCAGGTTGATCGAACCCAGGTTGCACACGGCGGTTTCATCGTTGGAGGTGACCTCCAGGATTTCCGTGCACAGGTTGGACAGGTGGATCACGTTGCCCGGACGCAGGGTCTGGTTGCTGGCGCGGTTGCACTTGTCCTTGAAGGTCATCCAGCCGTTGCCGGTCTCGGCCAGGGTACGCATCATGCGGGCATACAGCTTGCGCGCGGAGATGGTGCGGTTGGCCTTGCCCTGGGCTTCGGCCTGCAGGTAGGCCTGCTCGAAGGCTTCGCCGAACAGGTCGGTGAACTCCGGCACGACGCGCGGATCGAACAGCGACCATTCCTGGTCGGCTTCGACGCGCTTCATGAACAGGTCCGGCACCCAGTTGGCCAGGTTCAGGTTGTGCGCACGACGGGCTTCGTCACCGGTGTTGTCGCGCAGCTCGAGGAAGTCCTCGATGTCGGCGTGCCAGGTTTCCAGGTACACGCAGGCCGCGCCCTTGCGCTTGCCGCCTTGGTTCACTGCGGCCACCGACGAATCCATGGTCTTCAGCCACGGCACGATGCCGTTGGAATGGCCATTGGTCGACTTGATCAGCGAACCACGCGAACGCACGCGGGTGTAGCTGACGCCGATGCCGCCGGAGAACTTCGACAGCTGGGCGATGTCGCCGTACTTGGAATAGATCGATTCCAGCGAGTCCTGCGGCGAGTCCAGCAGGAAGCACGAGGACAGCTGCTCGTGGGTGGTGCCGGAATTGAACAGGGTCGGGCTGGACGGCAGGTAGTCCAGGTTGCCCATGCGCTTGTACAGCGCCAGGGTCTCGGACACGTCCTCGCTCAGCGCGCTGGCGATGCGCAGGAAGAACTGCTGCGGGGTCTCGATCACCTTGCGGGTGTGCGGGTGGCGCAGCAGGTAACGGTCGTACAGGGTACGCAGGCCGAAGTAATCGAAGTTCAGGTCCAGCGAGATGTCGATGGCATCGTTGAGCTTGCGTGCGTTGGTCTGCACGAAGTTCAGCAGGCGGTCGTTGATCAGGCCGACTTCATGGCCACGGCTGACCGACTGCGAGAAGGCGTAGATTTCCTGGCCCGAGACTTCCTTGGCGATGTAGTTGGCCAGCAGGCGCGCGGCGAGACGGCCGTACTCGGGCTCTTCACCGATCAGCAGGGCGGCGGTGCGGATGGACAGTTCGTCCAGCTCGCGGGTGGTGGCACCGTTGTACAGGCCGGAAATGGTGCGGGTGGCCACGCGCATCGGATCCACGGCGTGCAGGCCTTCGGAGGAACGCTGCACCGCACGCACGATCTTGTTCAGGTCCACCAGTTCGGTGGTCCCATTGCGCTTGGTCACACTCATCGCGTTGGCCGTCGGCGGCGACGTCAACAGGAATTCGCTTTCCTTCTCGATGGTGGCGCTGGATTCGGTGCTCACGGCGTGTGTCCTCTTGGCGTGATTTGGGGGTGCTCGATGCATCGGGTGACGCGGCCCGGGACATGACAGCCCAGGATGGCAGGACGGCGTCGCAGGGGATGAGACCCTGCGCCTGCCACTGCCGTTGACGATCGCGGATGGGTACCCCGGGGCAACCCCTGGAATGGGGGTTGCTGCGACCGACGGCCACAAGATAGTGGGGGTAATGGGGTCCGTCAACGCCAAATGTAGTGAAATTCGGCAATCCCTTGCGCCGCAAGGATCGTGCCATCGGCGCCCTGATCAGACGCTTCAGACCTGCCGGAACGGGCTGCGCAGTCAAGTCCGAAAGGCGTCATTGCGGTGGCACAACGCACCGCGAAAACGGAACAATGACAGCTTCACATGACAGTGATGAAACTGGCTAGGGACAACCCTGTGGATAGGTGGTGGGCAGCCGGTGGGAAAGCCGGTATGGCCGGACGAATCGCCATCGCGCAGTGACTTTCGGCGGGTGACGGCGCCTGCCGAACGCGGGATGCTGGGGTCCTGCAATGACCGGAAAGGATTCCACCATGCGCCTGTCAGCACCCGCCTTGGCCCTGCTGGCTGCTGTGGTCACCGTACCTGCAATTGCCGCTGACACCCCGAAGCTGCGCGCGGACCAGTGCGGTATCCACACCGACTATGACGTGCTGGTGGACAGCGGTGGCATCTGGCTGCGGCATGGCCCGCAGGCACCGCACGAGGTGGTGTTCCACGATGGCGTGCTGAGCCTGGACGACACGGTCGTGCCGGTCAGCGAGGCCGACGCGGCCCGCCTTCGGCAGATGGAGGCCGGGGCACGGCAGCTGATGCCGGCCGCCACGGCGCTGGCCCATGAAGTGAGCGGACTGAGCTTCGACGTGCTCGACGGGGTCTATGAAAGCCTCACCGGTACCGCCAACAGCCGCAAGGTCCGGCGCCTGCGCCGGCAGGCCGATGACTGGATCGGCGGCACGCTGGGCAAGGGCTACTGGGAACAGGCTGTGTTCGGGCCAGGCTTCGAGGCCAAGGTGCAGGACATGGCCGAGTCGCTGTCCGCCTCCATCGCCCGCAGCATGCTGTGGCAGATCTTCACCGGACGCAGCGATGCGATGGAGGCACGCGCCGACCGTCTGGACGCGCAGATGGAACAGCAGCTGGAAGGCCGCGCCGAACGCATCGAGGCCCAAGCACAGTCGCTGTGCCCGCTGGTGCAGTCGCTGGCCGACACCCATGACGCGCTGGAAGTGCGCTACCAAGGCCAACCGCTGCGGCTGCTGGAGCGCAGCGAGAGCGTACGGGTGGAGCACGGCGATGGCTCGGGCCTGCAGGTGTCGGCCGGGCCGGATGAGCGGCCGCGTGACAACGCTGTGGCACCTTCCCGATAGCTGCGCGGCGCTGCTGTAGAGCCGAGCCCATGCTCGGCTCCCTTTCGGCACATCATCCAGAAGCAGCCGAGCGTGGGCTCGGCTCTACAGTAAACCGCCCTCACGCCCGGTGCGGGGTACCCAGGTACTCGGCGCTCTGCATCTCGATCAGGCGGGAGGCGGTGCGTTCGAACGCGCCCTGCAGGCGCTGGCCGGTGTACAGCTCGATCGGCGAGGTGCTGGCGGTGCAGACCAGGTTGACGTGGCGGTCGTACAGCTCGTCGATCAGGTTGACGAAGCGGCGCGCGGCATCCTCATTCAAGCGGTCGAAGGCTGGAATGCCGCCCAGCAGCACCGTGTTGAACTCGTGCGCGATCTCGATGTAATCCGAGGGCCCGCGCGGGCCTTCGCACAGCGCGGCGAAATCGAACCAGGCAATGCTCTTGCCGCGGCCACGCACCGGGATCTTGCGGCCCTCGATCTCGATGTTGCCGGGCTTGGCCGGCTGGCCGCCGCTCAGCTCGTTCCAGCGCGTGGCCAGCCAGTCGTCGCTGTCGGCCGCCAGCGGTGCGCGGTATACCGGCGAGCGGGTCAGCGCGCGCATCCGGTAATCCTCGGTACCTTCGGCGTACAGCTCGACGCAGAAGCGCTGCAGCAGGCCGATGGCCGGCAGGAAGCTCTCGCGCTGCAGGCCGTTGAGGTACAGGTTCTCCACTGCGGTGTTGGAGGTGGTGACCAGGGTCACGCCCTCGGCGAACAGCCGCTCCAGCAGCCGCGCCAGCAGCATCGCATCGCCGATGTCGGTGACGAAGAACTCGTCCAGCACCAGCACGCGCAGGTTGCTGCGCCATTCCTGGGCGATCTTCGCCAGCGGGTCGCTCTGGCCCTGGTGCTCGCGCAGGCGCTCATGGACGCTGCGCATGAAGCGGTGGAAATGGGTGCGGTACTTCTGCTTGATCGGCAGCCCGTCGTAGAACAGGTCGACCAGGAAGGTCTTGCCACGGCCGACGCCGCCCCAGAAGTACAGGCCCTTGACCGGCTCGGGCTTCTTCCAGAACGAAGACAGGCGGTCCAGCCAGCCATCCTCGGCACTGTCCAGCAGGCCCAGGTGGATGCGGTCCAGCTCGGCCAGCGCCGCATGCTGGGCCGGATCGTTCTGCCAGTCGCCACGGGCAACCCCTTCCGCATACCGCTGCGACGGGGTCAGCTCGGGTGCACTCATGCCGCCGCGCCCAGCCAGTGCTTGACGCCGTGGGTCAGCGCGCCGCGCAGGTCGATCAGCTTGCGGTGGAAGAAGTGGCTGGTCTCGGGCATGCGCACCAGCTCATGCGGGAAATCCAGCGAGTCCAGCCACTGGTAGACGGCCTGCGGGTCGACGATCTCGTCCTGCTCGCCCTGGATCACCAGCCAGCGCGCCGGCGGCGCGATGCCGTCGAAATCCCAGCGACCGGCCGGCGGCGCGATCGAGATCAGCGCTTCCGGCTGCAGCGTGGCGGCGGCCTTCAGCGACACGAACGCACCGAAGCTGAAACCGGCCAGCCAGAGGCGGTCGTCCGGGCGCTGGCTGCGCACCCAGGCCGCGACGGCCTTCAGGTCATCCTGCTCGCCCACGCCGCCATCGAAGGTGCCAGCCGAACCACCCACGCTGCGGAAGTTGAAGCGCACCGTGGCGATGCCCAGCTCGCGCAGGGTGGAGGCGGTCATGGTGACCACCTTGTTGTGCAGGGTGCCACCTTCGGTGGACAGCGGATGGCAGACGATGGCCACGATCGGCTGCACCGGCACATCGGCCTTGGGCAGGTCGACGACCACTTCCAGCGGGCCGGCCGGGCCGTCCAGTTCGAGGCAGGCGGTTTCGCCGGGGGCAACGGGGAACAAGGGCTTGTGCATGGCACCATGATACCGTCCCCCGCCCCTGCCCTGTGCCCGCCCCATGCTCTATCTGTCACTGGCCGTGATCTGCAGTGTGCTGGTTTCGGTGTTGTTGAAGGTGGCCGCACGCCGCCAGCTGGATGTTGCGCAGATGGTCACCTGGAACTATCTGGTAGCGGCAACGCTCACCGCCGTGGTGCTGCAGCCACCGCTGGATGCGCTGCGCGCGCCGCATGCGCCGTGGCTGTCACTGCTGGCGCTGGCGGTGGTGCTGCCCTCGATCTTCCTGGTACTGGGCCGCGCGGTGGCGGTGGCCGGCATCGTCCGCAGCGACGTGGCGCAGCGGCTGTCGTTGCTGCTTTCCCTGGCCGCCGCCTTCCTGTGCTTCGGCCAGACCGCAACGCCCTGGAAACTGGCCGGCCTGGGCCTGGGCCTGCTGGCGATGGTAGCCATCAGCCTGCGCCCGCGCGGCCCGGCGGTGGCGTCCTCACCCGGCGGCTGGGGCTGGCTGCTGGGCGTATGGGCCGGATTCGCAGCGGTGGACGTGCTGCTCAAGCAGGTGGCGCTGTCCGGCACGCCGTCGATGGCGGCGGTGCTGGCCAGTTTCAGCGTCGCCTTCGTGCTGATGCTGGCAATGCAGCTGTGGCGGCATGTCAGTGGCCGCAGCCGACTGGCCTGGCGCAACCTCGGCGCGGGTGCACTGCTGGGCCTGCTCAATGGCGGCAACATCCTGTTCTATGTGCATGCGCACCAGGCGATGCCAGAGAGCCCGGCCACCGTGTTCGCCGGCATGAACATCGGCGTGGTGGTGCTGGGCGCGCTGGTAGGCATGTTCGTCTTCGGCGAGGCCACCACGAAGTGGAACCGCGCGGGACTGGCGCTGGCGGTGCTGGCGATCGGGATGATCGCCTGGGGGTGAGCGATACCCGGGGTCGGATCCCATTCCCACGGAATGGGCTCTGACCCCTACGCCTCAGACCCCGCGATGCCTTGGGTCAGAGCCCATTCCGTGGGAATGGGATCCGACCCCGGCCTGGCGCGTTACTTGTCGAAGCCCAGCAGCAGCGGGTCGTGGTCGGAGCTGCGCCACGGGCCCTGCACGTTGCGGCCCTGGTAGCCGCTGGCGTCCTGCTCGTCGGCGTTGCTGTGCCATTCGGCGGCACCGCGCAGGCGCCTGGCCATGCCCGGGTTCAGCAGCGCGTGGTCGAGGCGGCCGGTGTAGCCGTTGTAGACGTAGCTGTAGGGATGCTCGACCTTGGCAACCTTGAACGCGTCCTGCCAGCCCAGATCATGCAGGGCGCGGATCGGGTCTTCCATCGCGTAGGCATTGAAGTCACCCAGCAGCACCGCGTCCCTGGCGCCGGTACCGGTCGGATCGGTCTGCAGCCAGGCGTGCAGCTGCTGCGCCGACGTCACACGGGTGGCGTTCCAGCAGCCCTGATTGTCGTTGCGATCGGCGTCGGCACCGGCCGCGTCACGGCAACCCTTCGATTTGAAATGGTTGGCAACCACCACGAACGGCGCGCCCTGCTTGCCCTGGAAGGCCTGCGCCAACGGTACGCGGCTGTGCTCGACGAACGGGCCGCCGGTCAGCGTGGCCGGCTTGCCGACCGGCTGCAGGCGCGTGCTGCGATAGATGATGCCGACCCGGATCGGGTTGTCGCCGGGGCCGTTGCCGGCGTCGACGAAGCGCCAGTCGCCCTGCGCGCCGCGGTCGCGGTTGAGCGCATCGACCAGTTCGGCGATGGCCGACTGCGGGCCGTAGCCGTCGTTCTCCAGTTCCATCAGCGCAGCGACATCGGCGCCCAACGCATTGACCGTGGTGACCAGCTTGGCGAGCTGCGCCTTGTGCTCGTCCAGCGTGCGCGCGCCGCGCAGCGTCGGGAAGCCACCGCCCTGGCCGTCACCATTGAAGAAATTCTCCAGGTTGAAGGCGGCCACGTGCAGGCTTCCCGGCACCGTGGGTACTGCCGGGCGCTTCAGTTCCGGCAGCTTCAGCGCGCCTTCGACCTGCAGGCGCGGATGGCCCTGCGCGTCCACGCGCACGATGCCCTCCACGTTGCGCAGCTGCATGCCGGTGCGCAGCACCGGGTTGCCCGGCAGGTAGGGCACGCTGGCGGGGTCGCGGGCATCGCTGCCATCCTCCAGCACCAAGCGGCGGCGCCGGTTGTCGGCCATCACCTGCTCATAGCCGGCAGTGCCCGGCGCGGCCACTTCGGTCGGCTGCCAGAGGCGGCCATCGAACGCCACCGTGAGCTGGCCGAAGTGCTGCAGGCCATCGGTACCGGCCAGGGTGAGCGGCGCGGCGATGCGCACGCGCTGCCCATCCAGCGCGCGCCAGTCGGCCGGCGCGGCGGTCAGCACGACAGTGGCGCTGCCGCGCGCGACGGAGGGCGGCGCGACCGGCGTGGCCTGCGGCTGGGCCTGGGCAAAGGCGCCGACCGGCAGCAGCAGGGACAGGGCAAGGGCGAGGGAACGGCGGCGCATCAACGGGCGACTCCATGGAAGAGGCGCACAGACTAACCCTGAAATGCGAAACCCCGCCTGCGCAGCGGGGCATATGAGCGATCAGGCCTCGGTGGGCAAAGCCGGGGGATCGTAGAGCCGAGCCCATGCTCGGCTGCACCTGGCCACACCGCGCGGAGAGCAGCCGAGCGCGGGCTCGGCTCTACAGGAGGCGGCGCGTTGCGGCGGTTACTTCAGGTTGCCCAGCATCCAGTCCACGGTGGCGTGGATCTGTTCTTCGGTCAGCGCCGGGTTGCCGCCCTTGGGCGGCATGATCCCGCCGTCGGGGCCGGTATAGCCCTCGATGGCGTGCTTGTAGAGGGTGTCCTTGCCCTGCGCGATGCGCTTGTCCCAATGCGAATGGTCCAGCGTCGGTGCCATGCCCACACCGTTAGTGTGGCAGGCGGTGCACAGGTTGTCGAAGATCACCTTGCCATCCTTGGTGCCGCCGTAGGCCACCTGCGACGCCGCCTTGGCCAGCGCGGCGGCCTTGGCAGCGGCCTGCGCGGCGGCGCCGGTGCTGCCGGCATAGACCGCGCCGGTGGGCGAAATGCGCTGTTCGGTGCGCTTGGCCGCAGTGGGCGACACCTCGGGCGGAATCCGGGTGTGGATGTAGGCGGCAAGGAGGATGAGGCCGAGGGTGATGGTCGCCAGCAGCGCGATCACCATGGAGAAGCGTTTCAGGAACTCCAGATCGTAATTCCGCACTCTTCGTTACCCCTGGCTGATAGTCGTTGGACCACGGCTGAGCGACTGCGTGATGGACCGAGTATAGAACGCGCCTTGCGTGCGACAACAGGCGTCACTGCTGGTGCGGCGCAACATGCCGGGGGATGCGGTCGGGGATGGGGTCAGATCCCTTTTGCGGCGCAAAAGGGATCTGACCCCAGCAACAGAAGCCGGCCAGCGGCCGGCGCTACCGGATTACCGGGGCACCGATCGCGCGCAGGCAGAAGCTGCAGATCGCATCCACCAGCGCGTCTTCGTCGCGGTGCGCTTCGCGGCTGGGCGCGGTCGGACCGACCATCGCTTCGGTGAAGGCGCCGACCAGGCACGCGGCGGCCACATGCGCGTCCTGCGCCGGCAGCTCACCGGCGGCCACGCCTTCCTCCACCAGCCGCAGGAACACGTCGCCGAACGCGCGACGTCCGCGCATGCGCTCGGCCTCCACGTCCGGATCGACCGGTTCGACGATGAAGGCGTGCGCCAGCCCCGGCCCGGCCAGGGCGCGGCGGACGAAGGCGGTGATTGCCAGCCGCAGGCGCTCGCTGGCCACCTCCGGACCGCTGGCGATGCGCTCCATGATCGCGACCTCGTGGGCCACCGCGGCGTTGAGCACCTCCACGAACAGCTCGGCCTTGGACGGGAAGTGGCGATAGATCAGGCCGGTGGACACCCCCGCCTGGGTCGCCACGGCGGTCACCGGGGCGTTGCGCCAGCCGCCGGTGGCGACCAGCTCGCGGGTGGCCAGCAGGATCCGTTCACGGGCGCCCGCCAGGCGTTCTTCCATCAATGCAGAGCGTTTATAGGCCATGTTCTGATTCTAGTTTCAATTTTTGAATTCGTATTCACTTCTTATCCGAACCCCGCTACGCTGGGGCCATCGCCCGTGCGGGTGGCGGTCCTGCCGACCGCCGCCCGCTCCCCCGCCGGGTGCGTCCATTCCCTGCCATCCCGCCGTGGAGCCACCACAATGCACGTGCCATCCCTGAACTTCGATCTTGGCGAAGACATCGACCTGCTGCGCCAGAGCGTGGCCCATTTTGCCGCCGCCGAGGTCGCACCGCTGGCCGCCGAGGCTGATGCCAGCAACCAGTTCCCGCTGGCCCTGTGGCCGAAGCTGGGCGAACAGGGCCTGCTCGGCCTCACCGTGGAAGAAGAATACGGTGGTACCGGCATGGGCTACCTGGCCCACGTGGTGGCGATGGAAGAAATCTCGCGCGCCTCCGGCGGCATCGGCCTGTCCTATGGCGCGCACTCCAACCTGTGCGTGAACCAGCTGCGCAAGAACGGCAACGAAGAACAGAAGCAGCGCTTCCTGCCCGGCCTGTGCAATGGCAGCCTGGTCGGCGCACTGGCGATGAGCGAACCGGGTGCCGGTTCGGACGTGGTGTCGATGAAGCTGCGTGCCGACAAGCGCGGCGACCGCTACGTGCTCAACGGCAACAAGATGTGGATCACCAACGGCCCGGATGCCGACGTGCTGGTGGTCTACGCCAAGACCGACATGGAGGCCGGTGCCAAGGGCATCACCGCGTTCCTGGTCGAGAAGGGCATGAAGGGCTTCTCCACCGCGCAGAAGCTGGACAAGCTCGGCATGCGCTCCTCGCCCACCTGCGAGCTGGTGTTCCAGGACTGCGAGATTCCCGAAGAGAACGTGCTGGGCCAGGTCGGCGGTGGCGTGCGCGTACTGATGTCCGGCCTGGACTACGAGCGCGTGGTGCTGTCCGGTGGCCCGCTGGGCCTGATGGCCGCGGCCATGGACGTGGTCATGCCCTATGTGCACGAGCGCCACCAGTTCGGCGAACCGATCGGCAGCTTCCAGCTGATCCAGGCCAAGATCGCCGACATGTACGTGGGCCTGGGTGCCTGCCGCGCGTATGTCTATGCCGTGGCGCGCGCCTGCGACCAGGGCCGCACCACCCGCCAGGACGCCGCCGGTGCGATCCTGTACGCCGCCGAGAAGGCCACCTGGCTGACCGGCCAGGCGATCCAGATCCTCGGCGGCAACGGCTACATCAACGAATACCCGACCGGCCGCTTGTGGCGCGACGCCAAGCTGTATGAAATCGGCGCCGGCACCTCGGAGATCCGCCGCATGCTGATCGGCCGCGAACTGTTCCAGCGCACCCTGTAAGGCCACCGCGATGACCGTCCTGAACAGCCAGCTGCAACCAGGCAGCGAAACGTTTGAAAGCAACCGCGCGGCCATGCAGGCCGTGGTCGACGACCTGCATGCCACCCTCGCGCGCACTGCGCTGGGTGGCAACGAGGCGGCACGCGCCAAGCACACCGCGCGCGGCAAGCTGCTGGTGCGCGACCGCATCGACGCCCTGCTCGACCCCGGCAGCGCCTTCCTGGAAATCGCGCCGTTGGCCGCGCACGGCATGTATGAAGACGCCGTGCCCGCCGCGGGCGTGGTGGCCGGCATCGGCCGGGTGAGCGGCGTGGAATGCGTGATCGTGGCCAACGACGCCACGGTCAAGGGCGGCACCTACTACCCGATGACGGTGAAGAAGCACCTGCGCGCGCAGGAGATCGCCGAGCAGAACCACCTGCCGTGCATCTACCTGGTCGATTCCGGTGGCGCGTTCCTGCCGCTGCAGGACGAAGTCTTCCCCGACCGCGACCATTTCGGCCGCATCTTCTACAACCAGGCCAACCTGTCGGCGCAGGGCATTCCGCAGATCGCCTGCGTGATGGGCAGCTGCACTGCCGGTGGCGCCTATGTGCCGGCGATGAGCGACGAGACCGTGATCGTGCGCGAGCAGGGCACGATCTTCCTCGGCGGCCCGCCGCTGGTGAAGGCGGCCACCGGTGAAGTGGTCACGGCCGAGGAACTGGGTGGCGCCGACGTGCACACCCGCATCTCCGGCGTGGCCGACCACATGGCTGACAACGATCTGCAGGCACTGGCACGGGTGCGCGCGATCATCGCCCAGCTCAACTGGCGCAAGCCGGAACCGGCGATGGCGGTGCGGCCCCCTGAAGCGCCATTGCTGCCGGCCCATGAGCTGTATGGCGTGATCCCGGCCGATACGCGCAAACCCTACGACGTTCGCGAAGTGATCGCGCGGCTGGTGGATGGCTCGCGCTTCGACGAGTTCAAGCCGCGCTACGGCGCAACGCTGGTGACCGGTTTCGCCCATCTGAACGGCTACCCGATCGGCATCATCGCCAACAACGGGATCCTGTTCTCCGAGTCGGCCCTGAAGGGCGCGCACTTCATCGAGCTGTGCACCCAGCGCAACATCCCGCTGGTGTTCCTGCAGAACATCACCGGCTTCATGGTCGGCCGCAAGTACGAACAGGGCGGCATCGCCAAGGACGGCGCCAAGCTGGTGATGGCGGTGGCCTGTGCCAGGGTGCCCAAGTTCACCGTGGTGATCGGCGGCTCGTTCGGTGCCGGCAACTACGGCATGTGCGGCCGTGCGTACTCGCCGAACTTCCTGTGGATGTGGCCGAACGCGCGCATCGGCGTGATGGGCGGCGAGCAGGCCGCCAGTGTGCTGGCCACGGTCAAGCGCGATGGCATTGAAGCCAAGGGCGGCCAGTGGCCGGCGGCGGAAGAGGATGCCTTCAAGGCACCGATCCGCGACCAGTTCGAACAGCAGGGCCACCCGTACTACGCCAGCGCGCGCCTGTGGGACGACGGCGTGATCGATCCGGCCGACACCCGCCAGGTGCTGGCGCTGGCGCTGTCGGCCAGCCTCAACGCCGCCCCGCAGCAGACGCGCTTCGGCGTGTTCCGCATGTGACCCGTGCCATGACCGAGCACGCTCCTATGAAGCACGTTGCCATGTTCAGCAAAGTCCTGATCGCCAACCGCGGCGAAATCGCCTGCCGCGTCATCGCTACCTGCCGCCGCCTCGGCATCGCCACCGTGGCGGTGTATTCCGATGCCGACCGCAACGCACGCCATGTGCGCCTGGCCGACGAAGCCGTCCACATCGGCCCGGCCGCCGCACGCGAGAGCTACCTGCGTGGCGATGCCCTGCTTGATGCCGCGCGCACTACCGGCGCACAGGCCATCCACCCCGGTTATGGCTTCCTGTCCGAGAATGCCGACTTCGCCGATGCCTGCGCCGCCGCCGGCATCACCTTCATCGGGCCACCGCCCAGCGCCATCCGCGCGATGGGTGACAAGAGCGCGGCCAAGGCGCTGATGGCCAAGGCCGGTGTGCCGCTGACGCCGGGTTACCACGGTGACCAGCAGGCGCCGGACTTCCTGCGCGCGCAGGCCGATGGCATCGGCTACCCGGTGCTGATCAAGGCCAGCGCCGGTGGCGGTGGCAAGGGCATGCGCAAGGTCGAACGCAGCGAGGACTTCGTCGATGCGCTGGCCAGCTGCCAGCGCGAGGCGGCCTCGGCGTTCGGCAACGACCACGTGCTGGTCGAGAAGTACGTCGAGCGCCCGCGCCATATCGAGATCCAGGTGTTCGGTGACAGCCACGGTGAGGCGGTCTACCTGTTCGAGCGCGACTGCTCGGTGCAGCGCCGCCACCAGAAGGTGCTGGAAGAAGCACCCGCGCCGGGCATGAGCGCGGAACGTCGTGCTGCAATGGGCAAGGCCGCGGTCGATGCCGCACGCGCAGTGGGCTATGAGGGTGCGGGCACGGTGGAATTCATCGCCGGCCCGGACGGCGATTTCTACTTCATGGAAATGAACACCCGCCTGCAGGTCGAGCACCCGGTCACCGAATACATCACCGGCACCGACCTGGTGGAGTGGCAGCTGCGCGTGGCTTCGGGCCAACCGCTGCCGCTGCGCCAGGACCAGCTGGCCATCCACGGCCACGCGATCGAAGCGCGTCTGTACGCCGAGGATGCCGACCGTGGCTTCCTGCCCTCCACCGGCACCCTGCGCCGCCTGCGCCTGCCGGCAGCGTCGGCCAACGTGCGCGTCGATACCGGCGTGGAGGAAGGCGACAGCATCACCCCGTACTACGATCCGATGATCGCCAAGCTGATCGTCTGGGACGTGGACCGCGGCGCCGCGCTGCGCCGCATGAGCCAGGCCCTGGCCGACTGCCAGGTGGTGGGCGTGACCACCAACGCCGGCTTCCTGCGCCGCCTGGTGAATACCGATTCGTTCGCGCACGCCAGGCTGGATACGGCGCTGATCGAACGCGAACAGGCGGCATTGAGTGCCGTGGGCGACGCGGGTGCGGACCTGTGGCTGCTGGCCGCCGTGGCCGCGGTGGCAAGCACGGCGCCCGCCAGCACCGACGTGCGCGATCCGCATTCGCCGTGGCGGTCACAGGATGGCTGGCGCCTCGGTGCGTCCGCGCCGCGCGTAGTGCCGCTGCAGCAGGGCGAACGCAAGCACACGCTGAAGGTGTGGGCGCAGGCCGATGGCTGGCGCGTGCAGTGCGATGACGCTGCACCGGTGCGGGTGATCGGCACGGCCGATGTGCACGGACTGACGGTGCAGCTGGGCGAGCGCCGCGGGTCGCTGCAGCTGCTGCGCGACGGTAACCAGCTGTACCTGTTCGGCGCCGACGGCCAGCACCGCTTCACCCTGCATGATCCAGTGGGTGAATCGGACCACGCCGTGGCCGACGCCGGCAGCCTGCTGGCACCCATGCCGGGCAGGATCGTGGCCACGCTGGTCGCGGCCGGTACCGAGGTCAAGCGCGGCACGCCGCTGGTGGTGCTGGAAGCGATGAAGATGGAGCACACCCTGCAGGCACCGGCCGATGGCACGGTGAAGGGTTACCGTGCCAAGGCCGGCGACCAGGTCGGCGACGGCGCGGTGCTGGTGGACTTCGAGGCGACCTGATCGCCGGGGCGACGGCCGCTCAGCGGTCGTCGCCCGTCGCCACCCGCCCGGCCGGATCGAATTCGGCCGTGTCCAGCGTGGCACTGCGCCAGCCCAGGCCACAGATGGCCAACGCGCTCTGGCCGATGCCATCGAACCCAAAAGCACGATCGACATCGGCATCGTTGATCGCCGCTGTCACGAATGCTGCCAGCCCGCGCTCGGTGGCGCACAGGTACAGCAACTGCGAAATGTGGCCCACGTCCAGCGTCACCGCACGGTGCGCCTTGGCATGGTTGCGATACTTCCAGAAGCAGCGGTCATAACGCGGTGCCAGTACCAGCAGCGCTGGCGCATCGGCGAACCACGCCTGCCCGGACAGCATCCGCCGCGCCATCGCAGGCAACGCCTGCGGCGGTGGCGAGGGCAGCGGCAGCACGGCGTGCTGCACCGGATGATAGTGGTACAAGCCCGGTGCCAATCCTTCCACGTTCTGCACCAGCAGGAAGCCCTCGGTGGGATGCAGGCCGCCACCGGAAGGCACGTTCTTCTTCAGGAACTCGGTATCGCGCTCGACCTTCTGCACCGCGTGCGCCATCAACGTCCGCTGCAGCACCTGGGCCAGCAGTGGCAGCGGCAACGCGCGCTGCGGGTCGAAATTGCGGCAGGTGGTGCGACGCGCCAGCAGTGCATCGAACGCGGCCTCTTCGCTGCGCGGCAGCGGCTGGTAGTCGCCCTGCATCGGCTGCACCACCGGCGGTGGCGGCCCCAGGCGCTGGCGCAGGCCGGCCGCGGTGTCCAACCCCTGCCGGCGCATGTCCTCCACGCTGTCCACGGCCTGCCAGCGCGCATGGCGATGGGCCAGCGCAGCCAATGGCCACCACTGGCTGCGCCGCAGCGCCTCGTCGCGCATCTGGTGCCCCACCTCGCTCGGTGGGTCGGTCAACAGCAGGCCCTGTTCGACCAGGCGGGCCAGCATGGCCGGGCAGGCATCGGCGGGCGGTTCGCTCCAGCGGTGCGCGCTGAGCCCGCCCAGCAGCTGGCGCTCCTCGGCGTCCACCGGCAGTGGCTGGTCCAGGTGGGCGGCCAGCGCCACCCAGCTGATCTGGCTGTCCATCTCGGCGTGGCCGGCCAGCATCGCGCGCAGGTCCAGGGTGACCGCCTCGCGAGGCTCGAACATCAGGCTGGCGCAGCGGCGCAGGCGCATCGGTTTCCTTCCTTGTGCCGCACAGCCGGCATAGCAGCAACGACCGCAGCGCGGCCAACTTTAGCGACGTGCACAGCGCGGCCCTCAATGGCAGGCTGTCGCGGCCGATACGAGTAGCTCCACCTACGGACAATCCCCATGAGCCATCCCCGTCTTTCCGCCGCCGACGCCAGCACCCTGCTGGACCACCTGATCGGCAGCGAAGCGTTCCGCAGCCACTTCACCGCTTCGCCGGCCAAGGCCCTGGCCTCGATCGGGCTGGACGGTGCCGTTGGCGAAAACGACTGCATGAAGATCGGCACCCTGGCCTCGGTCGAGGAGCTGAGCCGGGTGCGTGATGGGCTGCAGGCCCACCTGTCCGGGTCGGTAGCGGCCATGACCGTGGTGTTCTGCTTCGAAGCCGGCAAGGTCGGCGAACGCATCGACGGCTGACCGACCATCACGGTGCGCCGGCCGTGGCCGGCGTCGCCCACGTGGAGACGTCATGCACGTTCAGCGGTTGCCACACCTGCAGCGCGGTGACCTCGGCAATCGCCCGGCCCCGGTGCTGGGCCAGCCAGGCCTGCTGGCGGCGGACGGCGGCGGCGTCGCCCTGCGCACGCAACGCGAGCAGCAGCACCACGTGGGCCTGCACCGGCTCGTTGCCGTCGAGCATCGGCTCGATCAGGGTGCGGGCGGCATCCGGTCGCTGCATCTGCAGTTGATCCTCCGCGCTGACGATGCGCAGCCAGCGTTCCGCGACTGGACTACGCAGGCTGCTCAGCAGCGGCCGCTGCTCGTCCAGCCAGCGCCTGGCCAGATCGAACTGGCCCTGGCGCTGGGCCAGGTGCACCAGCGCCAGCCATTGCAGGACACGCGCATGCAGCATGGGATCATCGCGCTCCTGCAGCATCGGCTGCAGCAGTGCGGCGATGGCCTGCAGTCCGGTCCGGTCCGCCGTGCCGCACAGCGCCGATACGCTGGCGTGCTGCAGTCGCTGCTGCACCTGGAAGTCGGCCAGCGTCGGCGCCGGTGCGTCTTCGCGTACCGCCTGCTGCATGGCCGCGCAATCGCGCTGCGCGGCCGCCAGCAGCAGCTGCGCGCGCAGCTTCATGCGCTGCTGCAGGGCATCGGTGGCACGGATCTGCGGCAGCAGCTGCGCGGCCTTCGCATACTGTCCCTGCGCCACCAGCACGTCCACGCCGGTCTCATCGACATCATCACGACCGCGCAGGACCTGTGCCTGGGCCAGCGTCCCGGCCGCAAGCTGCGGCTGGTTGGCGGCGATCTGTATCCGCACCAGGTGGACCAGCGGATACAGGCGCAGCGGATCCTGCGGCACCGCAGCCGCACGCGCATAGGGTTCGGCCTCGCTGAACTGGTTGGCCTGCAACAGGTACCAGGACGTGTTGGACAGCCCCGCGAACGAATCCGGATAGACCTTGGCCAGCGTGCGCCAGTGCTCCAGCGGCCAGCCACCGGGCTCCAGCTCGGCCATCCAGGCCTTCAGGTACAGCCGCTCGCGTGGCGGCAGGCGATCCTGCAGGTCCAGCGCGTGCTGCATGGCTTCGCGCGCGCGCCGCCCTTCCTCGACGCGCGCATGCAGCTTGGCCACGCCCATGTAGGCCAAGGCAAAACCGGGATCGATGTCGATCGCGGCCTGGTAGAGGTTGCGTGCTTCTTCGAAGCGACGCTGACCCAGTGCGCTCTCGGCCAGCGCGAACGCACGCAGTGCGCGCAGGTCCTGGGTCGAGGCGCGCGGCAGCGGCAGGGATTGCTCCAGGCTGGCCACCGACTCGCCCAGTCCGCGACGCAGGCGACCGACCACGTCGTCCACGGCGAACACCATCTGGTCGGATCGATCGGCGGTGGCGGTGAAGGTCTGGATCACCTGGCCACTGCCCGGTGCGGCAACATCGATGGCCAGCTCGTAGCCACCGATCTTCTGCCGCACGGTCGGCAGCAGCACCGCGCGCGCGCCCTCCCGCACCGCCACATCGACTGCGGTATCGCGGTTGAGCCGGGTATCGCCCGAGAGCCGCGCCATTTCCAGGCTTTCGCGGATCTTGCCTTCCGACAGCACGTTCACGTAGCGCGACTGTTCCAGCGCGATCCGGATCGCGTGCCGCATCGAGTCATCGAAGATCGGATCGCCGGTGAGGTTGTCGACATCGCCAAGCACCACCCAGTCACGTTCGGCGAAGGCAATGGCCGGCTCCGACCGCAGCAGCAGCCAGCCGCCCAGCACGGCCGCGGCAAGGATCAGGCCTTCGGCGGCCAGCACCAGCGGTTGCCGCCACAGCGGCAGGTCGCGGCGCGCCTTGGCGTTGGCGCGCGGCATGCGCAGCGGCGCCGAACCGATCTCGCCCACTTCGATCACTTCCTGCACCACCGGCACGCCCTTGAAGCGCCAGCGCCCGTGCGATTTCCACAGCAGGCGCGTGCCACGCTCGCCCAGTGCATCGGTGGCACGGCGGGTCAGCGATTCGGCCACCGCCGACAGCAGGATCTGGCCGGGGCGGGCCAGCATCATCAGGCGCGCCGCCATCGGCTTGGCCAGGCCTTCCACCTCCATCGACTTGGCACCGGCACGGACCGCCTCGGTACTGTTCTCCCAGGTCAGCACGTCGCCCACGTGCAGGCCGGCGCGCGCGCGCAGTTCAATCGCGCGCTGCTGGCCCAGCGCGTGCAGTTCGCGCTGGTAGTCCAGGGCGAAGCCCAGTGCGTCGACGGCGCGCTCGAACAGCATGAACAAGCCATCGGAGCGATCGATCAGCTGGCCGTTCCAGCGCTGCTGCAGCACCAGTACCAGGCGATCGTGTTCCTGGAACAGGCTTGCCGCCGCCACATCGCCGATCCGCTCGACCAGCTGCAGCGAATCACACAGATCGGTGAACAGCAGGGCGCGCAGCTGTGGGCTATGCGGGGCTGACGTTCCGTTGTCGCCATTCATCGCCTGCCTCTCCCTATTGGCCGTCCGGATCATCCGCCCAGCGCAGGCAGTTGCCGCCATCGCGCTTGGCCTGGTACAGCGCACGATCCGCGCAGGCATACCACTCGCTCCAGCCTGCCTCCGGCGCCAGCAGGCAGGCGCCGATGCTGACCAGGCTCACATGCGGCGTGCCATGGCTGCGCTCGAGCAGGCCATGCACCGCACTGATGATGAACTCGGCCGCGTGCTGCACGATCTCGTGATTGCCACGGCGCAGGATCAGGCAGAACTCATCGCCACCAAGCCGGCAGGCCAGGTCCTGCTCGCCGGCCATCGAGCGCAGGATGTTGCCCATGCTCTGCAGCACGCGGTCGCCGGCCTGGTGGCCGTGGCGGTCGTTGATCTGCTTGAAGCGGTCGCAATCGATCAGCAGCAGCGCCTGCGGCGGCCCCTCGGCCCGCTCGCGGCACTCCTGCAGGTACAGGGTGAGGCCTCGCCGGTTGTGCAGCCCGGTCAGTTCATCGGTACGCACCAGCTCACGGGTGTGGGTCAACTGATGGGTAGTGATGTACAGATTGTCCAGCGCGGTTTCCAGATCGTGGTTGCGCCGGCGCAGCTGTGCGATCAGTGCCTGTTCGTTGGCCAGCACGCGCATGATCGTGCGGCGCAGGAAATAGGCCACCAGGCCGGGATCGGATTCGACCAGCCGATGGAAATCGGCCGGGCCCAGCTCCAGCACATCGCAGTCGACCAGCGCGCGCGCACTGGCGCTGCGCAGGTGGTCGCCGACCAGCAGGCCCAGTTCTCCGAAGAACTCGTGCTGCCCGAGCGTCTTGATCACCAGGTCCTCGCCGAAGTCCAGTTCGATCTGGCCTTCGAGGATCACATACATGCGCTCGCCGCGGTGGCCACGCTGGAACAGCCACTGTCCGGCACGGAGCTTGCATGCGCGGGCGAATCTGGCGAACAATGCCACCTCGGCATCGGACAACAGAGCGTGCACGATCTCGGCCATCGCCACCCGGGCGATACCTGTCGTCACATCACTGTTCTCGGCCGCACCCCTGCCGGTCATTCCCTGCACCCGCCGCCAGCGTCCCCTGGTGAGCCGCGGAGCATAGCACCGCTTTAAAGTGTGCGCCCTATCTCATTTTGACCCTTCTGCCGATCTTGATTGATGTGAAGATCGGTGATGGCCCGTTCTGGTCACGGGTGTCCGGGCAAAACTCCTGCTGGATCAATCCGATGCCGGGTTTCACAGGGTTTCGGCCAAGTTGCCGGCACCGGGGTGCGCCTGATTGACGCTCCGCGCGTGCTGCGCCCTTGCATCGATACAACAACGCCGGCAGGTCCCCCGACCGGCCGGCGTTGTCTGGCCCTTCCCTGGCCACCCTGATCACCCGGAGCCCGGTAGTGCCGGCCGCTGGCCGGCAACAGCAACAGCGTAGGAAAAAACCCAGGGGTTGCCGCCACCCGCCCGCCCCCCCCGCAAACCCCGCCCCCCCCCTCACGCCCCCCGGTAGCT
>NZ_JCACKF010000045.1:26957-277849 GCF_059505245.1 Stenotrophomonas sp.
GCCCACCCGGATCACCGGGCGCCGGTTCGTGCCGCCCGCGGGCGGCAAACTGCATGGGATTCGCAAACATCGTTGGGTTGCCGGCCCCCGGCCGGCACCACCGGATCACGCGGCGCGCCGCATCACGCCGCGCGTTCGCTGCGCCCGCCATGGAACTGTTCTTCCTCGGTCGAGCCGGTCAGCGCGGTGGTCGACGACTGGCCCTGCTGGATCGCCTGGGTCACCGCATCGAAGTAGCCGGTACCGACCTCGCGCTGGTGCTTGACCGCAGTGAAGCCGCGCTCGGCCGCTTCGAACTCGGCTTCCTGCAACTCGACGAACGCGCTCATCTGGCGGCGTGCGTAGCCGTGGGCCAGATTGAACATGCCGTAGTTCAACGCATGGAACCCGGCCAGGGTGATGAACTGGAACTTGTAGCCGTAGCTGCCCAGTTCGCGCTGGAACTTCGCAATGGTGGCGTCGTCCAGGTTCTTCTTCCAGTTGAAGCTGGGCGAGCAGTTGTAGGCCAGCAGCTTGCCCGGGAACTTCGCGTGGATCGCCTCGGCGAACCTGCGTGCGAATTCCAGGTCCGGCTTGCCGGTCTCGCACCACACCAGGTCGGCGTAGGGCGCATAGGCCAGGCCGCGGCTGATCGCCTGGTCCAGGCCGTTGCGGGTCTTGTAGAAGCCTTCGACGGTGCGCTCACCGGTGGTGAACGGCTTGTCGTTGCCGTCGATGTCGCTGGTCAGCAGATCAGCCGCTTCGGCATCGGTGCGCGCCACCAGCAGGGTCGGCACGCCCAGCACATCGGCGGCCAGGCGCGCGGCGTTGAGCTTCTCGATCGCCTCGCGGGTCGGCACCAGCACCTTGCCGCCCATGTGGCCGCACTTCTTCACCGAGGCCAGCTGGTCCTCGAAGTGCACGCCCGCAGCACCGGCCTCGATCATCGCCTTCATCAGTTCGAAGGCGTTGAGCACGCCGCCGAAGCCAGCCTCGGCATCGGCCACGATCGGCTGCAGGAAATCGATCTCGTCCTTGCCTTCGGCGTGGTGCAGCTGGTCGGCGCGCAGCAGCGTGTTGTTGATGCGCTTGACCACTGCCGGCACCGAATCGGCCGGGTACAGCGACTGGTCCGGATACATCTGCCCGGCCAGGTTGGCGTCGGCCGCCACCTGCCAACCGGACAGGTAGATCGCCTTCAGGCCCGCCTTGACCTGCTGCATGGCCTGGTTGCCGGTCAATGCACCCAGCGCGTTGACGAACTCGCGCTCATGCAGCGACGCCCACAGCTTCTCCGCACCCAGGCGGGCCAGCGAATGCTCGATGTGGACGGTGCCGCGCAGGCGCACCACGTCGGCGGCGCTGTAGTTGCGCTGGATGCCTTCCCAGCGCGGGTTGGTATCCCAGTCGTGCTGGATCTGT
Source organism: Stenotrophomonas sp. (assembly GCF_059505245.1). NCBI lineage: Bacteria > Pseudomonadati > Pseudomonadota > Gammaproteobacteria > Lysobacterales > Lysobacteraceae > Stenotrophomonas > Stenotrophomonas sp. Next base: position 28,359 of record NZ_JCACKF010000045.1, read on the forward strand.
TCGGCAGTGGGCAGCGTGCTCATGTCTTTCTCCAGTTCGGTTCGTGCGTGCAGCGGGGAGGGAAACGGCGGGAAACGCGGGCGGCGATCAGTCGATGCGCGCGTAGGCCGGCAGGGTCAGGAAATCGGTCAGTTCGTCGCTGCGGCTCAGTTCGCCGAGCAGGGCGATGGCCTCGCCGATGCGTGCGCCACCGGGCAGCGTGGCGGTGTCACCCAGCCGTGCCGGCAGCTGTGCCAGCGTGGCATCCAGCAGTGCCAGGTCGATGGCGGTGCCATCGTCCAGCTGCTGGCCCGGCGTATGCAGCCACTGCCACAACTGGCTGCGGCTGATCTCGGCGGTGGCCGCGTCCTCCATCAGGTGGTGGATCGGCACGCAGCCGTTGCCATCCAGCCATGCCGCCAGGTAGCGCACGCAGACTTCCACGTTGCCTTCGAAGCCGGCGCGGGTGATGGTGCCGGGCGGCCGTGCGATCAGTTCGTCGCGGCCGACGCACACATCCTGGCGCAGCACGCTGTGCTGGTTCGCACCGGGCATGTGTTCGTCGAAGATCGCCATCGCCACCGGAATCAGCGCCGGATGCGCAACCCAGGTGCCGTCGTGGCCGGCGGTCACTTCGCGCAGCTTGTCAGCGCGCACGCGGGCCATCGCCTGTTCGTTGGCGGCGGCATCGTTGTTGATCGGAATCTGCGCGGCCATGCCGCCCATCGCATGTGCACCACGGCGATGGCAGGTCTGGATCAGCAGTTCCGAATAGGCCTTCAGGAACGACTGGGTCATGGTCACCTGGCCGCGCTCGGGCAGCACGCGGTCGGCGTGGCGTCGGAAGGTCTTCAGGTACGAGAAGATGTAGTCCCAGCGCCCACAGTTCAGGCCGACGATGCGGTCACGCAGCGCGTGCAGGATCTCATCCATCTCGAACACCGCCGGCAGCGTTTCGATCAGCACGGTCACCTTGATCTGGCCGTGCGGCAGGCCGAGCATGCCTTCGATGTGCGACAGCGCGGTTTCCCACAGCGCCGCCTCTTCCATGCTCTGCAGCTTGGGCAGGTAGAAGTACGGGCCGCGGTCCTTCGCCTGCAGGGTGCGGGCGTTGTGGAAGGCGAACACCGCCGCGTCGAACAGGCCGCCGGCGATGAACTGGCCATCGATGCGCACGTGCTTTTCGTCCAGGTGCCAGCCACGTGGGCGCACGATCAGCACCGCCTGCTCGTCATGCGGGCGCAGCGTGTAGTGCTTGCCATTGGGGGCGGTGTAGTCGAGATCGCCACGCACCGCGGCGGCCAGCGACTGCTGCCCGGCCAGCAGGTTGCGCCAGGTCGGCGAGGTCGAATCCTCGAAGTCGGCCATGAACACCTTGGCGCCGGAGTTCAGCGCGTTGATGACCATCTTCGGGTCGGTGGGGCCGGTGATCTCGACGCGGCGGTCCTGCAGCGCGGCCGGCAGCGGGGCAACGCGCCAGTCGCCGTTGCGGATCGCGGTGGTGTCTTCGCGGAAGTCCGGCAGGCCGCCCTGGTCGAAGAACGCCTGGCGCTCGCGGCGCGCCTGCAGTCGTGCCTGCCGGCCCGGTTCCACCGCACGGTGCAGCGACACCAGCAGGGCCAGCAGCGGCGCCGGCAGCAGGGTGTCCTGGCCGGCCACGCGGGTCGCCAGGGCGATGCCGGGGGTAGCCTTGCTGGCAGGGGTGGGAACAGCGGAAGCGACGGCGGACATGGGGCGACTCCAGCGGTGGGGGAACGTCTCCACGGTGCCGCTGGGCCGGAGTATTTGGCAAAACAGTTTTTGCAATGTTCTACATAAGTTGTGCTAATACTTGTGACGCGATGAGCACACGCACCCCGCCAAGTCCGCGTTTTTCCTACAAATCCGACCGGCTGAAGCCATTGCGTGCGTTCTGCCAGACGGTGCGCCTGGGCTCGGTCTCACGGGCGGCTGAGGCACTTTTCGTCAGCCAGCCAGCCATCAGCCTGCAGTTGCAGGCCCTGGAACGGGAACTGGGGGTGCCGTTGTTCGAGCGCAGTGGGCGCCGCCTGGTACCCAGCCGCGAGGGCCAGCTGCTGTACGAGATGGCGCAGCCGCTGGTGGAGAACCTGGACGGGCTGGAGGCGCGCTTCCGCGACAAGGTGCGCGGCCTGGATGCGGGCGAGCTGAACATCGCCGCCAACAGCTCGACGATCCTGTACCTGCTGCCGAAGATCGTCGAGCGCTTCCGCCTGCACCACCCGGACGTGCGCCTGACCCTGCACAACGCGATCAGCGCCGATGGCACCGACCTGCTGCGCGAGGACGCCGCCGACCTGGCGATCGGTTCGATGACCGATGTACCGGCCGACCTGACCTACGCCCCGGCCTACCGCTTCGAGCAGGTACTGATCGCGCCGCACGACCATCCGCTGGCCAGTGGCGGCGAGCTGGAGCTGGCCGACATCGCGCGCTACCCGCTGGTGCTGCCGCCGAAGCGGCAGATCACCTACCGGCTGGTTGACCAGGTGTTCCAGCGCCACCGCATCGCCTACACCGTGGCACTGGAAGTGGGCGGCTGGGAGGTGATCAAGCAGTACGTGGCGATGGGCATGGGCATTTCCATCGTGCCGGCGCTGTGCCTGCACGAGGCCGACCGCGAGCGGTTGGCGGCGCGGTCGATGAAGCGCTGGTTCCCCGAGCGCAGTTACGGGGTGATCGTGCGCCGGGGCAAGGCGCTGTCGGCGCAGGCGCGCGCGTTCATCGAGCTGATCCAGCCGGAGTTGTTCAGTCCGCGCGATTACGACCAGAGCGGGCATTCGGAGCGGTGAGGGGTGTTCGGCAGGGCTGCGCCCTGCACCTGCCGAATCAACGTCAACGGCAACGTCAAAAGCGGGCATTCCGTAGATGGCGGGGCGGTGTGGGTGGGCAGGACACGCCGTGAACCCCTCCTTGGGGGCTCGATGGCGCCATCCATGGCGCCAACGGTCCTGCCCACCCACACCGCCCCGCCTCTGACAGTTGGTCGCTGCTGTTGGTGGGTGTCGACCTTGGTCGACACGGTAGATCCACGCCATGCGTGGATGACGGGTGACCGGGGTCAGATCCGTTTTCCGCAGGAAAACGGATCTGACCCCATTTGTGGCTGGCGATGCATAGACTGGGCGCATGTCCATCGAACTCCGCCACCTGCGTTACTTCCTCGCCGTTGCCGATACGCTGCACTTCGGCCAGGCGGCGGAGCGGCTGGGCATGTCGCAACCGCCGCTCAGCCAGCAGATCCGCCAGCTGGAAGACCTGATCGGGGCGCGCCTGTTCGTGCGCAGCCATCGTCGTGTGCAGCTGACGCCTGCGGGTGAGCTGCTGCAGGAGCGCGCACGGGCCATCGTGCAGCAGGTGGAAACCGCGGTGGACGAGGTACAGCGCGCGCAGCGCGGCGAGCAGGGCGAACTGCGTATCGGCCTGACCCGGGCCACGCCGCTGTCGCCGCAGATTCCGCGTTCGATCCTGCGCTACCGCCAGCAGTACCCACAGGTGCGGCTGCAGCTGAGCGAAATGAACACGCTGCAGCAGATCGATGCGCTGCTCGACGGTTCACTGGACGTGGGCATCATCCGCAAGCGCGCATTGCCGCCGGAGCTGGTGGCGCACAGCCTGTTCGTCGATCCACTGGCGTTGATCGTGCATGCCGACCACCCTGCCCTGCGCAGGCTGTCGAAGCAGGGCACGTTGTCGCTACGCGACTTCGCGCAGGAGCCGTTCGTGGCATTTCGCCGCAGCGCGGGCGCGGGCATCCATGACCACATGATCGCGCTGTGCGCGGCCGCCGGGTTCACGCCGCGCATCGTGCAGGAAGCCGGTGAGGCATCGACATTGATCAGTCTTGCGGCTGCAGGCCTGGGTGCGGCGATCCTGCCCTCGTCCTGCGATCACATCCGCGTGGAAGGCGCGCGCTTCGTGGCGCTGGCCGATGCCGGTGCGCATTCGGAGGTGCAGCTGGCATGGCACCGCGAGGGGGTGACGCCGCTGATCCGCAACTTCGCCGGGCTGTTGCGCGGGGCGTTCGCCGAAGGGTGAAGTGCCACCCACTTAGGTTTGGTAGACGCCAACCTTGGTTGGCTGCCGTGCCAGAGCGCCGACCAAGGTCGGCATCTACCAGAGCAACGCCGCGCCCGTGCGGAACGCGAGGCTGGCGTCAGGCCGTGACCGGCTGCGGCGCGCGCTGCTGCAGCGCCCAGACGATGCCGCCCCCGATCAGGGTCAGCACGGCAGCGAACGCGCACACGCCCAGCCAGTCCCAGGCCGCGTAGGCTAGGCCACCCACCCCGCCCAGCACGCTGGAGCCCAGGTAGTAGGCGAACAGGTACAGCGCCGACGCTTCCGCGCGCATCGTACCGGCACGGCTGCCGACCCAGCTGCTGGCCACCGAGTGGCCACCGAAGAAGCCGAAGGTCACCAGCGCGATGCCCAGTGCCATCGTGCTCAGCCACGGCATCGCCAGCAGCGCGATGCCGGCGCCGATCAGCGCGAACGAGATCGACAGGATGCGGCCGCGCCCGTACCGCGTAGCCTGCTGGCCCATCCACGCCGAACTGAAGGTGCCCACCAGGTAGACGCTGAAGATCAGCCCGACCACGGTCTGGCTGAGGTGGTACGGCGGCGCCAGCAGGTGATAGCCCAGGTAGTTGTAGAGGGTGACGAACACGCCCATCAGCACGAACGAGGTGGCGAACAGCCACGGCAGGCCCCGGTCGGCGAACAGCGTGCGCCAGCGCGACGGCAACTCGCGCAGGCCATCGCGTCGCGCGCTGAAATGGCGCGACGGCGGCAGCTGCAGCCACAGCAGCACGGTACTGGCGATGGCGATGATCGAGACCACGCCGATGCCCCAGCGCCAGCCCCAGTGATCGGCGATGATGCCGGCCAGCAGGCGCCCGCTCATGCCACCGATGGCGTTGCCGCCGATGTACAGGCCCATCGCCAGGCCCAGCGCGCGGCTGTCCATCTCCTCGACCAGGTAGGTCATCGCCACCGCCGGCACGCCGCTCAGGGCCAGGCCAAGCAGGGTGCGCAGCACCAGCAGCGTGGTCCAGTCGTCCACCAGCGCCGTGCTCAGCGACAGCATGGCCGACGCCAGCAGCGCAACGATCATCAACGGGCGACGGCCGACCGCATCGGACAGCAGGCCGGCCAACAGCATCGCCACCGCCAGCGTGCCGGTGGTCAGCGACAACGACATCGCGCTGCCTGCGGCGGACACGCCGAAGTGGCGGCTGAACTCGGGCAGCAGCGGCTGCACGGTGTACAGCAGGCCGAAGGTGGAGAAGCCGGCCAGGAACAGTGCCAGCGCGGTGCGGCGGAAGGCCGGCGTGCCCTGCTGGATGCGGGTCTCGGCGATGGGATCGACAGTGGGGGGGCGGCGCTCGACGGCCGCCGCGGTTTCGCCAGTCATGGGATCGAAGGGCCGGTGGGGCGGCCGGGCATGGGAGGGAACGGGCCTCAGACTAGGCCTGTCGATCCAGTCGATCCATAACCTGATAAGTCAGGATTGATACTCAAGAAGTATCAATTCAGCTTACAGGCGCTGCCACTCGAAACCGTCGCCGCGGCGGTAGTACACCGCCACCGCACGGCCGTAGACCTTGTCGGCGTCGACGAAGCCGAAGAAGCGGCCGTCGAAGCTGTTGCCGCGGTGGTCACCCAGCACCAGCACCTTGCCGGCCGGCACCACCAGATCGGCGATGTCCGGACCGCCGCCCATGTCCAGGTCGAGGCGGGCACGGCGCTCGCCGAAGGCTTCCACGTCCTGCAGATCGGCGATCTGCAGCGGCTGGCCGTTGATGCTCAGATGGCCCTCGCGCATCTGCACGTGGTCACCGGCCACCGCCGCCACGCGCTTGATCAGGCGGGTGCCGTCGGCCGGTGAATCGAACACCGCCACTTCACCGCGCTGCGGGACGCCGGTGGCCATCAGTTCCTTGCCGGTGAACGGCAGGCGCAGGCCGTAGGCGCGCATGTCCACCACCACCCGGTCGCCCGGCTGCAGGGTCGGCTGCATCGAGCCACTCGGCACCACGTAGTGGTTGGCGAGGGTATCGCGGGCGGCGGCGAGCAGGCCGAGCATCACCAGCAGCGGCAATGCTTCCTTCTTCAGCCAGACCAGCGCGCGTTCGGACAAGGGAGGACGGGCAGCAGCATCCATGACAGGCTCCGGGTAGGTGGTAGCTGCATCAGACCACATCCAGGCGGGAGAGGTTCCCGCGACGCGATCCGGTAGAGCCGAGCCCACGCTCGGCTTGTTCCTTGTAGCGTCGAGGTTGCCCGACTGGGGCGCAGAGCAGCCGAGCGCAGGCTCGGCTCTACAGGAAGGGTTACGCAGGTTTTACGCGCGGGACCGGCCGCGGGCATCGCACCTTTACGGCCAGCGCGCGCATCGTGTGCCCACCGCGCCGCAGGGCGCATTCCGCAAGGTGTTGTATGACCCTCCTGGTGATCCGCCACGCCTCTTCGTCGGCACCGCGTCCCCAACTGCCGGCGCAGCTGGCCGGCCATCGCGTGCTGTGCAGCGACTGCGCCAGCCTGTCCGAGGTACGCCAGTGCCTGTGCCAGCCGCAGGCGCGCTCGGCCGACTGGGTACTGCTGGATGTCGGTACCGCTGACGAGGCGCAATGGCAGGCCGAAGGTGGCGCGCTGCAGGCGGCGCTGGAACGGCTGCCGGCGCAGTACATCGAACTGCAGGCCCCCAGCGAACCCGGTCTGGAGGCACGCCTGCGCCTGCAGCACGGTCCCGCCGCCGTGGTGGTCGACCAGCGCAGCCAGCAGGCCGGCTACCCGTTGTCGCTGGCCATTGTCGGCCGCCGCCTGGCACAGGAGGGCTGAGCCATGTCGATCTTCATCATCCGTGGCCCGGAAGCGGCCGGCGCCCTGATCCGCACCGCGATGCCGCTGCCGGCACCGGTCCTGAAGTCACTGGTGCATCGTGCGATCGACGCCGGCACCAGCGTGGCGATCCGTGCCTGTGGTTCGGAACAGGAACTGCTCGATGCGCTGCGTGTGGCCGATCACAGCCGCGGCGAGGTGACCCTGCTCGATCCGGGCGCGTGTGCCAACAGCCTGCGCCTGCAGCGCCTGCTGCCCTACCTGCACAACGCCTATGTGGAAGTGCATGACGACGGCGCGGTAGCCGAGCCGTGCCTGCCGGCTGGTGTCGGCCAGCGCCTGGGCATCGCCGCCGGCTACGGCGCGCAGAGCTACGTGCTGGCGCTGGATATCGCGCTGGATCACCTGGGCCTGGCCGAGCAGGCCAACCGGGTGCACGTGGGAACGTAACGCTGTTTGTAGAGCCGAGCCCATGCTCGGCTGCCTTTCCAGGAACCATCAGCCGAGCGTGGGCTCGGCTCTACAGAAGAACGTCGAGCATGGCTCGACGCTACAGAAAGAAAAACGGCGGGGTTGCCCCCGCCGTTTTCGCTTTCTTATTTCAGCCCGCGGAACTTCAGCAGCGGTTCCACCGACGGGTCCTTGCCGCGGAAATCGCGGTACAGGGTCGACAGCTCCACGCTGTTGCCGCGCGAGAGGATCTTGTCGCGGAACTCCTGGCCATTGGCCGCCGTCAGGCCACCGTGCTCGGTGAACCACTGGTAGGCATCGTGGTCGAGCACTTCGGCCCAGAAGTAGGCGTAGTAACCGGCCGAGTAGCCACCACCCCAGATGTGGTCGAAGTAGGTGGTGCGGTAACGCGGCGGCACCTGCGGCAGGTCGACCTTGAACTTCTTCAGCGCGCTGGCTTCAAAGGCGCCGACATCCTGCAGCGGCGCGTCGGCCTTCTGCGTGTGCCAGGCCAGGTCCAGCAGCGCGGCCGACAGGTACTCGGTCGTCGCGTAGCCCTGGTTGAAGCTGCGTGCCTTGAGGATCTTGTCGACCAGCTCCTGCGGCATCGCCTCGCCGGTCTTGTAGTGCTTGGCGTAGTTGGCGAACACCTTCGGGTCCAGCGCCCAGTGCTCGTTGAACTGCGACGGGAACTCGACGAAGTCGCGCGAGGTCGCGGTGCCGGCGATCGACGGGTACTTCACGTTCGAGAACATGCCGTGCAGCGCATGGCCGAACTCATGGAACATGGTGGTGACGTCGTCGAAGCTGATCAGCGCAGGCTGGCCGGCGGCCGGCTTGGTGAAGTTGCAGACGTTGTAGACCACCGGCTTGGCACCGGTCAGGCCGTCCTGTTCGACGAACACGTCCATCCAGGCGCCACCGGACTTGCTGTCACGCTTGAAGTAGTCGGTGTAGAACAGCGCCAGCGAGGTGCCGTCCTTGTCGAACACTTCGTACACCTTCATGTCCGGGTTGTAGGTCGGAATGTCGGTGCGCGGCTTGAAGGTGATGCCGTACAGCTGGGTGGCGGCGTAGAAGACGCCGTTCTGCAGCACGTTGTCCAGTTCGAAGTACGGCTTGATCTGCGACTCGTCCAGATCGTACTTGGCCTTGCGCACCTGCTCGGCGTAGAAGTCCCAGTCCGAAGCGGCGACCTGGAATCCGCCCTTCTGCGCGTCGATGACTTTCTGGATCTCACCGGCTTCGGCACGCGCCTTGGCAGTGGCGGCCGGCACGGTGTCGGTCAGCAGCTTGAGCGCGGCAGCCGGGGTCTTGGCCATCTGGTCGCCCAGCTGGTAGTCGGCGAAGGTGTCAAAGCCGAGCAGCTTGGCCTTCTGCGCACGCAGCTGGGCCAGGCGCTGCACGGTCTGCCGGGTGTCGTTGGCATCGCCGCGCTCGGCGCGGGTTTCCGAAGCCTTCAGCACGGCGGCGCGCTGATCGCGGTCGCTCAGCGAGCCGAGCACCGGCTGCTGGGTGGTGTTCTGCAGCGGCAGCAGGAACTTGCCATCCAGCTTGCGGTCCTTGGCGGCGGCCGCAGCGTTGTTGATAGCGCCCTCGTCCAGGCCGGCCAGCTTGGCCTTGTCGTCGACGACGACGGCCGCAGCGGCGGTGGCGGCCACCAGGCGGGTATGGAACTGGGTGGAGAGCGTGGTCTCTTCCACGTTGAGCTTGCGCAGGGTCGCCTTGTCAGCGTCGGACAGCTGCGCACCGGCGCGCACCAGGCCGTCGTAGTAGTGCTCGACCAGGCGCTTCTGCACCGGGTCCAGTTCCAGCGTGTCACGCTGGTCGTACAGCGACTTCACGCGCGCGAACAGCTTCGGATCGAGATTGATCTCGTCCTGGTGCGCAGCCAGCTTCGGCGCCACGTCTTCCTGGATCTTCTGGCGCGCATCGTTGGTATCGGCCTGGACCAGGCCGAAGAAGATGCGCGACACGCGGTTCAGCGTCTCGCCGCTGCGCTCCATCGCCACGATGGTGTTGTCGAAGGTGGCCGGCTCGCTGCTGTCAGCGATCCTGCGCACGTCGGCCAGGTGCTGGCGCATGCCTTCCTCGAACGCCGGCAGGTAGTCGCTGTCCTTGATCTTGTCGAACGGCGGGGCCTGGAACGGCAGCGTGCTGGCACTCAGCAGCGGATTGGTGGAGGCTTCGGCCGGCTGCTGGGCCGGGGTCTTCTGGGCATCGGACACGGGGGTGGACTCCTTGCCGGAACAGGCCGCCAGCGCCAGGCTGATGGCGGCGGCCAGGACTACGGTACGCGACATGTAAAACGCTCCTTGGGCAGACGGTATGGATACCAGCCCTCCACCCTACTCCTGTCGCGCTCGCCCGGCATGTGCCGGACGTGGCGTCTATGCGGCGGCCTGCAACCGGCTCAGACCGTGCCGCGGGTCTTGCCGATCCAGGGCCGGTAGAACTCGCGGATGGCAGCCATGTCGGCCACATCGTCGCCGCTCGGGGTGAACAGCGGACCGATGCCGATGGTCTTTTCCGGATAGTGGAAATACGCCGCCAGGATCGGCACGTCAGCCATCCGGGCGATCTTCAGGAAACCGGCCTTCCAGTCCTTCACCGCCTTGCGGGTGCCCTCGGGCGTGATGGCGAACCACATCTTCTCGTTGTTGCGCAGCAGGTCCACGGCCTGGCCGACGGTGCCCTGCGGCGAGCTGCGATCGAGCGGGATCACGCCCAGCTTGTGCAGCAGCGGGCCCAGCGGCCACCAGAACAGCGAGGCCTTGCCCAGCACCTTCACCTTCATGCCCAGCGCGATCTTCGCCGCCATGCCCCACAGCCCGTCCCAGTTGGACGAATGCGGGGCGATGATGAAGACCAGCCTGGGGATGTCCGGCAGGGTGCCGGTCACCTTCCAGCCGCCCATGCGCAGGGTGCAGCGCGCCAGCCAGCGCAGGAAGGCGTTGGGTTTGACCTGCGGCATCTGCGGCGGCACGGCCGGCAGCAACGAAGTCGGGTTGTTCAAGCAATCACTCCCAGTCACGTGATGAGCGCCCGCGCTTGATCTGCGCGCGCCCGCGTTTGGCGTCCAGACGACGCAGTTTCGACCCGAGGGTCGGCTTGGTGGCCTTGCGCGGTTTGGGCACGCTCAGCCCGGCCTGGATGAAGGCCGCCAGCCGCTCGCGCGCATCCTCGCGATTGCGATCCTGGGTGCGGAATCGTTGCGCGTCGATGACCAGCACGCCTTCGCCGGTCATGCGCCGGTCACGCCGCGCCAGCAGGCGCGCGCGCAACGGTTCGGGCAACGAGGGCGAGTTGGCCACGTCGAAACGCAGTTCCACCGCGGTGGACACCTTGTTGACGTTCTGGCCGCCGGCGCCACTGGCGCGCACGAACCGCTCGACGATCTCGCCGTCGGGGATTTCAAGCTGCGCGCTGATGGTGACCGGTCCACTGCCCATCCGCGCATTGTAGCGGCAGGCACGTGGTGAAGTACGCCATCGCGCCCCGTATGCCGCCGATCAGGCACCGAACACGCCGCCTTCGCCTGGGCTGCGGGTATGCTGGCGGTCCCATGTACCGCAGGAAGCCCCGCATGACCCGCTCCACACCCGCCCTGCCGTCCCTGCTGCGCCGCGCCGCCCTGCTGCTGGCGCTGGCCGTGGCCAGCGTTCCGGCCCTGGCCGCCCCGCCGACCGATGGCGACATCAACCGCCTGCTGTCGGCCTCGCGCGCGCAGAGCATGATTGACACCATGGTGCCGCAGATCGAAGCCATGCAGCAGCAGCAGTTCCAGCAGGTGGCCGCGCAGCGCCAGCTCACCGCCCAGCAGCAGGAACAGCTGAAGCGGATCCAGGCCCGGACCAGCCAGACCCTGCGCCAGGCGATGTCGTGGCAACAGCTGCGGCCCATGTACGTGGACCTGTACAAGAAGACCTTCAGCAAGGAAGACGTGCTGGCAATGGCCGAGTTCTACGAGAGCGCGGCCGGCCAGAGCCTGCTGGACAAGACCCCGGCGCTGATGCAGAACGTGATGGTGGCGATCCAGGCGCGCATGCAGCCGCTGTTCGCGGATCTGCAGAAGGACCTGGAAGCGATCGTCAACGAGCCGGAAAAGAAATAACGGGGTGCGCCGGGCCACGCCCGGCCGCTGGCTGTAGAGCCGAGCCCACGCTCGGCTTACCGCAGCAGCATCAGGCGTCGTCCACCTGCCAGCCGAACAGGTCCAGCGCCTTCTGGAACTCGCGATCCAGCGGCGCACTGACATCCACGCTGCCACCGTCCGGGTGCGGGAAGCGCAGGCGCTCGGCGTGCAGCAGCATGCGGTGCACGCCCTGCATGCGGAAGATGCGGTTGTGGCGGCCATCGCCGTGGCTGGTGTCGCCGATCATGTGGTGCGACAGGTGCTTGAGGTGCCGGCGGATCTGCCGGAAGCGCCCGGTCTGCGGCTGGCAGCGCAGCAGCGCGTAGCGCGAACTGCTGAACTCACCCACCGGCACCGACAGCTCGCCGGTGGCCAGGCGCTGGAAGTCGGTGACCGCCGGCTTCTTCACCGGCTTGCCCGGCCCGCCGTCCAGGTCATGGTCCACCCGCCAGGACAGCTCGGCCGGCCAGCCCCGGCAGACCGTCAGGTAGTCCTTGGCCACTTCACCCCCCATCAACGCCTTGCCCAGCGCACTGGCGGTCTCGCGGTCGAAGGCCAGCAGCAGGCAGCCGCTGGTGGCCCGGTCCAGGCGGTGCACGAGGAAGATCGGGCGGCCCAGCTGCTCGCGCAGGCGGTCGGCCAGGAAATCATCTTCGCCACGGGCCAGCTTGCTGTCGTGGACCATCAGCCCGGCGGGCTTGTTGACCACGGCCAGGCGCTCGTCCAGGTGCAGCAGCTGCAGGGGCGCGGTTTCGGTCTCGACCGCAGCGAGGGTGTCAGGTTCGGTGCTCACCGCAGGATTATACGGGCGCCCTGATCGGGGTCAGGTCCCTTTTCCTGCGGAAAAGGGATCTGACCCCGGGTTGGTGGCGCGGCGGTCAAGCGTTGCGCACGGCCAGAAGCTCGCCGTTGCCCACCGGCACCAGGCTGGTGCCGAAGTCCGGATCGGCATCCAGCAACGCGCGCAACGGTTCCATCTGCGCGGCGTGCGAGGTGGCGTTGTCCACCACCAGCAGGCCCCCCCGCCGCAGCACACGGCGCAGCTGCGGCCACCAGCCGGCGTACTGTTCGCGGTCCGAATCGAGGAACAGCAGGTCAATGCTGGCATCGGCGGCCTGTGCCAGCCACTGCCCGGCATCGCCGTGGACCAGCGTGATGCGATCGGCAAGGCCACTGCGCGCGAAGGTGTCACGCGCCATCGCCACCTTGTCCGCGGCGTATTCCAGTGTGGTCACGTGGCCGTCGATGGCGGCTGCGGCTTCGGCAATCCACAGCGTGGAATAACCGTTGGAGGTGCCGATCTCCAGCACCCGGCGCGCATTGCCGAAACGCACCAGCACCGACAGGAATTCACCGGTGTCCGGCGTGATGTTGAGCATGCGCCGAGCGCGCTCGGTTTCATGCGCGTCGTTTTCAGCACCGAAGCGTGCCAGTTCGTTCTTCAATTCCGAAAGCTGCATCGTCATTGCTTCTTTCATTTGCCACAGCAAGGGTGAGCATTGTGGCCTGTCCGGCCACATTTCGTACTTGTCTTAAGCCTGTACTCCGATGGGGTTGCGATAGTTCCCGCCTTCTTCACGCGGGATGGTCCACCGGCCCGCGGCCCTCATTGGTTTCCGCAAGGACACGGCCATGGTTCTCGACATTCTGGCAATCGGCGCCCACCCCGACGACATCGAACTCGGTTGCGGCGGCAGCCTGGCCAAGCTGGCCCGCGACGGTGCACGCATCCATGCGCTGGTGCTCAGCCGTGGTGGCCGTGGCTGCCATGCCGGCATCGACCGCAGCGACGAATCCCACCGCGCGTTGCGCCGCCTGGGTGTGACCGAGGTGATCCAGCAGGATTTCCCGGATACGCGCTTTCCTGCCTGCCGCAACGACATCGTCGCGGTGATCGAGCAGGCCTGCGCGCAGATCGCACCGCATCGCGTCTACACGATGTGCGGCGAAGACCACCACCAGGACCATCGCACCGTCCATGAAGCGTCAATCATCGCCTGCCGCAGCATCCCGCAGATCCTCTGCTACGAGAGCCCCAGCACCCTGCCGCAGTTCGCACCGCAGGTGTTCGAGGACATCAGCGCACAACTGGACCTGAAGATCCACGCATTGCGCGAGCATGCCAGCCAGGGCGATCGCCATTACATGCAGGAGGACCACCTGCGCTGTCACGCGCAGTTCCGCGGCCAGCAGATCGGCATCGGCCCCAGTGAGGGCTTCGTGCCCTACCGGCTGGTGCTGTGATGAAAACGCTGCTGTTCCTGGCCATGTGTGCCTTCATCCTGGTGCGTGTGTGCGTGCAGGCCTCGCGTCGCCCCAGCACGCGCCTGTACAGCATCGATGCGATCGTGCCGGCCTACAACGAAGCGCCGTGCCTGGAGCGCTCGTTGACCGGCCTGCTGCAGAACCCCTACGTGGCACGGGTGATCTGCGTGAATGACGGTTCCACCGACAACACCGCCCAGGTACTCGATGCGCTGCAGGCACGCTGGCCCGGGCGCCTCGTGGCCGTGCACCAGGCCAACACCGGCAAGGGCGGCGCGCTGATGCATGGCCTGCGGCACGCCACCGCCGAGCAGGTGTTCCTGACCGACGCCGACACCCACATCGATCCGCGCGGCCATGGCCTGGGCCACCTGCTGGACGAGATCGAGCGCGGTGCCGATGCGGTCGGTGGCGTACCCTCGTCCAGCCTGCAGGGTGCCGGCTTCCTGCCGCATGTGCGCGCCAGCCTGAAGCTGCCGATGATCGTCATCAAGCGCAGCTTCCAGCAATGGCTGGGCGGCGCACCGTTCATCGTCTCCGGCTCGTGTGGCCTGTTCCGCACCTCGGTGCTGCGCAAGGTCGGTTTCTCCGACCGTACCCGCGTCGAAGACCTGGACATGTCCTGGTCGCTGGTCGCGCAGGGCTACCGTGTCCGCCAGAGCGTGCGCTGCGTGGTCTACCCGCAGGAATGCAACACGCTGGTGGAGGAATGGCGGCGCTGGCGACGCTGGATCGTCGGCTATGCGGTATGCATGCGCCTGCATCGCGGCCTGCTGCTGACCCGCTTCGGCGTGTTCAGCATCCTGCCGATGATGCTGCTTGCCCTTGCCGGCATCGTGCTGACGCTGCAGGTCTGGTTCGGTGCGGCCCAGCTGCATGGGCCGGGTGGCCTCGCCCTGTCGGTGATGCCGTTGTTCTGGATCGGCATCGTCATGTTGCTGGCGGTGATCAGTGCGATCCACCACCGCCGCGCGTCGCTGGTCCCTGCCGCCGCGTTCTCGATGCTGTACGTGCTGCTCGCCTATGCGATCTGGCTGATGCATGGCGTGGCCGGGCTGTTTACCGGCCGCGAGCCGGCACGCGACAAGCCGACCAGGTATCCGCATGTGGTGGAATGACCTCGCCGCCATGGCCGACGCGCTATCGACGCTGCCACCCCACGTCGATTCCAGCGCCCAGGTTTCGCCGCGTGCGATCGTGCGGGGCGAGGTACGGATCGGCGCTGGCAGCCGCATCTGCGACGGCGCCCAGCTGCACGGGCCGGTATCGATCGGCCGCGACTGCCTGATCGGCAACAACGCACTGCTGCGCGGTCCGCTGCACATCGGTGACGGTGTGCGCATCGGCTTTGCCAGTGAACTGAAGAACGCACTGATCGGCGACGGCGCCTGCATCGGCCCGCAGTGCTTCATCGCCGACAGCCGCGTCGACGCCCGTGCCTACCTGGGCGCGCTGGTGCGTACCAGCAACCATCGCCTGGATGGCGCAACGGTCACCGTCCACATCGGCGACACCGTCATCGACAGCCAGCGCGACAAGCTCGGCGCCTGGATCGGCGAAGGTGCCGCGCTGGGCGTCGGCGTGATCATCCTGCCCGGTCGCATCGTCGCCCCGGGCAGCCAGTTCGGCCCGCGCATCACCGTGGAACGAAACCTGCCGCCCGGTCGCTACCGGCTGCTGCAGTCGCTGCATTCCCAACCCCTGGAGTAACCCCATGCGATTGATCATCCGTGGCGCACTGCCGTGCGTCCTGCTGCTGGCTGTGTCCAGCGCCCATGCCGGCATCGACCGGGTCTCGGTGCAGCTGGATCATGCCGACTACACCGATGGCTTCGGCAAGCGCGACGTACAGACCGTGGATGTGGCCGGTCGCGGCGGTGACAGCCGCTGGCATCTGGGCCTGGCCCATGGTGAACGCGACTACGGCAGCAAGCGCTTCAGCGGCAATCGGGTGCAGGGCTCCCTGCACCAGCGCTGGAGTCAACGCTTTTCGACCCGCACCGCCTTCACCGCCTCCAACGATGACCCGGTATTCGTCAACCGCCAGCTCAACCAGGACTTCCAGTGGAAGGTGGCACCGCAGACCGTGCTGAGCGTGGGCGGCAAGTACGCCCAGTACCATGCCGGCGCATACGTGAGTGGCTGGTCGGTAGGTGCCTCGCACTACTTCCCGCGCGTGACCACCTCACTGCGCCACGAGCGGCATCGCCAGTCCAATGGGCCCGACGGCCATGGCACCACGCTGTCACTGCGCCTGAAGGATGCGCAGGGCGGTGGTTCGACCCAGCTGTGGCTGGGCAGCGGTACGTCCGGCTACACCGCCGATTCCGATCCGCTGCTGCTGCGCGAACACGATGCACGTCGTGCCTTCCTGCGCCGCAGCCAGCCGCTGGGGGAGCATCTGGTGCTGGACATGGGCATTGGCAAGACCTGGCACAGGACGCGCCTGGACCGCTTCCAGAGCGTGCAGTCGCACCTGGGCCTGGGCTACCACTGGTAGAGCCGTGGCGGGTCGGCGGCGCGTGATGCCGCCGACCCTCGATCAACAGGCTTCAGCGCCACCACGCGCGCGCCAGCGCCAGCGCGCCGACGGCACCGGACACCCAGCTCCACATCGGCAGGTCGCCCCAGTACCAGCCTGGCGGCTGCAGCACGTACACCAGTGCGGCGATGGCCAGCAGGCCGACGCCGGTGATCGCACCGACCGCGCGTTTCTGCAGGCGCTGCACGCTGGCATCGAGCGCGACCAGATCGCGCGAGCGCATCGCCAGCTCATGGCGGCCCTCCACCTGCTGGGTCAGCCAGGCATGTACCAGGCGCGGCATGTCCGGCGCGTGGGTCATGATTTCCGGCAAGCGCTTGCCGATCTCGCGCACGACCCGACGCGGGCTGTAGCGCTCGCGCAGGATCTTCGCCAGCACCGGCTTGGCCACCGCCCAGATGTCGATCTGCGGATCCAGCTGGCGCCCGACACCTTCGATGTTCAGCAGGGTCTTCTGCAGCAGGATCAGCTGCGGCTGCAGGGTCAGCTGGTAGCGCTGCGCCACGCGGAACAGCTTCATCAGCACTTCGGCCAGCGAGATCTGCGACAGCGGGCGGGTGAAGTACGGCTCGCACACCGAACGCACGGCCGCTTCCAGATCATCGATGCGCACGTTGTCCGGCATCCAGCGCGCCTGCACGTGCAGTTCGGCGATGCGGCGATAATCGCGGTTGAAGATGGCCATGAAGTTCTCGGCCAGGTAGTACTGATCTTCCTGCGACAGCTGGCCCATGATGCCGAAGTCCAGCGCGATGAAGCGCGGGTTGGCGCGACGCGACGGATCGGTATCGACCCAGATGTTGCCGGCGTGCGCATCGGCATGGAAGAAGTTGTCGCGGAACACCTGGGTGTAGAACACCCGCACGCCCTTGGCGGCCAGCGCCTTGCGGTCGATGCCGGCCTTGTCCAGTGCAGCGATGTCATCGGACGGAATGCCCCACACGCGCTCCAGGGTCAGCGCGCGCTCGGCGGTGTGGCTCCAGATCACTTCCGGCACGTACAGGTCGTCGCTGTTTTCCCAGAAGCGGCGCAGCACGCTGGCATTGGCGCCTTCGCGCTGCAGGTCCAGCTCAGCGGCCAGGGTGTTCTCGACTTCGGCCACCACTTCGCGCGGACGGATCTTGTCGGCACGCGGATGGGTACGCTCGACCAGGGCGGCCAGCGAGTTGAGCAGGGCGATGTCGGCGTCGATCTGCTTCTCGATGCCCGGGCGCAGCACCTTGACCACCACCTGGCGGCCATCGGCCAGCGTGGCCGCATGCACCTGTGCGATCGAGGCCGAGGCCAGCGGTTCGGTATCGAAGCTGGCGAATGCCTCGCTGACCGGCAGGCCGAGTGCTTCCTCGACGATGCGGCGCGCGGTATCGCCGTCGAACGGCTTGACCCGGTCCTGCAGCAGGGTCAGTTCGTTGGCCACGTCCGGCGGCACCAGGTCGCGGCGGGTGGACAGGATCTGGCCGAACTTGACGAAGATCGGGCCGAGATCCTGCAGCGCCAGGCGCAGGCGCGCACCGCGCGACTGTACAGCGATGTCGGCCGAAGCACGCGGCACGAACGGTTTGGCCAGGCGCAGCCAGCGCTCAGCCGGCGTGCCCTGCAGCAGGTCGTCCAGGCGGTAGCGCAGGATCACCCGGCCGATGCGGCTTGCCCGCAGCACGGCCTTCATGCGGCACCCCGCAGGCGCTGGACGCGCGCGCCAAGGCGCTCGACGTCATCGCGCAGCACGTCCACATCATCGTGGAAGGCATCCAGTTCGGCGCGCGGTACCACGTCGCGCGATTCCTCGGTGATGAACTCGGCAGCGCTGTGGGCCAGATCGATCGCACCCTGGCGCGCGTGCTGCAGGGCGCTGCGCAGGGTGTTGGCCACCTGCACGCCCAGTACCTCGCCGAACACGCTGACGAACGGCTGCTGCCAGTCCGGGTCGAAGCCCTTGGCCAGCTGCTGCAGGCGTCGCGCCAGTTCGGCGTCACCGGCCACGCGTACACGGCCCTTGCTGTTGGACTCGCCGCGCCGTGCGTTGGCCAGCAGCGGCAGCTGCGCCAGCACGCCGGCCAGGCTGCTGCGCACGGCTAGGTCGGCTTCCTGCGCATCCACCGGGCCGACCCGCAGCTGGTCGCCGTCGACGCTGATGCGCATCGCCAGCGACGGCGCTTCCAGGGTCAGGTCGATGTGCCGGCCATCGAGGCTGGCCAGTGCATGGCGGGTATCCGGATCCAGCGCCAGCGCGCGGTTCAGGGCGATCTGCAGGGCGCGGCCAGCGACCGGCTTGAGGGACTTGAGCAGGGAAAGAGCCATGTGCGCATTCTACCTGCGTGGGTGGGGGGCTTGCGCCGGGCTGCCGCCCGGCACCCGCGGTAGTGCCGGCCGCTGGCCGGCAAGATCAACATCAAAAGCTGGCGATCCGTGAGATGGCGGGGTGGGTCCCGTTGCTGCGCAACGGGCTCTGACCCCAATGCTGATGGGATCTGGCGTTGGTAGATGCCGACCTTGGTCGGCGCTGGATGTCAGGGGGCCAACCATGGTTGGCCGCTACCCGAGCTGGCAGCCCGGTGATTCATCTGTGCCTCACCTGGGTGGCTATGGAAGGTTCATGCTGTACGGCCACGCAACGCACAGGACATCGCATTCCCATGGCACGGACCCGGGTCGGCATCATCTTCGGGGGCAAATCCTCCGAGCACGAGGTTTCACTGCAGTCGGCGAAGAACATTCTCGATGCGCTTGATCGCGAGCGCTTCGAGCCGGTGCTGGTCGGCATCGACAAGCAGGGCCAGTGGCATCTGAACCAGCCGGACACCTTCCTGATCAACGCCGATGATCCGTCGCGCATCGCGCTGCATCGCTCGGGCCAGTCGCTGGCGGTGCGCCCGGGTGCGGAACAGGCACAGCTGCAGCCGTCCGATCCGGCCAGCGCGCTGGGCCAGATCGATGTGGTGCTGCCGATCGTGCATGGGCCGCTGGGCGAGGACGGTGCGCTGCAGGGCCTGCTGCGCATGGCCAACCTGCCCTTCGTCGGCTCGCCGGTACTGGGTTCGGCAGTGGCGATGGACAAGGACGTGACCAAGCGCCTGCTGCGCGACGCTGGCCTGCAGGTGGCACCGTGGTTGTGCATCCGTCGCCACCAGGCGGCAACGGTCGATGTCGATGCGGTGATCGCGCAGCTCGGCCTGCCGCTGTTCGTGAAGCCGGCCAACCAGGGTTCGTCGGTGGGCGTGAGCAGGGTCAAGGAGGCAGCGGGCTTCGCCGAGGCACTGGCATTGGCGCTGCGCTACGACCACAAGGTGCTGGTGGAATCGGCGGTGGTCGGCCGCGAGATCGAGTGCGCGGTACTGGGCAACGCGCATCCGCAGGCCAGCCTGTGCGGCGAGGTGGTGGTGCACGACGAGTTCTACGCCTACGACACCAAGTACATCAACGAAACTGGCGCCGAGGTGGTGGTACCTGCGGATATCGATGCCGCAACCCAGGCGCGCATCCAGCAGATCGCACTGCAGGCCTACCAGGCGCTGGAGTGTGCCGGCATGGCGCGCGTGGACGTATTCCTTACTGCGGGCGGCGGGATCGTCATCAACGAGGTCAACACGCTGCCGGGCTTCACCCGCATCAGCATGTACCCGAAATTGTGGGGTGCCAGCGGTGTCGATTACACGACGTTGATTACGCGCCTGATCGAACTGGCACAGGAGCGTCACGAAGCCGATCGCGGATTGCACAGCGCCGTGTAGCGTTGTGATCGCCCGCAGAGCCGAGCATGGCTCGACTCTGCGGAAAGCGATGCCGGCCAGCGGCCGGCACTACCGGCTAGCCGCGCTTGCGGAACATCGAGATCACCGCAAGGATCAGGAACACCACGAACAGGATCCAGGCGATGTTCGTTGCGGCGCCGGCAATGCCGGAAAAGCCCAGAACGGCGGCGATGATGGCGATGACAAAGAAAATGATGGCGTAATGCAGCATGGCGCTCCTCGCGGGTGGTCGAGCCTTGGATGGCGTGGGTCCATCCTCCCGATCCTGCGGTGTGCAACCAGTGACGGCGATCTATGCAGCAGATGAAGCCTTCAGCCTGCGCAGCCCTTCTTCGATGCTGACCTGCGGCACATAGCCGAAATCGCGGCGGGCCGGCTCCATGCTGTACCAGTGCGGCGTGCACAGCTGCTCGGCCAGGAAGCGGGTGAGCGGCGGCTCGCCACGCAGGCGCAGCAGCGGCCACAGCCGTTCGCAGACCGCGCCGATGCGATAGGCGGTCTTGAAACTGATCGCCTTGTCCACCGTCGGCGCGCCAACAGCGGCCAGCAGCCGGTTGACCAGCTCGCGCATGGGCAGCGGTTCGCCGTTGGAAATGAAGTAGGCCTTGCCCGCACACGCGGCACCCGGCGCCAATGCCTCGAAAGCGAGGAAATGCGCGAGCGCGGCGTTGTCGATGTAGGTGGTATCGACCTTGTTGTTGCCGTCGCCGACCAAGCGCAGGCGACCCTGACGTGCACGCTCGGCCAGGCGTGGCACCAGCTGCTGGTCACCCGGGCCCCAGATCAGGCGCGGGCGCAGTGCCACCGTCGCCAGCGATACATCGTTAGCGGCCAGCACGCGCTGTTCGGCGATCGCCTTGGTCGCCGCATACGGTGCCTGGAAGTCCTCGCCGTACGGCACCTCGTCAGCCCCCAGGCCTTCCACCGGATGCGTGGCGCGGTGGGTCACGCTGGGCGTTGAGGTGTAGACCAGCCGGTTGATGCCGTGCGCGCGGCATGCCGCAATGACATTGTCGGTGCCGACCACGTTGGCCTGGTGGTAGCTGTCATAGCTGCCCCAGGCGCCGGCCTTGGCGCCGTTGTGGAACACCGCATCGACGCCGGCCACCGCGTGCAGCACTGCCTGCGCATCGGCCAGATCGCCGCGGATCTGGCCCACGCCCATGGCCTGCAGTTCCGGGTAGTGGCTGCGGTTGAACGCCAGCACCTGGTGGCCACGTTCGACCAGCCCGCGGCACAGCGCCTGGCCAAGGAAACCACCACCACCGGTGACCAGGATCTTCATGCGCGCTTCTCCAGTTCGGCGCTGGCCCAGACGGCGAGCTTCTCGCGGCCGATCTTGGCGTTGTGACGGATATCGACGGGGAACGCGGGATGCATCAGGAAGTGCTGCAGGCCGGCCTCAGGCGTGCGCGCTGCGGCATGCGCACGCAGCGCTTCCTGCAACGCCGGGCTGTCGCTCTGGCCACGCTGCAGTTCCACGCACAGCACCGGTACCTGCGCACCCGCCGGGCCAACGCCGACCAGTGCCGTGCGTGCCACGCCGGGCACGGTATTGAACACCGGCTCGACCTGTTCGGTGTACAGCGGCCCTTGTGCGGTTTCCACGCGATGGGTCTTGCGCCCGCAGAACCACAGCCGGCCCTGCGCATCGAAGTAGCCCACGTCACCCATGCGATGGACGATGCGGGTGCTGCCATCGGCCAGCGTCTCGCGGATCTTCGCGGCGGCCGTGGCCTGCGGGCGGTTGAAGTAGCTGTCGGTGGCGGTCGGGCCAGCCACCGTGATTTCTCCCACTTCGCCAACCGCCAGCACGCGCGCCTGCGACCAGTCGGCCAGCGGGGCGTCGTCGATGGCGATGATGCGCACCTCGTTGGGGGCCACCACGCTGCCCACGCAGGTGCCGGCGCCGGCCTCGGTGGCCGCGCGGGTACGCTCCAGCTCACGCCCCTCGACCACCGCCACCGGCAGGCACTCGGTGGCGCCGTACGGGGTCCAGAACTGCGCATCGGCGGGCAGCAGGCTGCGGATGGTGGCGACCACGTCCGGCGGCACCGGCGCACCGGCCGAGGTCACCCGGGTCACCGTCGGCAACGGCCGGCCATGCCGGGCCAGCACCCGCATCAATGCCGGCGAGCCGAACAGCTGGGTCACGCCGAAGCGCTGGATGGCATCGTGCAGGCGTGCCGGATCGGCCTGCGCCGGCCGGGTCGGGTCCATGTCCGGGATCACCGAGGTCAGGCCCAGCGCCGGGTCGAACAAGGCAAAGGGCGGGAAGGTCGGCAGGTCCACGCCGCCCGCTTCCATGCCGAACGCGCTGCCCAGCAGCTGGATCTGGCCCACGAAGTGGCGGTGGCGGTAGACCACGCCCTTGGGCACACCGGTGGAGCCGCTGGTGAACAGGATCGCCGCCATGTCCTCGCCATCGGTATCGGCCAGCATCGCCCCGCCCTTGGCGCCGGCGCGCTCCAGCGCAGCCAGGCTGGTACCGCCCCAGCCGAGGCGGCGGCCAACGGTGACCAGGCGGGTCGCCGACGGCGCCCAGCGCAGCGCCAGCCGCGCCACGTGCGCCAACGGAATGCCGATGAAGGCCTGCGGCTGCGCCTCGTCCAGGCACTGTTTCAGCGCGCGCTTGTCGATGCCCGGATCGACCAGCACCGGCACCGCGCCCAGCTTGAACAACGCGAACATCAGCAGGAAGAACTCCGGCGACGGCCGCACCATCACCACCGTGCGCACTCCACGGCCGATCCCATAGCCGGCCAGGCCGGCGGCCATGGCATCACTGCGGGCGTCCAACTGGCGGTAATCCAGGGTGACATCGTAGGCGGCCATGCCGTTGCCGGCGCCCCGGCGGCCCGGGCAGCGGATGGCGATCTGGTCAGGGCGTTCACGCGCCAGTTCAGGCAGGCGCGCGGCAATGTTGCAGGGTCGGTTCATCCGTTCATTGTCGCCGCTTACGGAATTTCTTGCGCGGCGGCCCACTTCGTGGAAAATCCGCACCCTCGTTCCTGATTCCGACTGCCGCCCGAGGCGGCTTGCCCATGCAACATCCCTGCATGACCTGCGGCGCCTGCTGCACCCAATACCGCGTGGCCTTCCACTGGATGGAATCGGACGAGGTCACCCCCGGCGGCGTGCCGCACCAGCTGACCGAGGTGCTGGACCCGCACCGCCTGTGCATGCGCGGCACCCACTCCAAGCCGGTGCGCTGCGTGGCGCTGGACGCGCAGATCGGCGTGTACTCACGCTGCACCATCCACCCCAACCGGCCCAGCGTGTGCCGTGAGGTGGATGCATCGTGGGAGTACGGCAAGGCCAGCCCGCAGTGCGACAAGGCACGCATCGCCTACGGCCTGGACCCGCTGACGCTGGCCGACTGGCGCTGGCGCGATGACGCCGACAATGACGACGATCACCCGGACGACAACGGCAACAGCCCGTCCTCACCGCCGCAGGCACCGGTCGCCGCGTAATGGTAGTGCCGGCCGCTGGCCGGCAACCTCATCAACCCTTCGGGTGTGCCGACCGTTGGTCGGCACACCGATCAGATCGGGTTCTTGTCCAGAAAAGCGCGGATCTCCGGCACCAGCACTTCGTGCTTGTCTTCCAGCACGTAGTGCCCGGCGTCCTCGAAGGCATGCACCTGGGCCTGCGGCAACGCGGCCTGGAAGCCCTTCAGGAAGTGGTCGTCGAACACGAAGTCGCGCAGGCCCCAGCCGAGGAAGGCCGGTCGGTCGGCGAACGACGGCAGCGCCTTGCCGGCCCGCTCCAGCAGCGACCAGGCCTTGTCGGCCGGCGACAGCGGGATGTCCTGCATGAAACGGATGGTGCTGATGCGGTTGGCCCAGCTGTTGTACGGCGACACGTAGGCGCGGCGCACGTCGGCCGGCATCTTCCGCTCCACGCCCAGCCACGAGGCACCGGACGAGAACGCATTGAAGCTGCGGATGATCCACTCGCCGATCTTCCAGTGGCGGCCCAGCGCGATCTGCCACGGCATCGTCTTCGCCGCCGGCATCGGGAACGCGGCGGTATTGAGCACCACCAGGCGCTTGACCTGGTCGTGGTGCGACAGCGCCCAGCCGAAACCGATCATGCCGCCCCAGTCGTGCACCGCCAGGGTCACCGGGCCGGTGATGCCCAGATGCTTGAGCAGCGCATCGAGGTCGTCAACGCGCGACTGCAGCGTGTACTCGTAGCGGCTGTCATCGGGCTTGTCCGACAGGCCCATGCCGATGTGGTCCGGCACGATGCAGCGGTATGTGTCCGACAGGCCGGCCACCAGCGTGCGCCAGTAATAGCTCCACGACGGGTTGCCATGCACCATCACCACCACTTCGCCATCGCGCGGGCCTTCGTCGAGATAGTTCATCGACAGGCCGGGGCGAACCTCGAAGCGCTTCGGGTGGGCGGGGTAACCGGGAAGATCGCGCATGCGGAGCACCTAGGGAGAGTCGCGGCGCAATGTGGAGCCGAGCCGATGCTCGGCTGCTCTCCGGTCCGCTGCGGAAGAGCCGCGCTGCGCGCGTGAGCCGAGCATGGCTCGGCTCTACAGGAGGTCGGGCAGCGGGCTGCTTACCAGACCACTTCAGCCATCGAGCAGTTCAGGCCGGAACCAATGCCCAGAAGTGCAATGCGATCGCCCTTCTTCAGCTTGCCCAGCTGCTTGAGCTTGCTCAGCACGATCGGCACCGAGGCCGGGCCGATGTTGCCGTGCTCGCCGAAGATGGTCATGACCTTCTTCGGGTCGATGCCGAAGTTCTTGATGAACGCAGCGGTGTGCGGCTGGCTGACCTGGTGGATCACGAACTGGTCCAGCTCTTCCACGGCCCAGCCCAAGGCGATCTTCGCGGCGGTGAAGGTCTTCTGGGCCAGCTTGATGCCTTCGATCAGCAGCAGGCGGGTATCGGTGACCATGCGGTCCAGATTGCCCAGGCACAGCTGGTTCCACTCGGTGGCCGAACGGGTCACGCCACCCTTGTAGCGGGGTGCATCCGGCACCAGTTCCGAGCGCGCCATCACCATCGCGGCGGCGCCCGAACCGGTGGTCAGGGCGGCCAGCTCGTTGCGGAAGTCGTCGGCGGTGACGTCCGGGGCGGTCATGCGCTCCAGGGTCTTCTCGTACACCAGGTTGGCGGTCTCGCCATCCACCACCAGCGCGTAGTCGATGTCGCCACGCTCGATCATGCGCGCCGCGATATCCATGCCGTTGATGAAGGCCAGGCAGGCATTGGCGACGTCGAAGGTCATGCACTCGTCGCTGACGCCGAGGTTGCCCGACACGATCGAGGCGGTGGACGGCTCCAGGTAGTCGCGGCTGACCGAGGTGTTGACCAGCAGGCCGACCTGCGTCGCATCGATGCCTGCGTCTTCCAGCGCCTTGCGGCCGGCCATGGTGGCGGCATCGGACGCCAGCACGCCGTTGTCCCACAGGCGGCGGGCATGGATGCCGGCGATATCGCCGAGCACGTCGGTGCGGATACCGAGGCGATCCAACGTCGGCTGCAGCCGCTCGTTGATTTCCTTGGTCGTCAGCGTATGCGGCGCATCAACGTGTGCCAGGCCGGCGATCGAGACATTCTTGAAGAGCATCGAGGTTAGCGCCAAGGCTCAGGCAAAAGGGGGCGCTATTCTATAACCCCCGGGGCCTTCACCGCATCTTTACGAATTCAGGCTTGGCCGTATGGTGAAGCGTTCAGCGCGGAGGGCACTGGAACGCGGCGAACCGCTGGCTGCCATCGGCGGGCGCGGCGGCGGCCTGTACGGCGTTGGCGCCGGCACTCGGGGCCTCGTTGCGGGCCAGGGTTTCCAGCTCTTCCTGCACGCGCAGCGGGTTGCGGTTGTAGAAGCCGACCTTGCTCTTCACGGTGACCACCACCTCGCCCTTGGCGATGCAGCCGGCCGGAACCGGACCTGCCGGCAACACGCGGGTCGCCTTGCCGGCCGGTTCGATCGGCACCCAGGTACAGGCAGTGACGGTGAGCAGCAGGGAGGAAAGCAGCAGAACGCGCATGGGCAGATCCTGGAAGGGTATGGGGCGATTCTGCCTGAACAGCCTGAATCGGGGGTAGCCGGGGCCGGGGTCAGAGCCCCTGCGGGGGATCCGACCCCTTAAGGGTTTGCCGGCCAGCGGCCGGCACTACCGGGGGAGCCGGCCCGCCACAGGCGGGCCGGGTCGTGCCTTATTTCTTGACCGGGTTGCCCTCGGCGTCGATCACCGTCACCTCGCCCAGGTTCAGCGCGCGCACGGCCGCTTCGGTCTGCTTGAGATCGCCCACCACCACCCAGGTCAGGGCCTGCGGCTTGATCTCGGCAGCGGCCTGCTGCACCTGCGCCGGGGTCATCGCTTCGATCTCGGCCTTGCGACGCAGCACATAGTCGTCCGGGCGCTTGAACTGCACGATCGAACCGATGGTCGCGGCCACTGCATTGGCGGTCTCGTAGGCACCGGGCAGGCTGAGGGTCTGGATGTTGCGGATGCGGTTGACTTCGGCAGCGGTGGCCGGCTTGCTGCCGTCGGCGAATGCGGCGATCTCCTTGCGCATTTCCGCCAGTGCCGGGCCGGTCTTGTCGATCTGCACCGGCGCACTGGCCATCCACGGGCGCTGGCCCACCGAACTGGTCGCGCTGCTGCGCGCGCCGTACGACCAGTGCTTGTCCTCGCGCAGGTTCATGTTCAGGCGCGAGGTGAAGTCGCCGCCGATCACACCGTTGGCAATGTCGAAGCGGGTCGAACTGGCGGCGCTGGACGGCGCCACCACCTGGCCGGCGAACAGGTTGGCCTGCACCGCACCCGGCTGGTCGATCAGGAACACGCGCGGGCCCTTCGGCAGCGCGACATCGGTGGCCGCCTTCACCTGCGGCGCCTCGCCGGTCGCCTTCCAGTCGCCCAGCTGCTTGTCCAGCAGCGGCACGATCTCGGCAAGGGTGGTGTCACCGACCACGATCAGGGTGCCGTTCTGCGGGCGCAGCCAGTCGTGGTGGAAATCAACCAGATCTTCGCGGGTCAGGCCGTTGATCGCCGCCTCGTCGCCGCTGCCGGTGAACGGGATGGCGTACGGGTGGCCCTTGCCGTACAGCAGCGGCGGCAGCACGCGCATGGCCACTGCACCCGGGTTCACCTTCTCCTGCTGGATGCCGGCGATCCAGGTCGCCTTGACCCGGTCGATCTCGCCCTGCTCGAAACGCGGTTCGCGCAGCAGGTCGCGGTACAGCGCCAGCGACGGTGCCAGGTTTTCCTTCAGCGCCGACAGGTCCACGCTCATCGAGTCCAGGCCGGCCGAGGCATCCAGGCTGGCGCCCAGTGCGTCTGCGGCGTCGGCGAAGGCCAGCGAACCGAGCTTGCCGGCGCCTTCGGTCATCAGGCTCATGGTGAAGTTGGCGGTGCCGGGCTTGCGGCCCTGGTCGGCGCTGAAGCCGCCCGGGAACTGGTAGCTGAACTGCACCACCGGAATCTCGTGGCGTTCGGCCAGGATCACCTGGGTGCCGTTCTTCAGCGTGGCGCGCTGCAGTGCCGGGAACTTCAGCTGCGGGAACTCGCGGGTCTGCGGCACGCCGGCCTTGCGGTCCACCTGTTCCGGCAGGGTGCTGTACTTCGGGTCCACCGCCGGCACGGTGAACGGCTTCGGCGTCTGGCTCGGTTCTTCCTTCAGCGCCACGCGCTCACCCGGTGCGATCACCAGGGTGTGGCTGCCCTTGTCCAGCCACTCTGCGCCCAGGCGGCTCAGATCGGCGGCACTGGCCTTCTCGATGTTGGCCAGCGAGGTGCGGAAGCAACCCGGGTCGCCGGTGAACACCGCGCACTCGGCCAGCGCATCGGCCTTGCCGCCGAAGCCACCGATGCGCTCGATGCCACGGATGAAGCCGGCACGGGCGCCGGTCTTGGCGCGCTCCAGCTCGGCCGCGGTCGGGCCCTGCTTGATCAGGCGGTCCAGTTCCTCGTCGATGATCTTCTCGACCTTGACCGGGTCCTGGCCCTGCTTGACGGTCGCCACGATCACGAAGTTGGAGCCCAGCTGCGACGTCGACAGGCCCGAGCCAATGCTGTCCACCAGCTTGTCCTGGTGCTGCAGGCGCTGGCTCAGGCGTGAGGACTTGGCGCCGCCCAGCACTTCGGAGAACAGCTGCAACTGGTCGATGTCGGCGGTGCCGACCTGCGGCACGTTCCAGGCGCGGTAGATGCGCGCCTGCGGCACCTTGTCGGTCATCGTCTCGCGGGTATCGGCACTGCGCTTGGCCACGTTCACCGCCGGCTGCGCCATGGTCGGGCCAGCGGGGATGCTGCCGAAGTACCTGGCGACCTTCTCCTTGGCGGTGGCCAGGTCGATGTCGCCGGCCAGCACCAGCACCGCGTTGTTCGGGCCATACCAGGTGCGGAACCAGGTCTTCACGTCATCCAGCGAGGCCGCGTTGAGATCGTTCATCGAGCCGATCACGCCGTGGTGGTACGGGTGGCCAACCGGATACAGCGCCTTGTTGATCTGGTCCCAGGCCTGGCCGTAGGGCTGGTTCTCGCCCTGGCGCTTCTCGTTCTGCACCACGCCGCGCTGCTCGTCCAGCGCAGCCTGGTCGATCGCACCGACCAGATGGCCCATGCGGTCCGACTCCATCCACAGCGCCATGTCCAGCGCGGTGGTCGGCACGTTCTCGAAGTAGTTGGTGCGGTCGGTGTTGGTGGTGCCGTTCTGGTTGGTGGCACCGACCTGCTTGAACGGTTCGAAGAATTCGCCGTCGTGGTTCTCGCTGCCCTGGAACATCAGGTGCTCGAACAGGTGCGCGAAGCCGGTGCGGCCGGCCGGCTCATCCTTGCTGCCCACGTGGTACCAGACGTTGACCGCGACGATCGGCGCCTTGCGATCGGTATGCACGATCACGCGCAGGCCGTTGGGCAGGGTGAACTGCTCGTACGGGATATCGACCTTGGCCGGTGCCGTCGGCCTGGCGGCAAGCGCGGAGGTGGGCGCAAGCGTGCCCAGGGCGGTGCTGAGGGCGACGGCCAGCAATGCGGCGCGCGGGCGAAGGGCGAGAGACATATCCGGATCCTTGGTCACATAGGTGAACCCCGATCCTAGCCTGCGCAGGCAACGGCAGGAATCGGTCGCCAGTCACTGGGGGTGTTTGCCCTGAAGGCCATCCGGCCCGGCCCCAGCCGGGGGGCGTGAACCGTCACATGTGCCGGCTGAAGGCGTCCGGACAGTGTCCGCGGCACATCGAATGGACAGGTGTCCGCCCACCGGACACTTTTCGATTGATAAAAAACCCTTGTAAATCAATGAATAAAAGTTGGCACGGGGATTGCTTGGCACTTCCTGCGCCAGGAAGGGCTTCAGACGCAAGCTGACTGAAGACTGAACAAATGCAGGAAATCGAAAATTCTTCTTGCATCCCCAGAATTGGTGTACTACCTTACTACCACACCACTGATCACCAACACTAAACAGGCCCCGTCATGAACGCCAAGACCATTGCCATCGCCATCGCCCTGATCGCCGGCACCGCGGTTGTTTCGTCGGTGCAGGCCTCCGAATCCATCAAGACCCTGGCCACCGTGCAGGTTCGCCCGGCCGCCGACCAGCTGGCCCAGCAGGCCTGGGAACAGGCCAGCGGCATCCCGACCCTGGCCACCGTGGAAGTGCGCCCGAGCGCCGACCAGCTGGCCGAGCGCAACGGCTACGTCGTCGCCCCGGTCGCCGCCGCGATGCCGATCACCACCCTGGCCTCGGTGGAAGTGCGCCCGAGCCTGGAACAGCGCGTCGCCCTGGCCGCCGAACTGGAAGCCCAGCGCTACGCCGCCACCCTGGCTGCCGCTGCCACCAGCGTCGCCAACCAGGTGATCGTCAACCTGCCGGCCCTGCAGGTGCGTCCGAGCGCTGCAGACCTGCAGGCCCTGGCCACCGAAACCGCCCAGGTCCTGCTGCGCCCGTAAGCGGTGCCGCCCTGCCCAGCGCAGGGCGTGCGCCGTAGAGGCGGCCGCCGTCGCAGGTACACTGCGCCGATGAATGCCGCGCCCCCGTTCCACGTGATCCTGTTCCAACCGGAAATCCCGCCCAACACGGGCAATGTGATCCGGCTCTGCGCCAACACCGGCGCGCAGCTGCACCTGGTCGAGCCGCTCGGCTTCGCACTGGAAGACAAGCAGCTCAAGCGCGCCGGCCTGGACTACCACGAGTACTCGCGCCTGCAGGTGCACCCCGACCTGGACACCGCGCTGGCGCGGATCGCACCGAAGCGGTTGTTCGCCCTGAGTACGCGTGCCAGCGTCCGCTATGACAGCGTGGCGTTCGAAGATGGTGATGCCTTCCTGTTCGGCCCGGAAAGCCGCGGCCTGCCGCAGGACGTGCTCGATGCATTGCCGGATGGACGCCGCCTGCGCCTGCCGATGCGGCCGGGCAACCGCAGCCTCAATCTTTCCAACACCGTTGCCGTGGTGATGTACGAGGCGTGGCGGCAGCATGGGTTTGCCGGCGGCGCGTAAACCGCTCCGGGGTGGCTGTGGATCGCTGCTGGTGGGTGTGACCTGCTTCTGGTGGGTGCGGACCTTGGTCCGCACTGTTCCCCGGTCGCGTGCCGAAGGAGTGTGCCAACCAAGGTTGGCACCTACCAAAGACAGGTCAAGGCGGCTGCAGAAACTTCTGGAAAGATGTGCCAACCAAGGTTGGCACCCACCGGAACCAGGTTTCAGAACGCGTTGATGCCGGTCAGTTCGCGGCCGATCACCAGCTGGTGCACGGTCTCGGTGCCTTCATAGGTGATCACCGATTCCAGGTTCAGTGCATGCCGGATCGCCACGTGTTCGGTGGTGATGCCGGCCCCACCCAGCAGATCGCGACATTCGCGGGCGATGTCGATGGCCATGCGGCAGTTGTTCCACTTGGCCAGGCTGACCTGCTGCGGCTGCAGCTCCCCGGCTTCCTTCAGGCGGCCCAGCTGCAGCGCCAGCAGCTGCGCGGTGGTGATGCGGCGGGCCATTTCGGCCAGCTTGATCTGCGCGCTCTGGGTGGCCGCCAGCGGGCGGCCGAACAGCACGCGCTCCTTGGCATAGCCCAGCGCTTCATCCAGGCAGGCAACGGCGGCACCGATCGGGCCCCAGCTGATGCCGTAACGGGCCTGGGTCAGGCAGCCCAGCGGCCCCTTCAGGCCCTTCACGTTCGGCAGGCGATGGCTGTCGGGCACGCGCACGTCATCGAAGAACAGCGCGCCGGTCAGCGACGCGCGCAGGCTCATCTTGTGCTTGATCTCCTGCGTGGTGAAGCCGGCCATGCCCTTCTCCAGCACGAAGCCCTGGATGCCGTCCTCGGTCTGCGCCCAGACGATGGCCAGGTCGGCCACCGGGCCGCTGGTGATCCACATCTTGCTGCCGCTGATGCGCCAGTCGCTGCCGTCGCGCACCGCGCGGGTCTTCATGCTGGCCGGGTCGGACCCACCGTGCGCCTCGGTCAGGCCGAAGCAGCCGATCAGTTCGCCGCGCGCCATCGCCGGCAGCCACTGCTGGCGCTGTTCCTCGCTGCCGTAGGCATAGATCGGGTACATGCACAGCGAGCTCTGCACCGAGACGAAGCTGCGCAGGCCCGAATCGCCGCGCTCCAGCTCCTGGCAGATCAAGCCATAGCTGACCGCACCCAGATCACCGCCGCCGTATTCGGCCGGCAGGGTGGCGCCCAGCAGGCCCAGCGAGGCGATCTCCGGCACCAGTTCATCGGGGAAACGGGCCTGGTCGAAGGCATCGCCGATGATCGGCAGCACGCGCTCGTTGGTGAAGCGGGCGACGCTCTCCTGCACCGCGCGCTCTTCCTCATTGAGCAGGGAACGGACATCGAACAGATCGTACGGATGCAAAGCCATGGCACTCACGCGCAGTCAGGACCCGGCCATTGTCGGTCATCCGGGCAGAGCGTGCCGACCAGGGTCGGCACCCACCCGGGCCGCAGCCTTACGCTGCACCGCAGCAATCGTGACGTGAACATCGGCGATCTAGCTCGATCACGCGCGGCCCGGTACCCTGACACATTCAAACAACCGTTTCGCTCGTGGCTGCACGCGCGATTCCCAGGCACCGCCGGTGGCCCCGATGCCGGCCCTACCCACGAGTCATGCAATCGATGAGCGCTGAAGCCAACGCCCTGCCCCCGCGTGAAGTAATGGAATTCGACGTGGTGATCGTCGGCGCCGGCCCCGCCGGCCTGGCCACCGCGATCCGCCTGCGCCAGCGCGCGATCGAAGCCGGCCGCGAGTTGTCGGTGTGCGTGCTGGAGAAGGGGTCCGAACCAGGCGCGCACGTGCTGTCTGGTGCGGTGATGGATCCGCGCGCGCTGACCGAGCTGTTCCCGGACTGGGCCGAGCGCGGCGCACCGCTGAAGCAGAAGGTCACCCGTGACGAATTCCTGTTCCTCAGCGAAACCGGCGCGCGCAGCACGCCCAACGCGCTGCTGCCGGAGTGCTTCCACAACGAAGGCAACTACATCATCAGCCTGGGCGAAGTGACCCGCTGGCTGGCGCAGCAGGCCGAGGCGCTGGAAGTGGCGATCTTCCCCGGCTTCGCCGCAGCCGAGGTGCTGTACGGCGACAACGGTGAAGTGATCGGCGTGGCCACCGGCGACATGGGTATCGAGAAGGATGGCAGCATCGGCCCGGCGTTCGAGCGCGGCATGGCGCTGCAGGCGAAATACACGATCTTCGCCGAAGGCGCGCGCGGCCATCTCGGCCGCCAGTTGATCGCGCGTTACACGCTGGACGAAGGCAAGGACCCGCAGGCCTACGGCATCGGCATCAAGGAGCTGTGGCAGATCGACCCGTCCCGGCATGAGCCGGGCCTGGTGGTTCACGCCGCCGGCTGGCCGCTGGACAGCGACACCTACGGCGGCGCGTTCCTGTACCACGCCGACGGCGGCAAGGTCGCCATCGGCTACGTGGTCGGCCTGGACTACAGGAACCCGTGGCTGAGCCCATTCGAAGAGTTCCAGCGCTTCAAGACCCATCCGTCCATCCGCAAGCATCTGGAAGGCGGTACCCGCATCGGTTACGGCGCGCGTGCGATCACCGCCGGTGGCCTGCTGTCGCTGCCGAAGACGGTGTTCCCGGGCGGTGCACTGGTCGGCTGCGAGGCCGGCTACCTCAACGCCAGCCGCATCAAGGGCAGCCATGCCGCGATCAAGACCGGCATGCTGTGCGCCGACGCCGCGTTCGACGCGCTGGCCGCCGACCGCCAGCACGATGAACTGAGCGCCTACCCGAAGGCGTTCGAAGCCAGCTGGCTGTTCACCGAACTGCAGCAGGCCAAGAACTTCAAGCAGTGGTTCAAGAAGGGCCAGACCGTGGCCACGCTGATGACCGGCGTCGAGCAGTGGCTGCTGCCGAAGCTGGGCGTGCGCAACCCGCCGTGGACCCTGCACCGCACGCAGCCGGATCATGCCTGCCTGGAACCGGCCGCCAAGCACACCCGCATCGCCTACCCGAAGCCGGATGGGGTGCTGACCTTCGACCGCCTCAGCTCGGTGTTCCTGAGCAGCACCAACCACGACGAGAACCAGCCCAGCCACCTGACGCTGAAGGACCCCAGCATTCCGGTGAAGGTGAACCTGGCCGAGTACGCAGGCCCGGAAGCCCGCTATTGCCCGGCCGGTGTGTACGAGTTCGTTGGCGAAGCCGACAACGCGCGCCTGCAGATCAACGCGCAGAACTGCGTGCACTGCAAGACCTGCGACATCAAGGATCCGACCCAGAACATCGTCTGGGTGACCCCGCAGGGCGGCGGCGGCCCGAACTACTCGGGCATGTGATCGCCCGGGGGTGCGACGGTGTGGCGCCCCCCGACCGCTCCACCGCACCGCTATCCTGCCCACCCATGCGTGCCTGCCGCCTGCTCACCGCCGTTGCCGTGGCCCTGCTTGCCACGGCCTGCCAGCGCCCGCCCGCGGTGCCGGCCACGCCCGAACAGGCCCGGCAGCAGGCCATGCAGCGCGCGTTCGAACTGTGTGCCGGCTGCCACACCGTGCAGCCCGGTGGCATCCACCGCTTCGGACCCAACCTGCACGGCGTGATCGGCCGCCGCGCCGGCAGCCTGCCCGACTATGGGTATTCCGACGGCATGCGCCGCGCCGACATCACCTGGACCGCACAGACGCTGGATACCTTCCTGCAGTCACCCACGCACCTGGTGCCGGGCACCCGCATGTACAACGCCTTCCCCAGCGCAGAACGCCGCGCCCTGGTGATCGCCTACCTGCAGCAGCAGTCGGCTCAGTGAGCCAGGCGCTGCAGCTGTTGCTGCAGCCGCGCCACGAACGTCGTTACGGTGGCGAACAACGGCGCCGTATCGGCCTCTGCCGCATCCTGCAGGCGCTCGACCAGGGCATTGGCCTGCTGGGCCAGTGCCGTGGCCCCGATCGCCCCGAGCCCGCCGGCCTGGCGATGCAGGTGCAGCGCCGCAGCCTGGCGGTCGCCAGCCTGCACGGCGCGCTGCACGGCGGCCAGGTCACCCTCGCTGGCCTGCAACAGGCTGTCGCGCAGCTGCTCGGCCACCACGCGCGAGCCGAAGCGCTGCTGCAGGGTGGCCAGATCAGGCAATGCTTCACCGTCGTCGGCGGCAACCTCCGGCACCGGCACCTCGAACGACTGGCCCTGGGCCTGCGGCAGCCAGCGCAGCAGCGCCGCACGCAGCGTGGCCAGCGACAGCGGCTTGGCCAGTACCTCGTCCATGCCGGCCTCGCGGCAGCGGCGCGCATCGTCGTCCAGCACGCTGGCGGTCAGCGCCAGCACCGTCAGCCGCGGCTGGCCGGTACGGCCCTCGCGTTCGCGCAGCAGGCGGGTGAAGCCAAATCCATCGAGTACCGGCATGCGGCAGTCGGTGATCACCAGGTCGAAGCTCTCCGACGACAGGCGATCCAGCGCCTGCTGGCCATCGCCCAGCAGCACATGGGGCACGCCCAGCTGCTGCAGCCGCCACGCCATCATCGCCTGGTTGGTCGGGTGGTCCTCGATCACCAGCACCCGTGCCTGACGCAGCGCGGCGGGCAGCAGCGCGGTCTGGTCCTGCTCGGCCAGCAGTGCCGCCGCGTCCTCGCTGCCGGCCTCCACCAGCGATACCCGCACTTCGGCGCGGGTTCCTTCGCCCAGCGTGCTGTGCAGGGTCAATTCGCCCTGCATCATCTGCACCAGTCGCTGGCAGATGCTCAAGCCCAGGCCAGTGCCGCCGTGGTCACGCTGGATGTAGGCGCCGGCCTGCGTAAAGGGCGCGAACAGGTGCTGCAGTTGTTCCGGTGCGATGCCGATGCCGGTGTCGGTAACGCTCAGGCACAGCGGTTGCACGCCGTCTTCGCTGGTCGGCCCCAGCACCTCCAGCTGCAGGCGCACCTCGCCCTGTGCGGTGAACTTGATGGCATTGCTGAGCAGGTTGAACACGATCTGGCGCAGCCGCACGCCGTCCACTTCGTGGGCCGGCGCCAGCTCGGGATCGATCTGCACGTGCAGCGCCAGGCCACGCGCGCTGGCCTGGGCCGACAGCAGGCGGCACACGCTCTCCAGCAGGGGCCGCAGCGGTTGCGGCACCGGCTCCAGGCGCAACGCCCCTGCTTCCAGCCGCGAGTAATCGAGGATGTCATCGAGGATCTGCCGCAGCATCTGGGCCGAATCCTCGATAACGCCGAGGATGCGCTGCTGTTCGCTGTCCAGCGGTGAGTGCGCCAGCACCTCCAGCATCCCCAGCACGCCACTCATCGGTGTGCGGATCTCATGGCTCATCGTGGCCAGGAAGCGCGATTTGGCCTCGGCGGCCTGCTCGGCGTCCGCCTTCGCCGCCGCCAGGGCATCGGCCTGCATCCGCGCTTCGCTCACGTCCACCCAGTAACCGCTCCAGATCACCGCGCCCTCTTCGGCGGCATAGGGGTGGGCCTGGCTGCGCACCCAGCGCACGCCCTCCCCATCGCTGCGCAGGCGGAACTCCAGGATCAATGGGGCGAACTGGCGCGCGGCCTGCTCGATGGAGTGCAGGATGTGCGCGCGGTCCTCTTCCTCGATGCGTTCCAGCAACACCCTCGCATCCTGTTCGGCCTGCTGCCGTGTAATGCCGAACAACGCAGGCAGGTCACCGGCGATGAACGGGAAGCTGAGCGCGCCATCGGCGTCGCGACGCGCCTGATAGACCACTGCAGGCAGGTTGTCGGTCACCTCGGCCAGACGCTGCTCCAGCTGGCGACGTCCTGCCACCTCGCGGCGCAGCCGCCAATGGCCGACGCCATGTACCAGCAGCGCGGTCAGCAGCACCAGCAGCACCGGCACGCCCCACCGCAGCACCTTGTTCCAGTCGACACCGTTGCGGTACTCCACCCCCAGCCAGGCATTGCGCAGGGCCTCGCGCTTGCGTGGGGTCATCTGCAGCAGCAGGCGATCGAAGGTGGTAGCCAGTGCCGCGTGGCGGCGGTCCACAGCCAGCACCAGCTGGTCGTTGAAGCCGGCCGGTGCCGCCACCTGCAGCCGCCCCGGGAAACGGCTGCGCAGCAGGTGATCGACCACGGCAAGGTTGCCGATGTACGCATCGGCGTCGCCAGCGAGCAGGCGCTGCAGCGACTGCTCGGCGCTGCGTGCAGCGATGATCCGCGCCTGCGGTGCCTGCTGCAGCACGTAGCCGCGCACACGCTCCGGGTCGGACAGCAGCACGCGCTTGCCCTGCAGGTCAGCCAGGCCCAGCAGCGACTCGCCATCGCTCCTGACCACGATCACGTTCGGCACGCTGATGAAGGGCTGGCTGAACACCCAGTCCGGGCCCAGGTACCGTGAATCGACAGGAATGCCCATCACCGCCTGCAGCTCACCGCGGCGGGCCTTCTCGCGCACCTCGTACCAGTCGTGGCTGTCCTCGACCTGCAGGTTGGCACCGGCCTGCATCAGGCGCTGCAGGTATTCGCTGGCCAGCCCGCTGGGCCGGCCATCCTCGCCGGTGAACGACAGTGGCGCGGCATTCGGGGCGAAACCGATCTTCAACGGCTGCTCCAGCACGCGCTTCTCGGCCTGGCTCAGCGCCAGCTGCGCCGATGCCGACCAGTGCGGCGGTGGCAGCCATCGTTGTGCGAGGGCATCACGCTGGGCCTGGCTGGTGGCCGCCAGCGCCAGGTCCAGGGCTTCGGCCAGGGGTTGCTTGCTGTTGGGAATGCCGAAGTGCAGCCGTTCAGGGGGCAGGTCGCTCGGCCGCAACAGCGCCACGCCCTGCAGGCGCCGGCTGGCAATCAGCTCGGTGGCGACAAAGGCATTGCCGATGTAGACATCGGCCTTGTCGTCTCTGACCATCTGCAATGCGCTCAACGTGTCGTTTACGACAAGCTGGCGGGCACGCGGGAATCGGGCGCGCACCTGCGGACCGGTCAGGAAATCCTGCTCGATCACCACCCGCAGACCCTCCAGGTCGGGCATGTCGGAGGCACGCAGGTCGTCCGGCCGGCCCACCAGGGCCAGCGGCGCTTCGCTGTAGGCCGCGGTATAGACCATGCAGCGGGTGCGGTCGGCACTGAGGCCGACATTCATCACCACGTCGATCTCGCCACGACATGCCGCATCCAGCACGGATGTCCAGTCCGGATAGCGGCGCGCCTCGACCTTCATGCCGAGCTGGCGTGCAAGATGCGACAGGTAGTCCGGTCCCAGACCGACCTGCTGGCCGTCACGGAGGGACTCGAAGGGCGGCCAACCGCTGTCATACTGCCCGACAACGATGGTCGGATGCGCCACCAGGTATTCGCGCTGCAACGGGCTGAGCGGCAGCAGCCCAGGGGCCGGCTGTGCCTGGGCCACGGGCAGGGCCAGCACCGCCAGCAGCAGGAGCAGCCCGCGAACAGCCCACCTACGCATCTGCGTCGATCTCCTAGAATCCTGCCAGGGACCGCGATGGTCGCGGTCCGGCGTGCCCGATGGCCATACTAGAGCATGAGCTTGCGCATCATCATCGCAGACGATCACCCGGTGGTCCGCATCGGTACCCGCGCCGTCATCGAGTCGAGCGGCGTGGGCCGCGTGGTCGGCGAGGCCGACAGCGCGCAGGCGCTGATGACCCTGCTCGCCAACCAGCCCTGTGACCTGCTGGTCACCGACTACTCCATGCCGGGCAGCCCGCAGGCCGATGGCTTCGCCATGATCGGCATGATCCGCCGCCGGCATCCGGACCTGCCGGTGCTGATGCTCAGCGTCTCCAGCAACCTGGCGATCCTGCGCATGGTGCTCGACAGTGGCGTGCTCGGTCTGGTCGACAAGAGTTCGTCAATGGACGAGCTGCCGCAGGCCATCCAGTCGGTGTACCGCGGCCAGCCCTACATCAGCCGCAGCCTGCGCGAGCGGGTGGACGCGGCCGGCAGCTGGCGCATGCGCGAGGGCGACGGCAAGCCGTTGTCACCACGCGAAGTGGAGGTGCTGCGGCTGCTCGGCACCGGCATGACAGTGAAGGAGATTTCGCTGCAGCTGCACAAGAGCGTCAGCACCATCAGCCGGCAGAAGGGCGACGCCATGCTCAAGCTGGGGTTGAAGGGCGACGCCGAATTGTTCGACTACCTGCGTGACGGCAAGATCTGAGACGCACTTCACATCACAGACCCGGCTGCCGCACCCCCTCTTTGACGGTCTGCGGATCTGTGCCAAGATGGACGGGCATGAGTTCTCAATGCGAGGTCGAAGGAATCGACCGGCTC
Source organism: Stenotrophomonas sp. (assembly GCF_059505245.1). Taxonomy (NCBI): domain Bacteria; kingdom Pseudomonadati; phylum Pseudomonadota; class Gammaproteobacteria; order Lysobacterales; family Lysobacteraceae; genus Stenotrophomonas; species Stenotrophomonas sp. Next base: position 67,005 of record NZ_JCACKF010000045.1, read on the forward strand.
ATGTCCTCGCTCCCGTCCGTGGTGGATGGGGTGCGGCTTCCTGCCGGCCGTCTGGCCCGGCAACGCTGACCATGGAGAGGCGCATGCAGTCCCCCCCCGAGCTACGTTGGACCCTGCCGTTGCGGCCCCTGCGCGCATTCGCGGCATGCCTGCTCGTCTCTCTTTCCGCTGCCGCCTGCAGCGCCGCCGATCCGGCCCCCTCGTCCTCCCAGCCTGCGCCTGCGCAGGCTGCCAAAGCGCCCCGACAGGATGTTGCCCCGATGCAGAACCCCTCTCCCGATGCCGCCGTCACCCCGCCCGACGCGCCGACCGTGATGTATTTCATCTACCAGGTGGATGGCGACGGTGCGACGTCCTATGAGGTCCAGAACGGCAGCGTGGCGACCTTCTGGTTCGGCCACCGCTTCACCTTGGACGGCACCACCTACTACACCGGCTTTTCCTGGGATACCCGCGAGCATTACGGCAAGCCGGGCGAACAGCAGCCGGCCGGCCCCGACGACCGCGCCAATCTGGCCGAGGCCACCTTCGTGCTGGCCGGCGGCGACGCGAAGAAGCCGTGGAAGTTCCGCGGCCAGGAATGGACCATCGGTGCGCTCGGCGCCTACGACAAGGCCGACGACGTCGATACCCGGCGCAAGCCGATCGAACACCGCACCGCCGACGGCCGCCTGCTGCTGGCGGTGCCGACCAGCAGCTTCGACCGCGGCATCAGCAGCAGCGGCTACGCCCTGCTGCTGTTCAACCCCAAGCGCAGCGAGGACGACCTGGACAGCAAGGTCTGGCGCTACGTCGGCTCGGTGCGCACCGGCGAAGACAACAGCGCGGCCTGCGACGACGGCAACGTGATGCCGTGCACCGACAGCGATGGCGAACTGGCCTTCGTGGCCGATGGCAACGGCCTGCCGCAGCTGATCGTGACCTTCAAGGGCACCACCATCGAAGCCCCGGGCAAGACCCGCGCGCTGGGTGCCGGCGACACCGTGCACTACCGCTTCGACAGCAAGGCCCAGCAGTACATCACGCCCTGATTTCCATCCGCCGCAGGCGGGTTACCTGTTGACCGACATGTTCTTGACTCACGGATGAGTCCGGTTGGCGATTCGCGGCATCGGCCGCTCCATCAACCCCGAGGAAAACGTCATGGCACAGCATGACTACAGCAAAAAGGAAGTCCTGGACATCGTCGAGCAGGTCGCTCGGCAGAAGGGCATTCCGGTCGATGACTTCATGCGCTTCGCGCACATCGAGACCGGCGGCACGTTCAACGAACGCGCCCACAATACGTCGACCGGGGCCAAGGGCCTGTTCCAGTTCGTGCCCGGTTCGGCGCGCCAGTACCACCTGACCGGCCACGAGTTCGATCCGACCCGCAACACCGAAGCCGCCGCGCAGATGTACCAGGACAACCTGGGCTCGATGGCGCGCCGCAATGAGCGCACCGGCCACCCGTACCTGTCCGGCGGCGACACGCCGACCGGCCTGGACCTGTACCTGGCCCACCAGCAGGGCAGCGCCGGCTATGGCTCGGTGCAGACCGCGATCGCCACCGGCACCTTCGGCGTGGTCCGCAACGGCCATGGCGAAGAGATCAACATGCGCCGCAACGTGCTCAACCAGATCGGGTCCGATGCCAAGGCGCTGACCGGCCACACCCTGGCCGAAATGCGTGGCATGAACGACGGCGACCTGGCGCGGACCTTCTCCAGCTACTACATCCACAAGTACGCAGCGATCAGCATCCCGGAAAAGCACATCACGCCGCAGACCGTGGCACCGGGCCAGGCCCAGGCTCCAGGCACACCTGCGCAGACCGCCGCAGTGGGCGCCGCTGCGGCCACGCTGGCGGCGACCGCAACGGCTCCTGCTGCGCCGAAGCCGGGCATCGAACTGCACGCCGCGTACGACGCTGGCGTGAAGTACGACGATGTGAAGTACGCCATCAACATCCCGGGCCACGCGCTGTACGTGCCGGGCAAGACCGGCAAGAACGTGGACCAGGGCTACATCGATTGCTCCGGCTGGGTCGGCACCCTGCAGAACCGGACCATGGACGAGATCAACCAGAAGGCCGGGCACGCTGTCTTCAGCAAGGCCGACCGCATCGACCTGGGCAACCTCGGTTCCGGCGGCATCGTGCACAAGGCCGTCGAACAGTCCGGCGTGCTGCTCGAGCGCGACGCCATCCTCAAGCCCGGTGCGCTGAAGGAAGGCATGGTCATCGGCCTGGATACGGCCAGGACCCGCCACGAGCACTGGAATGGCATCGACCACATCGTGATGGTGGTGCGCGACCCGAATACCGACAAGCTGCTGATCAGCCAGTCCACCGGCAGCAAGGGCGTGCACACCATGCCGGTGGAGGATTACCTCAAGCAGGTGAAGGACCACCCGCACTGGAAGCTGTTCGCGTCGGACCCGTTGTCCAAGGCGCGCGACCTGCTGGAAAGCCGCACCCAATCGCATGAGCAGACCCAGGGCAAGCCTGCGGCCGAACACAAGGCCGCTGCCGCCCCGCACGCCGAGCTGTACAAGCCGGGCGCGCACAGCGAGGGCGTGCGCAAGGTGCAGGAGCAGCTGGGCCACCTCGGCTATGCCGGGGCCGACGGCAAGCCGCTGGCCGAGGACGGCCGCTTCGGGCGCAATACCGAAGCGGCGGTACGCCAGCTGCAGAAGGACAACGGGCTGGTTGCCGACGGCATCGTCGGTGCAAAGACGCTGGATGCGATCAAGGAGGCCCGCGAGCGCCCGCTGCTGAACGACGAGCGGCACCCGCGCAATCCGATGTACCTGCAGGCCACCGAAGGCCTGGAGCGGATGCCGGCGGGCACCTTCAAGGACCGCCACGCGCTGGAAAGCGCCGCAGCGGCCCTGACCAGGGAGGCGCATGCCGCCGGCCTGCAGCGCATCGACGCGGTGGTGCCCAGCCCGAACGGTGAGCGCCTGTTCGCCGTGCAGGGCACGGTCGGTGACCCGGCGGCCAGCCGCGTTGCGGTGGAAACCCGCACCGCCAGCGAGCAGAGCATGGCGCTCAGCAGCGGCGCGGTGCAGGGCGCGCCGAACGTGCTGCACCAGCAGCAGGACGCGCAGCAGGAACAGACCCGCCAGGCGCAGAAGGCCATGGGCGTCTGAGCCCGCAGCGCCTTGCAGACCGGGAGGGGCCGCGCCATGCGCGGCCCTTTCCCTTTCTGCCAGCTGAGCGGTAAAAGCCACTTTCAGCCTTGCTTCATGCCGCCTGCCGCTAGATGAATGCGCAAGCCGCCCGGTAGGCCAGGCAATGTTCCGGCAATGTTGGAACGCCAGCGTGGTCTCCACGGCAGCCGGGGCGCCCCGCGCCCTCCCTGCCCAGCGTGGCATGCACCTCACAGGAGAACCGAACATGCTCAGTACTTCCACACTCAGCTTCCGTGGTCTGGCGATGGCCCTGGCACTGGTTGCCGGTGTCGCCGTGGTCAGCGATGCCAGCGCGATGTCGAGGAAGGACAAGCGCACCCTGGTCGGCGCCGTGGTCGGTGGCGTGGCCGGCAACCTGCTGTCCAACGGCGACCCTGCGGCCACCGTCGGCGGTGCCGTGGCCGGCGGCGCGATCGGCAACCTGACCACCTCCGACCGCCGCGACCGCCGTTACTACGACAATCGCCGTTACGACGACCGCTACGATCGCCGTTACGACCGTGGCTACTACCGCAGTGGCTACTACGACCGTGGCGATGACCGCCGCTGGCAGCGTGAGCGCTACTACGACAACCGCTACTACCACGACCGCGGCCGCCATCGCGGCTGGTAAGCAGCGCCGACATACCGATGACGCGGAGACGGGCGGGTCGATGACCCGCCCGTTTGCGTTGGCCACGCGCATGGCGTTGAATGCGCAGCCTTGGATGTGACTTTCCCGATCGGACTGTGGCATGACGTCTTCCTCCCACCGCGTGCAGGGCCTCAACAACGACGAGGTCGCTGCCGACTGGCCACCGATCAGCGCGGCGGACATCGCGTGGCTGAGTACGCGTTACCCGCAGCTGGGCGGGCACAGCCAACCGCGCTGGCACAGCCCGCGGCCGCTGTCTGCCGCCGCCATCGTCGACGACACGCGCGGCGCGGTGTTCATCAAGCGCCACCACCACAGCGTGCGCAGCGCGGCCTGTCTGGAAGAAGAACACCACTTCATCGCCCATCTCGCCGCCGCCGGCGTGCCAGTGGTGCAGGTGCTGCCGGCCACCGATGGCCACACTGCGGTCGAACACGGCGAATGGACGTTTGAACTGCACGATGTCGGCGTGGGCGACGACCTGTATCGCGACGCGGTGTCGTGGTCGCTGTTGACCGATGTCGCGCAGGCCCGCGAGGCAGGGCGCACGCTCGCACAGCTGCACCGTGCCGCCGCCAGCTACCACGCGCCCCAGCGCAGCACCCATCTGCTGGTGGCGCGCGACGACCTGATCCGTGCCGACGATCCGATCGCCGCCATCAAGGCAGGACTGGATGAACGTCCCGGGCTGGCACGCTATCTCGCGCGCATTCCATGGGAAGCACAGCTGCAGCGCGACGTGCTGCCGTGGCACGCCGGCCTGGCCGAGCGCCTGCGCGCCGAGCCCCGGCTGTGGGCGCACAACGACTGGCATGTCTCCAACCTGCTGTGGCGCAACGGCGAGGTCAGCACCGTGCTGGATTTCGGCCTGGCGTCGCCCACCAGCGCGCTGTTCGACCTCGCCACCGCGATCGAGCGCAACGCAGTGGCGTGGCTGGAACTGGAGCGCGGCATGGAGGCAGTGCGCATCGATATCGCGCTGGCCCTGCTCGACGGCTACCGCGAGGTGCTGCCGTTGTCGGCGGCACGCGTGCACCTGCTGGCCGACCTGCTGCCAATGGTCCATTTCGACTTCGCACTGTCCGAAGTGGAGTACTTCGAAGGTGTCACCCGCTCAGCCGCGAATGCCGACGTGGCCTGGCAGCCCTTCATGCTGGGCCATCCGGCGTGGTTCCACAGCGCGCCGGGACGGGCACTGCTGCAGGCCCTGCACGCCGTCGCGTGATCCGGTTGACGCAGCGTTGGGGTCAGATCCCTTTCCGCAGGAAAGGGATCTGACCCCGGCTGGCGCTCGCAAATCCGTACCATTTGTAGTGAAATGGTCACCTGAAGCGGGGGTGCCTGGATCTGCCAGGCTGAGAGAGTCCCTTGGAACCTGATCCGGTTTGCACCGGCGTAGGGAGCTTTGAGCCGCAGCCACACCCCCATCATGGGCCGGTGCACCTGCGCGCCGTCGCTTCGTCTCCCTTGTTGTCCGAAGACGAACCGAATGAACCGCTGCCTGCGCCCCACCCTGCTCTCACTCGCCCTCTGCGCCGCGCTGCCGCTGCATGCCAGCGAGGCCGAGGCCACCACCGATGCGGCTGCCACTGGTGCCGAACGCTCGCCGACCGAACTGGCGGCGGTGCGCGTGGAGGCCGGCAAGCCGAAGGCCGATACTTCGCGCGTGAATGCCTTCGGCGGCGGTTCGTGGAAGGACACGCCGGCTTCGGTGAACGTGCTCGAGCGCGACTATCTCGAACGTCGCCAGGTACGTTCGCTGTCCGAGCTGGCCAGCAACGATGCCTCGCTGGGTGATGCGTATGCACCTGTGGGCTACTACCAGAACATCGCCATCCGCGGCTTCGCGCTGGACGCCGCCACCGGCTACCGCTTCAACGGGCTGTCCATCGCCGGCGAGCAACGCCTGGCGCTGGAGAACGTGCAGTCAGTCGAGATCCTCAAGGGTGAAGCCGGCCTGGCGGCAGGGGTGATGGCGCCGGGCGGGATCATCAACTACATCGGCAAGCGCCCGGCTGAAGTACGCACCGCCACGCTCGGCACCGATTCGGAAGGCTCACGCTACGTCGCCGTCGATGTCGGCCACTGGATCACCCCGCGTTTCGGCCTGCGCCTGAATGCCGCATGGGACTCCAGCAATTCCTACGTCGCGCACGCCGATGGCCGCCGCAACTTCTACTCGCTGGCCGCCGACTGGCTGATCGGCGAGCGCGGCAAGCTGGAAGTAGATGCCAACTACCAGACCAGCTCGCAGCGCTCGGTGTCCGGCTACCAGCTGCTGGGCGCGCGTGACCTGCCGCGCGGTGTCGACCGCGAGCACCTGCTCGGCTACCAGCCGTGGCAGCGCCCGGTGGATATCGCCAGCACCAACATCACCGCGCTGCATACCTACGACTTCAACGATGCCTGGCAGTCGCGCGTCTCGGTCGGCCACAGCCGCTCGGTGATCGATGACAACGTCGCCTTCGCCTACGGTTGCTACTACGCCGTGCAGTGCGCCGATGGCAGCGTGCCAGGCAACTACTTCGCACCCAACGGCGACTACGATGTCTACGACTACCGCAGCCCGGACGACACCCGCCGCAACCAGCAGGCCCGTGCCGAGCTGCGTGGCCGCTTCGAGACCGGCAGCGTCGGCCATCAGCTGACCCTCGGTGCCGACTACTTCCGCCGCACCGTGGACAAGCGCCCGAGCGTCAACGAGTACGTCGGCACCAGCAACATCCACGACCCGCAGGTGCCCGTGTTCGAGCCGTCGCCGAAGATGCCCGGCCCCTCCGCACGACGCCTGGACAGCCGCCAGACCGCGTTCTTCGCGCTGGACCGGATGAGCTTTGGCGATGACTGGCAGTGGTTGGCCGGTGGCCGCTTCGTGCGCTTGGACGAGCGTGCCTACGACAAGCGTGGCGTTCCGCAGCGGCACAGCCGCCTGTCGCGGTTCCTACCGCAGACCGCGGTGGTGTGGAAGGCCACCGATCAGCTCAACGCCTATGCCAGCTACGTGCGCGGCATTTCGCTGGGCCAGGAAGCGCCGTTCTGGACCAGCAATGCCGACACTTTCCTGCCGTCGGTGCAGTCGCGGCAGCTGGAAGCAGGCGTGAAGTACGTGCCGGTCGAGGCGCTGACGCTGGGTGCAGCGGTGTTCCGCATCTCGCAGCCCTACCAGTACGCCAGGCCCGACAGCAGCGACGTCGGCTACACCTTCGTCGAGGATGGCACGCAGACCCACACCGGCCTGGAGCTGACCGCCAACGGCCAGCTGACGGACGCACTGCAGATCGTGGCCAGCGCCAGCGTGCTGCAGGCGCGCGCGCGCGACACCGGCACGCCGGCCTATGAAGGCCATCAGCTGGTGAACGTGCCGAAGGTACGCGCCAGCGTGCACGTGGCCTACGCGCTGCCGTTCGTGCAGGGCCTGGACGTGACCGGTGGCTGGCGCTATGCCGGTGCCAACGTGGCACGCGCCGATGGTGGCGTGCGCGCGCCGGACTACTCGGTGTTCGATGCCGGCCTGCGCTTCCAGCATCGCCTGCACGAACGCGCGGTGACCTGGAACCTGTCGGTGGACAACGTATTCAACCGCTTCTACTGGCGCGATACCGGCAGCAGCGGCGGTGACTACTACCTGTTCCCCGGTGCACCGCGACAGGCCCGCCTGTCGGTGACGTTCGCGCTGTGAGCGGCGTGATGCTGGAGTGGACCGCCGCGCTGTGCAGCATCCTCGGCGTCTGGCTGATGGCCCGGCGCCGGCTGGCAGCGTGGCCGGTGGGCCTGCTGTCGGTGGCGCTGTATGGCCTGGTGTTCGCCGAGGCCAAGCTGTACTCGGACACCCTGCTGCAGGTCGCCTTCGGTGGCTTCCTGGTCTATGGCTGGCTCAACTGGCGGCAGCACGCCGCCGATGAGGGCAGCATCCGCATCGTGCCACTGGCACGCGGCACCCTGCTGCGCGACCTGGCCATCGGCCTGTGCGGTGGCGTGGTGCTGGGTGCAGCCATGCACAGCTTCACCGACGCTGCCCTGCCGTGGTTGGATGCGCTGCTGACCGGTCTGAGCCTGGTCGGGCAATGGTGGCAGGCCCGCCGCCACGTGGCCTGCTGGTGGGTGTGGATCGCAGTGGACGTGGTCTATGTGGGTGCGTACCTGTTCAAGTCGCTGCACGTGACCGCCGCGCTGTACGTGTTCTTTCTCGGCCTGGCCGTGTTCGGCCTGCGCGCATGGAGCGCCGCCGCGCGTGAACCGCAGGTGGCAACGCGGTAGCGCCACGCCATGCGCGGCCGGGCTACCGGTAGTCGCCAACCTGGGTTGGTGCGCGCCTGCCGACCAAGGTCGGCATCTACCCACCACATCCACGCATGGCGCGGATCTACTTCGGCTCCAGCAACAGGCCCAGGCGCAGCGGTTGGCGCATGTCGGCCGGCGGTGCCGCCTGCAACGGCGCGGCCTGCAGCGTCGCGCGCAGGTCGGCGTCGACCTGGGCATCGCCCAGGCTGTCGAATTCCAGTTTCGAAATACGGCCATCCGCCGCGATCCACACGCTCACCGGAAGCGGTGCCGGTGTGTCAGGGTGCGCCTGCAACCACGCCAGCACACGCTGCGCCTGCGGGTCCTGTTCCTGCTGCAGGCGCTGCTGCAGCTGGCCACCCACGGCGGCGGCGTAGGCCATCCAGTGCGCAGGGGCTTCCTGCGCGGAAACGCTGGCACTCCCCAGTGCCAACGCGCCGAACACCGCAGCCAGACGCCGCCACCAGCGGCGCATGCCGGTCCTGTTCCCTGCCATGGCCATCGCCTGCCTGCTGCACTCCCATCCAGCGCGCCATGGTCGGCGCCCTAGATGACAGGCAGATGGCGGCCGGCGATGGCCCGGCGCGATCACTCGCCCAGGTCGGCCAGCACCTTGCGCGAGGGTGCGAAGAAGGTCACGCCGGTGGTGGCGGTGGAGAAGTCGAGGATGCGGTCGTGCAGCGGTGCAGGATTACCGATGAACATGCGCTCGAGCATCTTCTCGATCACCCACAGGCGGCGCGTGTAGCCGATGAAGTAGGTGCCGTACTCGCCGCGGCCAGGGTTGGCGAACGGCATGTTGTCGCGCAGGATCTCGTGCTCGCCGTCGGCATCCTCGATGGTGCATAGCGTCTTGTGCGATTTCTGCGCATCGGCCGGCGCGTCGTCCAGCTCGATGTTGTCGTGCTTGGTGCGGCCGATGATCGCCTCCTGCGCCTCGGTCTTCTGCGCGCGCCACGCATCGAGGTTGTGCAGGTACTTCTGCACCACCACGTAACTGCCGCCGGCATGCTCCGGGTCCTCGTCACCCACGATCGTGGCTTCCGGCAGCGACAGCCCCTCCGGGTTGGCGGTGCCATCGACGAAGTCGAGCAGGTCGCGGCCATCGAAATAGCGGAAGCCGGCCACGTCATCGACCGCTTCGACCGCATCACCGAAGGCCATCAGCAGGTTGCGCTCGAACGCCACGATCAGGTCCATGGTGCGTGCGCGGATGTGGTACAGCAGATCACCGGGCGTGGACACGGCGGTGTGGGTCGCGCCCTTGATCTCGCGGAACGGCTTCAGCTCGCGTGGCGGCGTGGAGCCTACCAGCGGCTGCCACACGCGATGGCCAATGGCAACGTTGCAGGTGAAGGTGCGCTCGATCTCGCGGATGGCGGTGTTCTTGATCAGATCGTCGGTACTGGCCAGCACCTCGCGCGCCTTGGCGATCGACGCCTCGTCATCCTTCACCTTCAGCACCAGGAACGCCGCCGAATGGGTGAGCGGCGCGGTGATCTGCTGCGGCTCGTTGTCGAGCGTGTGGTTGACGGCGGTGATCGGTGCGGGCTGGGAGTTCACGGCGGTTCCTGCTGGCTTGAGGCGGACGCATCGCGTGTGGCGATGTGCGGGCGATCATAGCGGAACCGCCTGACCGGGGACGGAGCGGTTCTCGTTCCGTCCACCAGCGAAGGTACGAAGACCTCAGTCCACATCACTCCAGACCGCCAGTTCGTAGCCATCCAGATCGCGGAAGTGGAAGCGGCGGCCCCCGGGGAAGGCGAACACCGCCTGCACCACTTCGCCACCGGCGGCGACCACGCGCTGCCGTGCGTCGGCCAGGTCCGCGCAGTACAGGATCACCAGCGGTCCTCCGTGAGCACGCAACGGCGCGTCAGACACGAAGCCGCCCTTCAGCCGGCCATCGTCGAACTCGGTATAGGCCGGGCCATAGTCGGTGAACTGCCAGCCGAACACCTCGCCGTAGAAGCGTTTGCTGCGGGCGATGTCGGCGACGTTGAATTCGATGTTGTCGATGCGGCGTTCGGCTTCGTGGGTAGCTTCGTGGCTCATGAGGTTGCTCCGTGATTGGAACCCCAGCTTCGGTCAGCGCGGCACGGCGGTCTTGAACAAAACGGCCATCATTGTCCCCACTCCAGGCGCAGCTCGCTGGCGGTCATGCCAGCCAGCTCGCGCGCCTCGCGGCTGAGATGGGCCTGGTCGGCATAGCCGGCATCAGCGGCCAGCATCGCCAACGAATGCTGTGGCAGCGCGCGACTCTGGCGCAGGAAACGTTGCAGCCGCAGGATCCGCTCCAGCGTCTTGGCGCCGTAGCCGAACTGCGACTGGCTGAAACGCCGCAGGCTGCGCGGGCTCAGGCCCAACTGCGCCGCCAGCGTATCCAGCGTGGCATTACCCGCGGCGAGCGCCTGAAACAGGACATGGGCGCGCTGCGCCGGCGTATCGAGCGCGGCCGCACCCATGTGCTGTTGCAGGCAATGCGCCATCCGCTGCAGGCGCTGCACAGGCGCGGTGTCGCCGATGGAGGCCGCCGCCTTGTTCGCCCACGCGCCCTTCAGATCAGCCAGTGGCACGGCCTGGCCGATGATCCCGGCCAGCGGCAGGCCCAGCGCGGCCAATGCCTGGCCGGGGCGGAAGCGTGCGCCCAGCACCTGCGCACCGGGTGCCAGCGCCGGGTGCGCGGCCACACGGTCCGGGCCGACGACGAACAGCGCACCGTCGCGCCAGAGGATATCCACGCAGCCATCGGGCAATACGGTGATGTGCCCATCGGCATCGGCAGGGAGCTGGCTCTGCCACAGCTGGCCGAAGCGGCCACGCAGCGGCGCAGGCGTCAGATGTTCCTGGTAGGTCGTGCCGGTGCCTGCAAGAGAGAAAGGGTCGCCCATGCCGCATTGTGGCGCCACGGGGCCCATAAAAGTGAAGCCCGGCGCGAGGCCGGGCTTCGGTTGGCGTGTGGGAGAGAGAGAGAGAGTCACACGCCAGCACAACACGCACTAACGACAGGCGTTTGTTACCAGGTGAAGCGCGGGCCCACGAACCACTCGCGGTCGCCGGCCTTGGCCAGCTTCACTTCGCCACTCAGGCCCCAGTTCTGGTTGAACTTGGCGGTGGCGCCGACGCGGCCGTAGAACTCGCCGTCCGGGTTGATGCCGTGCTTCTTGGTGTAGTCCTCGTAGCCGGCCATCACGTAGCCTTCCACGTACGGGTTGAACGCGGTGCGCACGCCGACTTCGGTCGAGTAGCCGTTGAAGTCCAGGCCATGCTTCATGTCGAACTTCTGGTACGCAACGCGGGCCACCAGGTCGGTGTTCGGTGCGATGCCGTAGTTGTAGCCGGCGCCGATGCGCCACTGGTCGACGTCATTCTTGAACTTGTCGGTCTCCTGCGCGCTGTAGTCGCCGAAGATGTGGAAGTTCGGGTGCACCGCCACGGAACCCTTCACCTTCCAGCCATCGGCGTCGCCGCCCTTGGCATCGGTGTTCACGTAGCCGCCTTCAACGTAGTTGTACGACAGGCCGTCGGTTGCCGATGCGGCGAACGGCAGGGCAGCCAGAAGACCCAGGGCGAGCAGCGAATTCTTGTTCATCGGGACACACCTTTAATTATTTTGGTTTCGTCGGCCGCCTCCCGGGAGGGGGAGAGAGAGGAGGCGGTCGACAGGTGTGAATTATCCGTTAGGGGGTCTAATCAACCCTGAATATTGAACTGACTGGTGTATAAATAAGGCTGGCGTTCAGGGAACTCCACATGCCGCACGCGTCCGTCGCATCACTGCTGTTTCCGCCCCATGCGCGCCGCGCGGTGCGGGTGCTGCTGCTCGTCGCCCTGCCGATGATGCAGCTGCCAGCCAACGCGGCCGAGCGCGCCCAACCTTCTGCACGCATCGTGGTACAGACAGACGATGTCACGCGTTTCTTCAGCGTGCTGGATGGCACTGGCGGAAAACCAAGTGCCGAAGACCTGCAGCGCGGCTATCTGGACATCGGCACGGAGGCGTTGCGCAGCTTCACCGGCAGCCGCATCGGTTCAATGGAGCGTTTGGCCAGGGCCATCCAGGACAAGCCGGCGTTGTTCGCCAGGGCGCGGGCCTGTGCAGCGGCATTGCCGGCGATCCGCGCGCGGGTTGCCGACGCACTCGATCGGTTGGGCACGCTGCTCCCCACTGCACGTTTTCCTCCGGTCACCGTGCTGGTCGGGCGGGGCAACAGCGGCGGCGTCACCACCGAAGATGGTGTGGTGATCGGTCTGGAAGCACTGTGCAACGCCGACTGGATGCAGCCTGACGTCGGCGATCGTTTCGTGCACCTGATCGCCCATGAGTACGTGCACGTGCAACAGCCCGGTGCGAGCGTCGATGTCGCGCAGCCCACCCTGCTCTATCAGACGTTGCTTGAAGGCGGCGCCGAGTACGTGGGTGAACTGATCTCGGGGCAACCGGCCAACGCGCATCTGCGTCGCTGGGCCCAGGGCCGCGAATGTGCGCTGGAGCGCGCGTTCGTACAGGACAGCGGGGGCACCGATCTTTCGAAGTGGCTGTACGACGGCCCCGGCGATGAAGCACGACGTGGAGATCTCGGATACTGGGTCGGCTACCGCATCGCGCGCAGCTATGTTTCCCGCGCGCCAGACAGGACCAGGGCCATCGCCACGCTGCTGGATGTGCGGCCCGACACCGCCGCGACCGTGTTCGAGGCGAGTGGATGGACGCCTGCCTGCACTGCTGCCAAAGGCGTGGAAACGCACGTGCTGTGAGAGCCGCTTCATACTGATGAATTGGCGACCTTGAACAGGCACAAGGCACGCCGCCGACGTAGATCAGCTCGCCTGATTCCGCTTGTTAATGTTGGGTCAGGGGCCGGCTTCACAGTGCTTCCACGTATTCAAATTCCAGCTGAAAGCGCTTGGTAGCGGCGGGAACAAACGCCGCTATATTCCAGCTTCCCCAGACGAAGGAGGGAGTGCAATGAACCTGAACCCGCAACACATGAAGACGGCCCGCGCACTTGCTGTGGCTCTCATCGCCACCGTAAGCCTTGGCGCCTGCGCGTCATACAAGAACGAGTTTGCAACCATCAACTCGCGTCTCGATCAGCTCGACGTCAAGGTGCAGGGCGCTGCGCAGAGCGCGGAGTCCGCCAACCAGTCCGCACAGCAGGCCAATCAGCGCCTGGACCAGATCGAAGGTCGCGTGCAGCAGCTTGAAAGGGCACCTGCCGGCCGCAAGCCGCGCGGGTAATCGCTCCCTCACCGTTTTGAATTGATCCACCTCTGTATCGGGTGCATCGGGACCCAGTGGCCTTCACCGGCCACTGGCATCCTTCCACCCACGATTGCATTGCAAGGAGCCGTCCCATTCGTACTTCCCCCTCCCCTGCACGCCGCGCCCTCCATGCCTCCCTGGCCATGGCACTGGCCGTTGCGTGCAGCGGCGTAGCCAACGCCAGGGACAAGGACGCACCTGCACCATCGGTCGCCGCCGTTGATGAACTTCCGCCCGACCAGAGCGTGTCCGAGACAGTGATCGAGCTGGCCGGCTGGGTGGTCGCCAGCAAAGACAACCAGGGCTATCCGTTTGCGGTCATGGACAAGGCGGCGGCGCAGGTTCTGGTCTTCGGCGGCGACGGCAAGCTGCGCGGCGCAGCACCGGCGTTGTTCGGTTCGGCGATCGGCGATCACTCCGCACCGGGCGTCGCCAAGCTCGCACTGAGCGCGATTCCCGGCCACGACCGCACCACGCCTGCCGGCCGCTTCATTGGCGGTTACGGCCCGTCCGACGATGCCGGACGCGTGCTGTGGGTGGACTACGATTCCGCAGTCTCGATGCACCCGCTGCCGCCGGGCAGCCCGAAGGAAAAGCGCGCCGAGCGGTTGGCATCGCCCTCGCCGGACGACAACCGCGTCACCCACGGCTGCATCAATGTCTCGCCCGCGTTCTACGAGCAGATCGTGCAGTCCACGTTCGAGAAGGGCGGTGTGTTCTACATCCTGCCGGACAAGGATTCGATCGCGAAGACGTTCCCGGAGTTCGCGCAGAGCCGTGCCGTCACAGATGGCAACCAAAAGAAGACCGCACAGCACGCTGGCGAGTAGTGCGTTTGTGCGTCCGCCCTGGGCGTTGTGGGCACATGCCCGGGCCATGCCCGCCCGCCGGGCGGCTGCGATGCACAGTCTGCTCATGGAGAGTCGCCTGCGTGTGAGGCGTGGTGCCCCCGAGGCCCGGCACGCTGGCATACTGCGCCCGTAGACGATCCTGCGAGGCAATGTCTGCCTCGTCCATGAGGCCGCCGGTGGACCCACTCTTCCAGTTTCTGCTGAGCACGATGGGAGGCGTATTCGTCTTCCTGTTCTTCGTGGCGCGCGACTACCTGCGTGGCTTGGGGTGGCTGCTCGGTTCCTGGGATCCGAACATGGGGCGCGCGACCGAAGATGCGCTCATTTCGAAGGCCAATCGCAGCGCCTTGCTGATTGCGGCGGTGCTTCTGGCGTGGGCCTTCATGGGCCCTTCTCCCTACCGCCGCAACTGGGAAATCGAAGTAATGGGCATCGGCACCGGCATGTTGCTGGCCTATGTGGTGATCATCCGCCTTGCAGCTTCAAGGGTGAAGAGGCTGCTTGGGTGAGCGTGCCTCACATCGGCACCAATGAGGCTCAGGAAGCCGTAGCCTCTGCAGCCCGCGCCAATGCCGCGGCGTGCGCGTCGCCCTTCCGCTCGCTGTAACGGTCTACCAGGTAGTCCGACCGGCCCCGCGTCAGCAGCGTGAACTTCACCAGCTCTTCCATCACATCCACCACCCGATCGTAGTACGGCGAGGGCTTCATCCGGCCGTCGTCATCGAATTCCTGCCAGGCCTTGGCCACCGACGACTGGTTGGGGATGGTCAGCATGCGCATCCAACGACCAAGCACGCGCAACGCGTTGACCGTGTTGAACGACTGCGAGCCGCCGCTCACCTGCATCACCGCCAGCGTCCTGCCCTGCGTGGGCCGCACGCTGCCATCTTCCAGCGGCAACCAGTCGATCTGGTTCTTGAACACGCCGGTGACCGTGCCATGCCGCTCGGGGCTGACCCATACCTGGCCTTCCGACCACTGCGACCATTCGCGCAGTCGCTGCACTTCAGGGTGGTGCGGGTCCACGCTGTCCAGCATCGGCAGCGCATGCGGGTCGAACACCCGGGTTTCGCACCCCAGATGGCGCAGCAGTCGCTCGGCTTCCAGCGCCAGCTTGCGGCTGAACGGCTGGGGCCGCAGCGAGCCGTAGAGCAGGAGGATGCGCGGCGGCCCCAGATCTGCCGCGGCGAGCTGGTGATGATTGGGCTGGGGCAATGACGATTCCACCAGGTTGGGCAGGTCCAGGCTTGTGATTGGCTCATTCATTCGATTATTCTAGAAATATGGAAACATCGAATGCAATCTCCGCCCTGACCGCCCTCGGTCATGCCACCCGCCTGGCTGCCTTCCGCCTGCTGGTGGAGGCCGGCCCGGCAGGGCGCATGGCGGGCGACATCGCTACGGCCCTGCAGGTGCCCCCAGCCACGCTCAGCTTCCACCTGAAGGAGCTGGTGCAGGCCGGGCTGGTGGAGAGCGAGAACCAGGGCCGCAACGTCTGCTATCGGGCCAACTTCGATGCCATGAACGGCTTGATCGAGTACCTCACGCACAACTGTTGCGCGTGCTCACCCAGCAACCAGTGCGTCCCCGCCGAACCCGCCTGCAAGTGCTGATACCGCACACGACCCACCCCATCGAAGCGATTGCCACATGACCCGCAATGTCCTGTTCCTCTGCACCGGCAACAGCGCGCGCAGCGTGCTGGCTGAAGCCACCCTGCGCGCCTGGGACAGCGATCGCTTCAGGGCATTCAGTGCGGGCAGCCAGCCCACCGGCCAGGTCAATCCGTTCGCGCTGGCACAACTGCATGCCGAAGGAATGCCCGTTGAAGGGCTGCGCAGCAAATCATGGGACGAGTTCGTGGATGCAGCGCCCATGGACCTGGTCATCACCGTGTGTGATGCGGCCGCTGCCGAAGCTTGCCCAGTGGTGTTCGGTGACTTCATCCGCAGCCATTGGGGCCTGCCCGATCCGGCCGCCGTGGCAGGCAGCGATGCCGACAAGGCCGCAGCCTTCGCGCTGGCCCATGCCATCGTGAAAACCCGCCTGCGTGCGCTGCTCGCACTGCCCGAATCGGTGTGGTCCGAACGCGAAGCGCTGCAGCACGCGCTGGACCGGATCGGCCAGCTGTTGCCGACCGACGGCGCGCAGTGACGGTGCCACTGCCATGAGTCTGTTCGAGCGACACCTGACGCTGTGGGTTGTGCTGTGCATTGCGATGGGCACGCTGCTGGGCCACGTCCTGCCCGGTGCCTTCGCGGTGCTGGCGTCCGCCGAAGTGGCCAAGGTCAATCTGCCGGTTGCGGTGCTGATCTGGCTGATGATCATCCCGATGCTGCTGAAGGTCGACTTCCGCGCGATGCGCCAGTTGCAGCAACACTGGAAGGGCATCGGGGTAACACTGTTCATCAACTGGGCCGTGAAGCCGTTCTCGATGGCGCTGCTGGGCTGGCTGTTCCTGCGCCATGCCTTCGCCGACTGGTTGCCCGCAGCACAGATCGACAGCCACATCGCCGGGCTGATCCTGCTGGCAGCCGCACCCTGCACCGCCATGGTGTTCGTGTGGAGCAACCTGTGCCGCGGTGATGCCAACTTCACCCTGAGCCAGGTGGCGTTGAACGACGCGATCATGGTGGTTGCCTACGCGCCGGTGGTTGCACTGCTGCTCGGCCTGTCAGCGATCACCGTACCGTGGGATACGCTGTTGCTGTCCGTTGGTCTCTACATCGTGGTGCCGGTGCTGGCTGCTGCACTGCTGCGGCACTGGATCCTTTTGCGCAGCGGCGAGGCGGGCCTGCAACTCACGCTTCGAAGGTTGGGGCCGCTGTCCCTGTCCGCGCTGCTGCTGACGCTGGTGGTGCTGTTCGGGTTCCAGGGCCAGCAGATCGTGAAGCAACCGCTGGTAATCGCGCTGATTGCCGTGCCGATCCTGATCCAGGTCTATTTCACCTCGGGCCTGGCCTACCTGCTCAACCGTCGGCTGGGCGTGGCACATTGCGTGGCCGGCCCGTCAGCGCTTATTGGTGCCAGCAACTTCTTCGAACTGGCGGTGGCGACTGCGGTGGGACTGTTCGGCGTGCATTCCGGGGCGGCGCTGGCGACGGTGGTGGGCGTGCTGATCGAGGTGCCGGTCATGCTGTCCGTGGTGCGGATCGTCAACCGTACTCAGGCCTGGTACGAAAGACCCCAAGAGCGCTGACAACCAGAGTGGGGCGAGTTCGATTTACGTTCTTCGCTCCGCACTGTCGTCATCGGCTTGGTGGGGTACCCATATCCCTGTCATCAAGTTCGAACCATGTCGCATATTCCCCACGCTGCCACGGACGTTGCGGCACCTGCGTCCGCGACGGCTTAACAGCATGCAAGAATGCTGAAAGCGTCTTCGATCAAACGCTGTTTGCAACTCGTCTGATTGGCGTTGCGCAGCGACAGCGGTACAGATGGCGGGCCACCGGAAAATCGGTGGCCGGGCCTCGAAAACCCGTTAGATCACGAACGTTGTTTGCGCTTGCCAGCCGGCGTCACCCCGCGTGGCGCCGGCTGGCATTCCGTCTGCCGGCTATGGCGGGCGGAGCGTGGAGGCCTTGCGCCTGCCGGTCTTGTTCGTGATCTCCCGGTTTTCGAGCCACGTCTCCGCCCGCCACCTTTGTGTGGCGGCTACCGTCTGTCCTGCACGGAGCACTGCCATGACCACACCGGACTTCCCTCGCCTGCATCCGCATCGCTCATCCGCCACTGGCGGTGGGCCGCCAGAGCACGCGGCTGCGACCGATCCGAACGCCTTCATCGCCACGCTTCGCCGCATCGGCAAAGGCGCGGCCGCCGACGGCCAGCCCTGGCCGGAGCGTCACCAGATGCCGGGCCGCTGCATGGCGCTGGCCGATGCGGACTGTGCGTTGGCAAGCCAGCGCGTGACGCTGGAACTGCTGCTGGCGGCCGAACGCGTACGCCAGAACGGCGCGGAGGCCGAGTACGTGGGCGACCGGGTGATGGAAGGGCTGATCATGGCGTGCCTGGCCATGAACGCACAGGCCAGCGCGCGTATGCGGCCGGAAGGGTGACGCGGGCGACAACGCCCGCGATTCCGCCGGGTATGATTCGGCGCTGCGGAGCGCGCCACATCACTCGCAGAGTGCGCTGTCTTCCTTCAACGCGGCATCCTGCAGTGGCTGGCGCTGTTCGATCTGCGCACGTTGTTCCGCCGTCGGCTCGCCCAGCCACCAGACACGGCAGCGCGCGGTAAGACGGCCGACCATCTTCGACTGGTCGGCCGAATACAGCATCGTCAATGCGGTGCCGGGGCAGTCGTGGGCCTGGCAGGCGGTATAGAACCACCACGGCTCGCCCTGCAGCACCAGCAGCTCACCAGGACCGCTGGGCCCGCTCAACAGGCGTTCGCGCAGCGATGGAATCTCCCTGTCGGCGGATTCGGCTGCGGCTGTGTCCTTCATCAGGGCGTTGAACGCGGCCAGCACCTTCGGGTCCTTGCGGCCGCAGTCGTCCACGGTATTGCCGCCCACCAGGGTGAAGAAATGCGTCGCCAGCGGGTTGTCCGCGCAGGTGAGTTCGCCGCCGGCACTCGGGTCTTCCGGTTCGCCTTCGTTGTCCCACACCGAGGGATCCACGCCATCTTCGATGGATGGCGCCTTCTCGCCCACCGTTGCCGTGGCCGCAGGTGCTTCTGTGGCCGGTGCTGGTGCGGCTGGTGCTGCATCGGGTGCCGGTGCCTGCCCGCAGGCGGCCAGCAATGCGACCGTCAGTGCTATCCCTGTGATTCGAATCTTCATTCCCCGTCCTTGTCTGATCTGCGCTGCATCCACCAAATCGGCGGCCGCGTGATTCTAACCAGCACCGTGCCAGGATGCGTTCGTAGCGTCCCGTCATCGCCTGGAGCCGGACGCATGCGCCGTACACGACTCGCCATGATCTTCTGCAGTGCCCTGCGGCTGGCATCGCCGGCAATTGCCCACGATGCAGAAGGCGCGAAGCCTGCACGGCCTCTCCCGGGCGCAGCCCTGCCCGCACCGCTGGAGCGCGTACTACGCGATTAGGAGCGGGCGTGGCGCTCGGCTGATGCCAAGGCATTGGCTGCGCTGTTTGCCGAGGATGGTCTTGTACTGCAGAGCGACCAGCCGCCGGTGCGCGGGCGTACTGCGATCGAGGCCGCGTATGCCGGCCAGGGCGGCAGTCCGTTGCGGCTGCGGGCGTTGGCTCACTCGGTGGAGGGCAACACGGGCTACATCATTGGTGCGTATCGCTACGGCAGCAACGAGGGGGACACCGGCAAGTTCACGCTGACCCTGAAGCGCGTGGGCGACGGGCCGTGGTTGATCTTCTCGGACATGGACAACACCAGCGCGCCGCCACGGGCGCGGTGATTGCCGCCGTCGGGCGCCAACCAAGGTTGGCAGCTACCAGAAGCGGGTTCGGCAGTAGATCCACGCCATGCGTGGATGGCTCGCGCACATAAAAAACCCCGGCACGTGGCCGGGGTTTTTCGATTCACTTGAACAGCGTGTCCGGGTATTCCGGTTTCTGTTCCCGCGCCAGCAGTGCGCGCAGGCCTTCTTCCGGGGTCTGCTCGCCGTGCAGCACGGCACGCACGCCGTCGGAGATCGGCAGGTCGATGCCATGGCGGCGTGCCTGTCGCATCACTTCGTCGGCGGTCTGCACCGACTCGACCACCTGGCCGATTTCGCGCACGGCATCCTGCAGCGTCTGGCCACGGCCCAGGGCCAGGCCCAGGCGACGGTTGCGCGACAGATCGCCGGTGCAGGTCAGCACCAGATCGCCCAGGCCGGCCAGGCCCATCAGCGTTTCCGGCTTGGCGCCGATCGCCGCAGCCAGGCGCAGCATTTCATTGAGACCGCGGGTGATCAGGCCGGCACGGGCGTTGAGGCCCAGCTGCATGCCATCGGCCACGCCGGTGGCCACCGCCAGCACGTTCTTCATCGCACCGCCCAGCTCGGCACCGACCATGTCGTCGCCGGTGTAGGCGCGGAACGCCGGGCCATGCATCGCCTCGGCCACCGTCTGCGCGAACTCGGGCACGTCGCCGTGCACGGTGATCGCGGTGGGCAGGCCCTGGGTTACTTCCTTGGCGAACGATGGCCCGGTGACGACGGCCAGCGGCACGTCCTCGCCCAGCACTTCGCGCGCCACTTCATGCAGGAAACGGCCCGAACCGGGTTCGAAGCCCTTGGTGGCCCAGGCCACGCCGGCACCGGCCGGACGCAGCGGCGCCAGCGCACGCACGGTTTCACCGAAGGCATGCGACGGGGTCACCACCAGGATCCAGGCCGCGCCTTCCACCGCCGACGCCAGGTCGGTGGTGGCACGCAGGCTGTCCGGCAGCGGGATGCCCGGCAGGTAGCGCGGGTTCTCGTGGCGCTGGTCGATGGCCTCGACCACGGCAGCGTCGCGCCCCCACAGCACGGTCGGATGACCGTGCCGTGCGAGCAGGCTGGCCAGCGCGGTTCCCCAGGAACCGGCGCCCAGCACGGCGATCTTGTCAGCGGGAGTGCTCATCCGTGACGTCGCGGCAGGAATCAGGCGTTGCCAGCCGGCTCGGAGTCAGCCAGCGACGGTGCGTCGCCCTGCTCCTGGCGCTGGCGCAGGGTTTCCGCGTACAGGCCTTCGAAGTTGATCGGCTGCAGGAAGAACGGCGGGAAGCCGCCGGCCTGGATCAGGTCGCTGATCAGCTGGCGCACGTACGGGAACAGGATGTTCGGGCACTGGGTGCCAAGCAGCACGTCGATCGACTGCGGGTCCAGGCCGACCAGGCCGAACACGCCGGCCTGCTTCACTTCGGCCACGTAGGCGGTGCGCTCACCGGCCTGGCAGGTCAGGGTCACGGCCAGCACGACTTCGAAGGCGTTCTCACCCAGGCGCTGCACCTGCTGGTTCAGGTTCAGCTGCAGCTCCGGCTGCACCTGGTCATTGAAGATGGTCGGGGCGTTCGGCGACTCGAAGGAGACGTCCTTGACGTAGATCTTCTCGACGGTGAAAGCGGGGCCGGTGGCGGCATCGACCGGCGCAGCAGCGCCGTTGGTGATCTCTTCGGACATTTCCAGTAACTCCAATGAATGCAATGAAAACGATGGTCGAATTACTGCGATGGGGGCGGGATCAGGCCCATACAAGGCCGGATCCGCCACCTGCGGCAATCAGTTGCGGCCCTTGACCAGCGGCAGCTCGGCCTGCTGCCAGGCGGGAATGCCGCCGTCGAGCACGTAGACCTTCTCGAAGCCGGCCTTCTTCAGCGCCTTGGCGGCGGTTTCCGAGGCGTTGCCGCTGCGGCACACCAGCACCACCGGCGACTGCTTGGCGTTGGCCACCAGCTTGTGGTCCGGGCCGAAGGCACTGGCCTGGGCGTTGCGGCTGCCGGCAATGTGGCCCTTCTCGAAGTCACCGCTGGCCGACAGGTCGACCACCACCGTGCCGCCCGCGTTGATCAGCTGGGTCAGTTCGGCGGGCTTGATGCCCTTGAAGCCCCGGAACAGGCGGCGGATCTCGGTGACGATGATGGCCACGGTCAGGCCGACCAGGGCCGCGGACAGCATCGGGTTTCGGCCTGCAAAGGCCAGCAACTCTTCGTAATTCACTCAGGTCACGGGTCGATTAAGCGGGCGCCGATTGTCGCACAAGCCGGACGCGGCCCGTCACTGCCCCTTCCACAGGTCCGGCAGGCCGGCGGTCTGCCACCAGCGCTTGGCTTCCGGGTCCCAGCGCCAGCGCTCGACCACGACCACCGTGCGCTCGGCCTGGGTGTTCTGGTTGATCACCCCGATTTCGACCCGGCGCTCGACCAGTCCCCCGTCCAGTGAGGCACTGCCGCGCTCGCGGTAGGACGACACGCGCAGCTGCGCGTAACGGTTGAGCTCGAACTCGGTGGGCGGCTTTTCCTTGCGCAGCTTGGGGTCGAGGTAGCCGATGGCATCGTCCATGCTGCCCCAGCGGATGGTCGCCCCGTAGGCGATCTGGGTCTCTTCCAGCAGCTTGCGCTGCTTGCGGCTGAGGTCGTCGGCCGAGGCCACGGCACTGGCCAGCAGCAGGGAACAGATCAGGAACTGGATCAGGCGGCGCATCGGTGGTTTCCCCAGAACGTCAGCCTGCCATCCTACCCTTTGGCGAAGGCAACGAAGCGACCGCTGAATTCGGCGGCGGGCTTGCCATCGGCGCCGGGCTGGGTGGCGATGATGCTGATGCGGGCCTTGCGGCGCTGCCGGAAGGTGTTCAGGAAGGCATCCCAGCCGGTGGCCTCGGCCGCTTCGGCGTGGGCGTGCAGGTCTTCGTAGACCGGGGCCAGGTAGCGCAGGTTGCTGTCGGCCACGTAGACCTCGGCATCGTGGCCGGCCAGGCGCAGGCGCAGGCTGACCAGCGCCCAGCCGGACAGGGTCAGCACCGAGGCCAGGCTGCCACCGAAGGCGTTGCCCTTGTCGTTGACGTTGGCGGCCAGCGGCGCGGTGATGCGCAGCACGCCATCGGCATAGCCGTCGAGCTGGATCTGCATGGCGCGCACCGCCGGCATGCAGTCCAGCACGTCCTGCAGGGCGGCCAACGAGGAAGTCAGGGCATCAACGGACATCGGAGCAGCGACCACGACAACGAAGGGCCCGCATAATGCAGGCAATGGCCGACCATACGATACCCACTGGCGCCACCCGTTCCGGCGCGCGCTGGACCCTGATCTCGCTGCGCCCGCGGGGCCAGAATGTGGCGCTGCGCCGCGCCGTTGCTGGGCTGGGCGGGGATGTCCTGGCCCTGGCGCCCTGGCGCCTGCAGCGCCTGCACGGCACGCCTGTGGTGCGTCAGCTGCAACGCGCGCTGAACTGCGATCGGGTGGTGTTCACCAGCCCGGCCGCCGTGACCGCGGCCGCCACCCTGCTGCCGCTGGCCGAGGCGCAGCGCAGCCCGTGGCTGACCGTCGGCGAAGGCACCGCGCGCGCATTGCGGGCACACGGCATCACCGAGGTGCATGCGCCGCAGCGGATGGACAGTGAAGGCCTGCTGGCGCTGCCGGTGCTGGCTGACGTACAGGGCCTGCGCATCGGCCTGGTGACCGCGCCCGGCGGGCGTGGCCTGATTGCCGCGCGGCTGCAGGCGGCCGGCGCCACAATCGAACGTGCCGACATCTACCAGCGTCGCCTGCTGCACCTGCCGCCCCGTGCGCTGGCCCGATTGGCGCATTCAGCGCAGCCGTGGATGCTGGCGGTGAGCAGTGGCGAAGCGCTGCAGCATTTCTGGCAGCAGCTTCCGCCGCCCTTGCAGCAGCGCCTGCAGGCGCACGCGACTGCTGTGGTGGCCAGTGATCGCCTCGGCGAACAGGCCCGGGCACTGGGCCTGCAGCATGTCGTGCGCGCGGCAGGCCCCACCACCGCGCAGCTGGTGGCGGCCGCACACGCCACGCTCACCGTCCCGGCAGCGACCTGAACAGGGACGTGGGTCACGCTTGCCGCTGTCGTCGGCAACAGTGATGCTGTGCACAACGCGGCCTGCCGGCCCCCGACCGGCGACGTTGCCGACAAGGAAGCCCGATGAACGACACTCCGCCCGTTTCCCCGCCCCGTCGACCCGTGCGCTGGCTGCTGCCGCTGGCCGGTGTGGTCGTGCTCGGCGTGGGCGGCTATGCCGGCTGGTACGTCTGGCAACAGCAACAGAACGAACAGGCAGCGCAGGCACAGACCACGGCTGTCCAGCTGAAGGGCCTGGAGGCCACGCTGGATGCGCTGCGTCGTGACCAGCGCGCGACCAGCCAGCGCCTGCAGGACGCGGCCGCCACCAACCGCGTGCTGCGCGACGAGATGCTGGGCCTTTCCCAGCGCAGCGCATTGCTGGAAGAGAACCTGGCCAAGCTGGCCGACAGCGCCAACCAGGGCCGCCAGGCGGTACAGCGCGATGAGGCCGAACTGCTGCTGACCCAGGCCGCGCAGCGCCTGAACTACGCCGACGATGTGGAAGGCGCACGCCGGTTGTACGCCCAGGCCGCGACGGCACTGGCCGAACTGCCCGACAGTGATGGCCTGAACCTGCGCCAGGCGCTGGTGCAGGAGCGCGAGGCACTGGATGCGCTCGGCAGCGGTCCACGCGTGCAATCGCTGCAGCGCCTGGATGCTGTGGGCAGGGCACTGCAGGGCCTGCCTTCGCAGATCACCGGCACGACCGGCAGCAGCACCGCCAAACCCTGGTGGCAGGCAGCTCTGGCGCCGTTCGTGGACATCACCCCGAGCCGCCAGAACGGCCCGCTGACCGCCGCCGAACAGCGCAATGCCGACGACGCGCTGCAGCTGGAACTGACATTGGCACGTGCGGCAATCGAGCGCGGCGACCACGCGGGGCGCAATACCGCATTGGACCGCGTGGAGCACTGGGCACAGCGGCGCTGGCCGGATTCACCAGCCCTGCGCGCGCAACGTGCTGAACTGAAGGCCTTGCGCGAACTGCCGCTGCAGGCCAACGACGCTGTCCTTGGCAGCACCCTGCAACAACTGCGCACCCAGACCGACCGGAGGTAAGCCCGCATGAAACCCCTGCAATCCCTGGTCGTGCTGTTGCTGGCCGTGGCCATCGGCGTGGTCGCTGCGCAATGGCTCGGCGCCGATGACCTGAACCGCTTCGGCGAAGTGACCCTGCGCTACGGCGGCTACGACTACCACAGCAACCTGCCGAAGGTGGCGCTGCTGGCAGTGATCGCGGTGCTGGTGCTATGGCTGCTGTGGAGCCTGATCGCCGCACCGTTCCGCGCCTGGGGCCGCTACCGCCGCAAACAGGGCCGGGTGCGCCTGATCGACGGCCTGCAGGCCTATGAGCACGGCCAGTGGCAGCGTGCCGAGAAACTGCTGGACGGTGCCGCCAAGGACCCGGAGGTGAGCGCGGTGGCGCTGGCCAACGCCGTGCGCAGCGCGCAGGCACGTGCCGACGGCCCGGCTGGCGAGGCGCTGCTGCAGCGCCTGGGCGAAAGTGATGCCACCCTGCAGGCGCTGCTGCGCGCCGAACAGCTGCTGGCGCGCGATCTGCCGGTGGATGCGATCAACGCATTGGACGTAGCGGCGATCCAGCCGCTGCCGCCACGTGGCCTGTGGCTGCGCACCGAGGCACTGGCACAGGCCGGCCGCGCCCACGAGGCGTATGGCCAGCTGGGTGCACTGCGCCAGAGCAAGGTGCTGCCGGCCGAGGCCAGCAGTGAACTGGAAGCACGCCTGGCTGCACAGGCGCTGCTGGAAGCGGCCGACGTCAACGCACTGGCCGCGCAGTGGGAAGCCACGCCGAAGGCACTGCGACCGACTCCGGACGTGGTTGGCGCCTATGCCAGCCGCGCGGTGGCGCTGGACTGGGACGAGCCGGCGCTGCTGGCGCTGGAACAGGCGCTGGACCAGCGCTGGGATGACGAACTGGTGGCGCTGTATGGCCGTCTGCCGGCCGAGCGCCTGGCTACCCGCCAGGCCAACCTCGCACGTTGGCGCAACGTGCATGACGGCTCGGCCGCGTTGCGCCTGGCGCAGGGCCGCGTGGCCCTGGCCCAGCAGCAGTGGGAGGCCGCCGATGCGTTCCTGCACGAGGCCATCGCCGCGGGCGCCGGTGCGCAGGCGTGGGAAGCACTGGGTGAACTGTTCGCCCAGCGTGGCGAACACGCGCTGGCCGCGCAGTGCCTGGCCAATGCGCTGCGCCTGCAGCGCGGCGAGGACAGCGTGGCGCTGGTGCGCGGCGGCGAGACGCCACTGCGTGCCACGGTGGAAGAACAGCCGCTCGCGGTGCAGCCGCCGGTGTATGACGCCAACGAAGAGCGCGACGAATTCGGTAATCCGCGGTTGCCGTGACCGCTGCTGAAGTGTGCCGACCAACGGTCGGCACCCACAGGAGCAAAAAACGCCGCCCAATGGGCGGCGTTTTCATCTGCGGGACCCGGTAGTCGCCAACCCTGGTTGGCGCGTGGCCTCTTCCAAGCGATGCCGTTTCACGGCCGACCAAGGTCGGCATCTACCACAGCAGATCCAGCACGCATTTCTGGTAGTCGCCAACCTTGGTTGGCGCGCGGTCGCAGCGATCAGCGTTCGACGATCGCCACCACGCCCATGCCGCCGGCGGTGCAGATCGACACCAGCGCGCGACCACCGCCGCGTTCGGCCAGCTGCTTGGCGGCGGTGGCGATGACGCGGGCGCCGGTGGCGGCGAACGGATGACCGGTGGCCAGCGACGAACCCAGCAGGTTGATCTTGTCCGGGTCGATGCGGCCCAGCGGTGCGTCCAGCCCCAGGCGGTTGCGGCAGTAATCCTCGCTCTCCCACGCACGCAGGGTGCACAGCACCTGCGCGGCGAAGGCTTCGTGGATCTCGTAGATGTCGAAGTCCTGCAGGGTCAGGCCATTGCGCTTGAGCATCTCCGGCACTGCGATGGTCGGCGCCATCAGCAGGCCTTCGCCATGCACGAAGTCCACCGCAGAGACATGCGCGTCGCGCAGGTAGGCCTGCGGCTCATGGCCGTGCGCGCGCGCCCACTCTTCGCTGGCCAGCAGTACCGCAGCGGCACCGTCGGTCAGCGGGGTGGAATTGGCGGCGGTCAGCGTGCCGCGGCCGGAAACCTTGTCGAACGCCGGCTTCAGCGTGGCCAGCTTTTCCAGCGACGTATCCGGGCGCAGGATGTTGTCACGCTCGACGCCACGGAACGGTGCGATCAGGTCGTTGAAGAAGCCACGCTCATAGGCGGCGGCCAGCTTCTTGTGCGACGACACCGCCCACTCATCCTGCGAGTCGCGCGAGATGTTCCATTCCTTGGCCATGTCCTCGCAGTGGTCGCCCATGCTCTTGCCGGTGCGCGGCTCGGCCACGCCCGGGAACTCGGGCTTGAGCTCGGAGAACTTGAAGCCGGCGGTGAGGGCGCGGATCTTGTCGCCGGTGCTCTTGGCGCGGTTGGCCGCCAGCAGGCGTGCACGCAGCTTCTTGCCGTAGACGATCGGCACGTCGGAGGTGGTGTCCGAACCGCCACCGATGCCCGATTCGATCTGGCCCAGCGCGATCTTGTTGGCCACGGTGATGATGCTGTCCAGCGAAGTGCCGCAGGCGCGCTGCAGGGTGATGCCCGGGGTCAGCGGCGACAGGCCGGAGGACAGCGTGGCCTCACGGCCCAGGTTCCAGTCGCTGGAGTGCTTGATCACCGCACCCATCGCCACTTCGCCCAGCTGCTGGCCGTGCAGGCCGAAACGTTCGACCAGCGCGCCCAGCGTACGGACCGACATGCCGAGGTTGCCGACATCCGAATACGCGGTGTTCTGGCGGCAGAACGGAATGCGGACGCCACCGAGGATGGCGACGGGACGAGCGTTGGGCATGGAGATACCTGGCATGGATGAGGGTGTCTGCAACATGGCCTGCACGGCGGAGCAGGCATAATGGAGCCAAGTGTAGCTGCCGCCCTGTGATGGGCCAACCGTGGAACCATGAGCAAACCCGACCCCGCGATGAATGCCCTTGGCGTGCTGGCCCTGGAACTGGCCGGCGGTGAAATCCCCCGCCAGGCGGTGCTCAGCGCTGAACAGGCCGGTGAACTGGCCGAACGCGTCGGCCGTGACCTTTCCAAGCTGGTGCCGCAGGTGGCCGAGCTGGACCTGGTGTTCGCGGCCGCCCATTTCGACCCGGCCGAAGTACTGCGCCCGGGCTGGCCGATCCATCGCCGCCTGGAAGAACTGCAGATGCGTGCCCCGGGCCGCAACCAGGGCCCGCGCCTGCTGGCCTTCGGCACCGATGCCGCAGGCGATGTGCCGCTGCCGTTCCAGGCCGATGCGACCCTGGTGGGGGGCGGCCTGCGCGTGGTGCCGTTCCTGCTGACCGGCAGCGACGTGGCCACCACCAACGCGGTGGCCAATGCGCTGGAAGATACACTGCTGGCCAACGGCATGGCGCATGCCGACACCGCGTTGATGGCACAGAACAGCTTCGGTGCCCGCATCGAACACGCGCGCTATTTCACCGTGAACGACCTGGCCGCGATGATGTCGATGCAGTACGACAACCAGGGCCTGGCGGCGCTGTGGCCGCTGATCGAGACCGCGATCATGGCGCCGGGCGAAGACGAGTGGCTCAATGCCGCGCCCGAGCCACTGCTGCGCTATACCCATGGCGAGGCACGCATGGCGCTGTTCGATCCGGCGGGTTGGTGCGCGTACTACAACCACAGCAAGAACGATTGCGACCGCCTGCAGGGCATCTACGAGCAGTTCCTGATGCGCCAGCGGCAGATGGCCGCGGTGCTGGAAGCGCACGGCGTGCCGGTGCTGTTCGTGCACTGCGAGGCCGGCCAGGACGCGCGCGAGCTGCTGGCGCGCTGAAGACGGGTAGTGCCGGCCGCTGGCCGGCAACGTCCGGATCTGCGATTGCCGGCCAGCGGCCGGCACTACCGATAATGAAGAACGCCGGCTTGCGCCGGCGTTTTCCGTTTCCAGCAGAAATGGCCGCGGTGCTGTTCGTGCACTGCGAGGCCGGCCAGGACGCGCGCGAGCTGCTGGCGCGCTGAAGACGGGTAGTGCCGGCCGCTGGCCGGCAACGTCCGGATCTGCGATTGCCGGCCAGCGGCCGGCACTACCGATAATGAAGAACGCCGGCTTGCGCCGGCGTTCCTTGATTCTTACGGGGCCTTCTGGATCACCGCACACGCCAGGCGTGCGCCGGCGTTGCCGGTCGGCTGGGTCTTGTAGTCGTCCGCATCGGCGTGGACGATCAGGCCGCGGCCGATGATGTCGAAGTCATCACCTTTGCCGATGTTGACATTGCTCGACACCGGGCCGTCGATGGTGGCCACGCCCTTGTCGTCGGCCTTGATGTTGGGCATGTCACCGCCGTGGTGCGGATCGGTGGCGACGTTGCCGTGATCCTGCTTGCCCGGGTTGAAGTGGCCGCCGGCGCTCATGCCGTCCGGGGCGCTGCAGTCGCCCTTCTCGTGGATGTGGAAGCCGTGCTCGCTGCCCGGCTTCAGGCCGGTGATCTGGCCGGTCACGTGGACCTTGCCATCAACCACCTTGAAGGTGACGCTGCCCTTGGTTTCGTTGCCCTGGGTCGGTGCCAGTTCGGCGGTGGCCGAGGCATCGGCAGCCGGTGCAGCCGCCGGGGCTGGCGTTGCGGCCGGTTCGGTGGTGGCGCCCTCGGCCGGGGCGGCCGGCGGGGTTTCCGTCTGCGGAGCGGCCGGCTGCTGGCCGCAGGCCGCCAGGCCCAGCGCGGCGATGGCCGCAAACAGCGAAGTGTGGATCAGACGCATTGGAATCTCTCCCTGGATGTTGCCTGCAGTGATCAGCGGACGACCCGGATCACGCCACAGGCGATGCGGACGCCGGCATTGCCGGCGGGCTGGCTGCGATAGTCGTCGGCGTTGGCATGCACGACCAGTGCACGTCCGGCGATATCGGTGGCGGCGCCTCCGCCAAGGGTAACGCCCTTGAGGTGGATATCGACGTTGGCGCGGCCCTGGGCATCGGCACGCAGGTTGTCCATGTCGCCCAGGTGGTGCTTGCCGGTGCCGGCGCGGCCATGCGCGGCGCCACCGGGGTTGAAGTGGTTGCCGGCGCTGCTGGCATCCACCGCGCTGCAGTCGCCACGCTCGTGGATGTGGAAACCGGCCTGCTGCAACGGCTGCAGGCCACCGATCAGGCCGGTGATGTGGATACCGCCGGGCTCCACCATCAGTGCGATGCGGCCACTGACGATGCTGGCCGAGGCCGGCGACAGATTGGCTTCACCCTGCTTCGCTGCGCTGACCACGTTGGGCGGCGGCGGGGTGGGCTCGGCCTTCTTCGGCGCGCTGCCACAGGCAGACAGCAGCACGGCGGCGGACAACGGCAGGATGGCAAAGGACAGACGCATCGAAGACTCCTTGCAGATGACACTAAGCATTGCATCGTCCATGAACGATCAACGGTTCGGCAAGCGGGCGCGAGGATCGCGTGCAGGGACCGTTCAATGGCCCCCGCGACGGCGCCCGGCGCCCAGCTTGCGGGTAAGGGTATTGCGGCCGAGGCCGAGGCGGGCAGCGGCTTCGGCGCGGCGACCGTGGGTGATCTGCAGCGCTGCCTCCAGCAGGGCATGGTCGACCCGCTCGCGCACCTGCGCGTGCAGCCCTTCTACGCCTTCGGCCAGCTGACGGCGCGCCCATTCGGCCAGCAGCGCTTCCCATTGGCCCGGATCGGCTGCGCTGGCGCTGTTGCGGCGGCCGCGCGCGCGGTTCAGCGCGGTATCGACATCGGCCACGCCGATGGTGTCGGCGGCGGCCAGCGCGGCCATCCGCCAGCACACGTTCTCCAGTTCGCGCACGTTGCCCGGCCAGTCGTGTTCGCGCAGCGCCTGCAGGGCCGCGGCGGTGAGGCGCTTCGGCGGCGTATCCAGCCTGCGTGCGGCGGCGGCCAGGAACGTGCTGGCCAGTTGCGCGATGTCCTCGCGGCGCTCGCGCAGCGGCGGCAACTGCAGGCGCACCACGTCCAGGCGATGCAGCAGATCGGCGCGGAACTTGCCCTGCGCGACCAGGCCTTCCAGATCCTGGTGGGTGGCGGCCACCACGCGCACATCGACGCGGATCAGCTCGCGGCCACCGACGCGGAAGAACTCACCCTGCGCCAGCACACGCAGCAGGCGGGTCTGCAGCGGCAACGGCATGTCGCCGATCTCATCCAGGAACAGCGTGCCGCCGTTGGCCTGCTCGAAGCGGCCGACATGACGGCGCTGCGCACCGGTGAAGGCGCCAGCTTCGTGGCCGAACAGCTCGCTTTCCAGCAGTTCGGCAGGGATCGCGGCGGTATTGAGCGCGACGAACGGGCGCTGCGCACGCGGCGATTCGCGATGCAGCGCATTGGCCACCAGCTCCTTGCCGGTGCCGGTCTCGCCGGTGATCAGCACCGCCAGCGGTGCCTGCGCCAGGCGACCGATGGCGCGGAACAGCGCGCGCATCGGCGGTGTATCACCCACCAGTTGCGGCGGCTGGTCGCCGGGCGTTTCGGCGGCGGGGCTGGGAGCGGCCAGCGCGGGCGCCACCGCTGGCAGCACCCGCTGCGCCAGCGCCACGGCATCGTCCAGGTCGAACGGCTTGGACAGGAATTCATGCGCGCCGCCGCGGAACGCACCGGCGGTGCTGGCGACATCGGTATAGGCCGACATCACCACCACCGGCAGCTGCGGCAACGCGGCCTTGAGCTTGTCCAGCAGCACCAGGCCATCGTCGCCGGGCATGCGCACATCGGTGAACAGCAGCGCCGGCGGCGGGCCCTCGCTCAGGGCCTGCAGGGCCGGGGCGGCACTGTCGAAATCGACGACCTGGTACCCCGCCTCGCGCAGCGCGGTGCACAGCACGAAGCGCACCGCACGATCGTCGTCGACCACCCAGATGCGCTGTGCGGTGGTGGGGGACTCAGACATCGCGCGGGGCCTCCTCGGCAGGAGCGGCGCCGTTGCCGATCGGCAACAGCAGGGTGAACACGGTATGGCCCGGACGCGAGCGGTAGGTGAGCGTGCCGCGATGCTCGCGCGCGACCTGCTGGGCCAGTGCCAGGCCCAGCCCGGTGCCTTCGGCACGGCCACTGACCAGCGGCAGGAACAGGTGTTCGGCCAGCTCCTCGGGCACGCCACGGCCGTCGTCGGCGATTTCCAGGCGCAGCGCCAAGGTGTGCAACTGCTCGGCGATGCGCACGCCATGCTCCACGCGGGTACGCAGGGTGATGCTGCCGGCGCCGGCCTGGATCGCGTTGCGCACCAGGTTCCACACCGCCTGGGTGAGGCGGTCGGCGTCGCCGTGGAATTCGGGAATGCTGGGGTCGTAGTCGCGCTGCAGGCGCACCGCCCAGCCGGCCTCGTTCTCGGCCAGGCGCAGCACGCGCTCGAGCGCGGCATGGATGTTCAGTTCCGCATGCGGCGCAGCCGGGGCCGGCGACAGCAGCTGGTCGAGAAGGCCGTTGAGGCGCTCGATCTCCGAGCCGATCAGTTCGATCAGCTCACGTTCGCTGGCATCGCGCTGCGCCGCGCGGCGGGCCAGCAGCTGGGCCGCGCCCTTCAGCCCGGCCAGCGGGTTGCGCAGCTCGTGGGCCAGGCCCTTCAGCGCCGCGCTGAGCGCGCTGGGCAGCGCCTGGGTTGGGTCCAGCCCGGGGAATTCATCGACTGGATGCGCCTCCAGCAGCCAGCCACCATCGTCGCGGCGGCTCATCCAGCCCTCGGCGAAGCGCGGCGCCTCGCCGGGCACCGCCAGCGCCAGCCGGTTCAGGCGCAGGCTGTCGCGCTCATCGCGGGCCAGGAAATGGGCAAGTGCCTCGCCCTGCACTTCCAGTGCGGCCAATGGCCGACCCAGCAGGCGCCGGACGCTGACGCCCAGCCAGCGGGCGAAGGCCGGATTGCAGCCGGCAATGCAGCCATCGGCCCCGGCCCAGGCCAGCGGCGTGCCCAGGGCATCAAGGGACGGCGGGGGTGCGGGGTCGGACATTGCACCAATGTAGTGCAAAACGCGGGGTTCGGGGTCAGAGCCCTTTCCTGGCGGAAAGGGATCTGACCCCTGCTGCAGGTCGAGCAAGCTCGACCACTACCCGATGCGTGGCCGGCTACAGCTTCATGTTGAGGCCGACGAATACGCTGCGGCCCGGCGCCGGCGAGAACATCGGGCGGGCGCTGTCCCAGAAGAAGCTGTCGTACCAGGCGTAGGCGTACTGGCGGCCGGTGACGTTCTTCAGTTGCAGGTCCACGCT
Source organism: Stenotrophomonas sp. (assembly GCF_059505245.1). Classification (NCBI taxonomy): domain Bacteria; kingdom Pseudomonadati; phylum Pseudomonadota; class Gammaproteobacteria; order Lysobacterales; family Lysobacteraceae; genus Stenotrophomonas; species Stenotrophomonas sp. The sequence goes on from NZ_JCACKF010000045.1 coordinate 99,911, forward strand.
GAAACGCGGGGTGAGCTGATAGGCAGCACTGAGGTCGAGCACGGCGAAGCCACCGAACTTGCCGGCCACGTTGCGCTCCTCAAGGTAGTAGTCGCCCTGCGCGCGTGCCTGCAGGCCGAGGCGCAGCGCGTCGCTGGCGCGGTAGTCCACACCCAGATTGCTGATGTGGCGCGGGGTGGCGGCCACTTCGCGGCCGTGCAGGGAAATGCCGGCATCGCGGTCGTCGCGGGTGATCTTCGCTTCCTGGTAGGCGTGCGACGCCCATACCGTCCAGTCATCGCCCAGCTGCAGGCTCAACTGCGCATCCACGCCGCGCCGGCGGGTCTTGCCCAGGGTGACCGTGGTGCCGGTGGCAGGCATGTTGGATACCTCGTTTTCCGCGTCCTGCTGCCACACCGCCAGGCGCGCCTGGGCGCCCTGGAACGGCTGGAACTTCAGGCCCAGCTCCATGCCCGTATTGGTGGACGGCTGCATCGGCGCCTGCCCCGGGGTGAGGTAGGCCGGTGCGGTGGACCCGGTCAGCACCTGGAAGGTGCGGCCCCAGTTGGCGTAGACGTGGGTGGTCTGGCCCAGGCTGTGGATGATGCTCAGCTTGGGCTGGCCGATGCTGCCGTAATCCTGCAGCCGGGCGGTGATGCCGTTCATCAGGTGCGTGCTGCCACTGAAGCGATCGATACGATAGGCCGGCACGATCTTCCACGCCTCGGCGGGCTGGTAGATCGCCTGCACGTAGGCGCCCCAGTTGTCGAAGCTGTGGCGGTCGTCGTTCTGCACGCGCGCCGGCGGCTGGCTGTAATCGGTCGGTTCGGCGTAGGCATAGCGCTCGCGGATATAGCCGTTGTCCTGCTGCTCGTAGTTCAGGCCGCCCTCGACAGTAAGCGTGGAGCTGGCCTGCCAGGTCAGCGTGCTGAGCAGGCCAGTCTGGCGTTCATCCCACACGCGGCGCTGGCGCGGCAGGTTGCCGGTGGGCAGGTCGCTGAAGGTCACGCGGCGGTCGTCTTCATAGCGGTTGTAGTAGAGCCGCGTGCCGAAGGTGAGTGCGTCGGACAGCTTCAGGTCGACGTGCGCGGCGATCTGGCGCATGTCGCGGTCATCGCCGTCGTTGCCGTTGCGCAGCTCGCTGCCACGGCGGTGCGTGCGCAGTTCCTCGGCGGTCATGAAGCCCGGTTCGTCGGCCTCATGGTGGTAGGCGCGCGCGGTCAGGCCCATGCGCAGCCCTTCGTCCAGCGTGCCGAAGAACCACTTGCCGCCCAGCGAGTACTTCCTGGAGGTGTCGTGGTCGCGATAACCATCGCTGGCCTGGGTGCCGACAAAGTAGTTCTGCGCGAAGCCATTGGCTTCGCGGCCAATCGCCAGCTGCGCATCACGGGTGTTGTAGCTGCCGTAGGCCAGGCGCGCATCGGTGTAGCTGCCGCCCTGGCGCGTACCGAAGTTCACGTTGCCGCCGATGTTGTGCAGGCCATAGCGCGGATCGTTGGTACCACGCACCACTTCGATGTAGCTGATGTCCAGCGGGAACAGCATGTCGATGAAGCGCTGGTTGCCGCTGTTGACGTTGCTGGGGATGCCGTCGATCAGCGTCTTGATGGCATTGAGGTAACCCTCGCCGTTGAAGGCGCGGAAGCTGATCTTGCCCGATTCGGCGCCCTGCCGGGTTTCGGTGAGCTGGATGCCGGGCATCTGCCCGAGCAGTTCCCAGCTGTGCGAAACGTTGCGGTTTTCGATCTGGTCTGCACCCAGCACGTCCACCGAAGTCAGCACCTGGTGCGCACTGAGCTGGCCTTCACCGTGCTGGTGCACCTGCACCTTGCCGAGGGTGAGCGCGGCATCGGCGGACTGTGCGAAAGCTTCAGGGGCGAACGGTGCGGCCGCCAGGGCGGCCACAAGGGTGGGAGTCTTCATGGGAAGGGGCGGTTACGGTGAAATGTAATCATATAACATTTCACATGCCCGCTTTTTGCAGCGTCGAGCAAGGCTCGGCGCTACAAGGGCGGGAGCCGGGGGGATTACACCGGGTAGCCGGTGGCTTCCCGTGCCTTCTTCCAGGCGGCTTCGAATTCACGCGCGGAGATTTCGTCGTCCTCGTCGAAATCCAGGAACGACACCGGCTGGTCGGCCAGCAGGAAACGGTCATCGCTGTGGGCGTGCTCGTCGGCCCAGACCATCTTGGTGCCGTAGATTTCCACCTGCCGCACGATCTTGTCGCCGCGCGCTTCCATCAGCACGTTGCCCTTGCCCAGGCCCGATTCGGCCCAGTGCTTGTAGTACTTCTTTGCGGCGGATTTCGCGCCGGGTTTTGCGTTGTGCTTTGCGTAGGTCATTGCAGGGGTCCTGGCCGCAGGCGCGGCCGGAAAGTTCGGAATGGCGCCATTATCAGGCATCCGGGGCCAGAGCCCTTTCCTTTGGAAAGGGATCCGCCCCCTGCTGGTTCAGTTCGGCAGGGGCACGCCCTTCGGCCACAGCATCCAGATGTTGCCCTTCTGCTTCATGTCGCCGGCCAGCTTGCCGGCGGCATCGCCACTGCCCCAGTACAGGTCGGCGCGCACTTCGCCGGCGATGGCGCCGCCGGTGTCCTGCGCAGCCACCGGGCGTACCACGGGCGTGCCATCGGGGCGCGTGGTCGACAGCCACAGCAGGCTGCCCAGCGGCACCACGGTACGGTCCACCGCCACGCTGTAGCCCGCAGTGAGCGGCACGTTCAGTGAACCGCGCGGGCCTTCCGGGCTGTCCGGATTGCGCACGAAGAACACGTAGCTGGGATTGCTGCGCAGCAGTTCCGGCACGCGCGCGGGATTGGCCCGGGCCCAGGCGCGGATCGCGTCCATGGTGACGTCTTCCTTCTTCAGCTGGCCCTGGTCCACCAGCCAACGACCGATGGCACGGTAGGGGTGGCCGTTCTGTTCCGCATAGGCCAGCCGTACCTGCTTGCCATCGGCCAGACGCACGCGGCCGGACCCCTGGATCTGCAGCAACTGCAGGTCCATCGGATCGGTCAGCCAGGCCAGCACCGGCGCCTTGGCGCCCTTGGCCGCGATGGTGCCGGCGTCGTCATAGGGCTTGAGCACCTTGCCTTCGACGCGCCCGCGCAGGCGCTTGCCCTTCAGTTCCGGGTAGAGGCTGTCCAGCTGCACCACCACCAGATCATCCGGCGTGCCGTAGACCGGCACCGTCGCCTTGTCGGTGCGGGTCAGGCTGCCGGGGTAGATCGGCTCGTAGTAGCCGGTGATCAGTCCGTCGGCCTGATGGCCACCGGCACGCAGCGCATAGGCATCGAGGTCGCGCTGCAGGAACTGGCGGATCGCGGCCGGGTCCTTGTCTGACACCGCTGCGGCGGTGGCGCAGGGCTTGGCCCAGACAGCGTCGTTTTTCAGGCGGGCGCAGCTGCTGCGCCAAGCCACGAAGCCGGCCTGCAGATCGCTGTCCGAGACCGCTGGCAGGGCTTTCCAGCCGACCTTGGCGTAGGTGGCCGCCGGCGGCGAGGTCGGCGTGGGCGCTTCGGAACCCGTGCGCGGAGCCGTGGTGGCGCAACCGGCGAGCACCGCCGCTGCCAACAGGGTCCAGTGCTTGCGCTTGAAGAAGGTGGCGGAATCGATCATGCCGCCATGGTGGCGGGCCGGCCGCTGGGCGGCAACCCAGCGCGAGGCCGAGCGTTCATGCGCGGGGTCACGGCGTCTGCAGCAGCAGCGAGTGCAGGATGCGCGCGTCTTCGGCATCCAGCGTCTTCGGCAGGTCGTCGCGGCCACGGAAGCGGCGGTGGAACGCAGCGACGGTGGCGTCGCGGTTGTCGAGCGGATAGCCGAAGCGGGCCAGCGCATTCCACGCGTCGAATCCTTCCGGTGCCGCGCCGTCGGCGGCGCGCGGCCACACGCCGAAGCCGGCCTCGGCCAACTGCTGCCATGGGAAGAAGCGGCTCGGATCCTGCTTGCGCGTCGGCGCCAGGTCGGCATGGCCGATCACCTGGCGCGGCGGGATGTTCAGGCGCGTGGTGAGATCGCGCAGCAGCACGATCAGCGATTCGATCTGTGCCGCACTGAACGGGCTGCGGCCATCGTTGTCGAGCTCGATACCGATCGAAGCCGAATTGAGATCGGTGATGGTGCCCCAGCGCCCGGCGCCGGCGTGCCAGGCACGGCGCTCATCAGCCACCAGCTGGTAACGATGGCCATCGGCGCCGATCAGGTAGTGCGCACTGACCGGCCCACCGCTGTTGGCCGTGCGCAACGTATGCAGGCTCTGCTGCACCGATTTCTGCTCGGTGTGGTGGATGACGATGATGACCGGGGTGCGCGCGTTCTGGTTGGGTGATGGGACCCAGGTGGCGAGCGGGTTGTGCTGCACAGGCGCGGTGGCGGTGCAGGCCGAAAGGGCCAGGGCCAGCAGTGTGGAAGCCAGAAGGCGGGGGCTGATCATGGACGGATTGTAACCATGACTGCAGCCGTGGTTCTTCGCTTCGTCCGGATCGCTGGAGAACTGGGGAGCTGTCATGCAAAAAACTCAATAACGCCCCCACCTCATGCCCAAATCTCAAACTCCAATTCGAATAGCCAAACGCCCAAGTTCCTCATCACCTACCTTCAATCCTCGAAACGGACCCAGCCATGCCGCCGAATCGATTCCAACACCGTGGACACGTGAACCCAGGGAACAACCGTCATAACAACTTGAACAAAATGATTCATCAACGGCCCCTCAGATCCCGCCAGTGGCCGATCTGGTCAATCCCTCCGCGCCCGCATTGCGAAGAAATCTACCTTGGCGCGTCACCACTGCTCCGACCGGTGACATACAGACTGGCAACACCGTCAAACCGAGCAACTTCATCGAGGCGGCCGTTTAACCCCAACTTCCATTGAACAAGCAACCGCCCAGAACCCAGCCCAGACAGAGGAATCATCAAGACAACCGGAATCACCTAGAGGCGACATAAGGCGAACAACAACTTCGAACAGCGGAAGATCCTCACCAGATCGGTCAAAAATCGACTCAAGGAATACCATCATTACCGAGAACGCATCCAGCAACGCCAAGTACTCGCCCGACGAATTAATTTGTGCGCTACAAAATTCAGAATTAAGAGCACTCCCCACGGTGACAACCTCTGCAAATGCATCACACCAGTCATCCCACATTGCCGGATCGTTGGGCAAGCCATTCGCCCATAGAAATGACCCTCCCGAAGATAACAGATCAACAAGAGTGTCCTGCCCCTCCCCCCTCTCCATATACTTCTGAAGGAACACGCACATCAATACATATGCAGCCTGAACGGAAATTCTTCCAGCATCTTTCACATCACTAGCACTCATTTCGTGACCTTCTTTTGCTCCGACAGCCCGCCCGCCAGTGCGCCAACTGCCTGCGACAACGCCAGCACCATCTCTTTCTGCTCCGGGCTCAGCTTGGAGGGGTCTCCGCCGGTCAATGTATTAGTCAGTACCTTCGCGGCCAACTCGCCGCCGGCCGCGGACACCGCTCCGGTTCCCGCACTGCCACCATCGGCTTCCGCCAGCAGCGCACCCAACACCGCATGCGACAGCAGTTGCAGAGTCGCATTGGGGTCGCTGCCGTGGTTCGGGTCAAGCGTGCTGCCGATGAAGTGAGCGGCATAGGGCGCCAGTGCATTGGACGCGGCCTGGCCAGCGCCCTGTCCCGCCACACCGCCCACCAGCGCCGTCGTCACTGCGTTCAGTGCACGGTTGTACTCATCGATGCCCCCTACTTCCCCGCGCCGCTGTATGCCTGGCTATTTGCCGCCGCCACCTTGCTGCGCACAGGCACCCGATTCCATCGCCCTCAGTCACAAGGCCGTGTTGACCTTCATCATTCGTCCAATCCGCGGCCAGATCAACATGTAGAAGGCACCCACGGCCAACCCGATGAAAAGCATGATGCCAGCGCGCCTGGGAGCCCACCCAAACCAAAAGGAAGGACTGGTCCAGACCTTTATCCAAGCGCCAGGAGAGAAGGCACCCTCGAACGCGAGCCACGCCAACAAGGCACAGATTGGTGCAGCTACAACATAACGAGCTTTGAACCGCGGAAGAAACTTGTCCACAAGCATAACCCCGGGCACACCGAAGATGAGGCCCGACACAGCGGCTATGGCGCAAACCAGCGATGTGAAAATTGCAGCCTGCGAAAAGCTGCCTATCCGAGAACTCAGCGGAATGCCTATGAATAGAGCCGCTCCAAGCACGGAGCTGGCAATCACAGACACAATCTTTGCCCCCAACTCACGCTCACTCACTGGCAGATCTCCACCATCTTTCCATCAGAGCCCCGGTAGCTCATGCATTTCTGCCTTGAGGGAAAAGTACTCCAAGGCCACCGCAACTTGCCAACTTCGCCACCAGTATCGCGCGTATTGGAACTCCACACTTGGCCCACCAATTCGAGTTGAACATTGGACGCGAACCCGTACCCCAGCCTCTGGTTGAGACTGAGAATCCACCGAATCCATCCGGAAGCACCTGTCGGATCACAAAGCCCGGATCCAATGCACGTGCTCCAGGCACCGTGATGTTGATCAGACTGCTGGTGCTCGGATCGACGATCGATGCTGGAAAGCCCCAGCTCCGGAGGCAGGCCGTAGGAGAGTCGCCACAGACCGGAGGAAAGGCAGCGACAGGTGAGCTCCACAGCGAAGCTCCAGTGTTCTCGATCTCCTGCGCCGGCCACACTACGCACCAGCGCATGCGGACTGTAGTCGTCCAGGGTCAGCAGGTAGACATACCATTCGATGTCTTCCATCACTGCTGCGGAAGTCGCCTGGATCACGCCTACTCCGTTCTGTAGTCCATCGAGGTCGTTGGAGGCGTGTACACGCCCACCTGCAGACAGCCATTGGAGCAGGAACGGTAGAGCCACGCCATGCGTGGATGGGCTACCCGCTGTGCCGACCAACGGTCGGCACCCACCAGAGCAGGAACAGTGCCGAGCAAGCTCGGCACCCACCAGAGCTGTAGAAGTGCCGACCAACGGTCGGCACCCACCACGTCAGTGCGCCGCCACGTCAGGCCTCGTAGGCGGACTCGCCGTGCGAAGTCACATCCAGGCCGGTGCGCTCTGCTTCTTCGGTCACGCGCAGGCCGACCACGACCTTGACCACCAGCAGGATGACCGCGGTCACCACCGCCGACCACACCACGGTCAGGCCGACGCTGACCACCTGCACCCAGACCTGATGGGCGATATCCAGATCGGCCTTTGTGCCGCCCAGCGACTGCGCACTGAACACGCCGGTGAGGATCGCGCCGACGATGCCGCCGACACCATGCACACCGAACACGTCGGCGGTGTCGTCCACCTTCAGCAGGCGCTTCAGGCCGGTCACGCCCCACACGCAGACCACGCCAGCGACGAAGCCGATCACGATCGCGCCAAGCGGCCCGACGGTGCCACAGGCCGGGGTGATGCCGACCAGCCCGGCCACCGCACCCGACGCAGCGCCCAGTGCCGACGGCTTGCCCTTGCCGATCGCTTCCACCAGCGTCCAGCCAAGCACGGCGGCAGCGGTGGCCAGCACGGTGTTGAGGAAGGCCAGCGAGGCCACGGTGTCGGCCGCTGCTGCCGAGCCAGCGTTGAAGCCGAACCAGCCCACCCACAGCAGCATCGCGCCGATGTAGGTAAACGGCACATTGTGTGGCTTCAGCGCGGTCTGGCCATAGCCCAGGCGCTTGCCGACGAACCACGCGCCGACCAGGCCGGCGACGCCCGCGTTGATGTGGACCACGGTACCGCCGGCGAAGTCGATGGCACCCAGCTCACCCAGGTAGCCGCCACCCCAGACGATATGTGCCATCGGGATGTAGCTGAGGGTGAACCACAGCGCCGAGAACAGCAGCACCGCGCGGAACTTGATGCGCTCGGCGAAGGCACCGACGATCAGCGCGGTGGTGATGCCGGCAAAGGTCGACTGGAACGCGACGAACAGATAGTCCGGCAGGCCCTTGATCGGCGTGTTGCCCACCGACTCCGGGGTGAAGCCCTTGAGGAAGGCGAATTCGGTGAACGAGCCGAAGAACGGATTGCCGGCGCTGAACACCGCGCTGTAGCCATAGGCCACCCACAGCAGCAGCACCAGCGAGAACACCACCAGGATCTGGCTGAGCACCGACAGCACATTCTTCGAACGCACCAGGCCGCCGTAGAACAGGGCCAGGCCCGGTACCACCATCAACAGCACCAGCAGGGTCGAGGTGAGCATCCAGGCGACGTCGCCACGATCATAGGCGGCGGCCGCTTCGGCCACGGCCGGCGCCGCGGCGGTGGCGGCCGCATCGTGCAGCGGCTCGACCGCCACGCTTTCGCTCGGCAACGGCGATACCTGGGCCTGGGCATGGGCGCTGCCCGGCCAGGCACCGGCGGCCAGTGCGCTGAGCAGCATCAACAGGCACACCAGATGGAACCGGGCTTGCCACCCGGTGAGAAGGCGCATCTTCATGGGGGGAATCTCCGGAAGGGGGTTACAGCGCGTCGGCACCGATTTCGCCGGTGCGGATGCGGATGACCTGTTCGACGGCGGTGACGAAAATCTTGCCGTCACCGATCTTGCCGGTGCCTGCCGACGACTGGATCGCTTCGATCACCGCGTCGGCACGCTCGTCGGTGACCACCGTTTCGATCTTGATCTTGGGCAGGAAATCGACGACGTACTCGGCGCCGCGATACAGCTCGGTGTGGCCCTTCTGGCGACCGAAACCTTTCACTTCGGTCACGGTGATGCCCGACACGCCTGCATCGGACAGGGCCTCGCGGACCTCGTCGAGCTTGAACGGTCGGATGATGGCGGAGATCAGTTTCATGCGCATGTCCCGAGGGTGGATGGGGCCAGCGCGCCAGCGCGCGTTGGCATCAGGCAACCACGGGTCATCAGGATGATGACCGTGGCTGTTGCACCGGACACGTACAGGGCCGGGACGGCCGTGCCTCTCTCCTTGCACGACCGACGCGGGAGGGAGGGCGGCCCTGGTCGCGTATCCGGTCTCTCTCTTGCCCCTGGATAGGGATCAGCGCCCATTCGTAAACGAACGGGATCCGACCCCGATCTGACCGCGGCTCCCCAGCCGCGAAAACGGAAGCGATGGCGGCGGGTGGGAGGGGGAACCCACCGCCATCGCATCCGGTCAGCTGGCGTAGTACAGCTGGTATTCCAGCGGGTGGGTGGCCGCGCGGAACTTGGTCACTTCCTGCATCTTCAGCGCGATGTAGCCGTCGATGAAGTCATCGCTCATCACGCCGCCGGCCTTCAGGAACTCGCGGTCCTTGTCCAGCGCTTCCAGCGCCTGGTCCAGCGAGGAGCAGACCTGCGGGATCAGCTTCTCTTCCTCCGGCGGCAGGTCGTACAGGTCCTTGTCGCTCGGTGCACCCGGGTCGATCTGGTTCTTGATGCCGTCCAGGCCGGCCATCATCAGTGCGGTGAAGGTCAGGTAGCCGGACTGGATCGGGTCCGGGAAGCGCATTTCGATGCGGCGCGCCTTCGGGTTGGACACCCACGGAATGCGGCACGACGCCGAACGGTTGCGGGCCGAGTAGGCCAGCATCACCGGCGCCTCGAAGCCCGGCACCAGGCGCTTGTAGCTGTTGGTGCCCGAGTTGGCGAAGGCATTGATGGCCTTGGCGTGCTTGAAGATGCCGCCGATGTACCACAGCGCCAGCTGGCTCAGGCCACCGTAGCCGTCACCGGAGAACAGGTTGGTGCCGCCCTTGGACAGCGACTGGTGCACGTGCATGCCGCTGCCGTTGTCGCCCACGATCGGCTTGGGCATGAAGGTAACGGTCTTGCCGTTGCGGTGCGCGACGTTCTTGATCACGTACTTCATGCGCAGCAGTTCATCGGCCTTCTGCACCAGGGTGCTGAACTTGGTGCCGATCTCGCACTGGCCGGCGGTGGCCACTTCGTGGTGCTGCACTTCCACTTCGATGCCGACCTGTTCCAGGGTCTTGCACATCTCGGCGCGCAGGTCGTGCAGGGTGTCGGTCGGCGGCACGGGGAAGTAGCCGCCCTTCACGCCCGGGCGGTAGCCGCTGTTGGCGCCGTCGTACTTGGCGCCGCTGTTCCAGGCGGCTTCTTCGGAATCGACCTTGAAGAAGGTGTTGCCCATTTCATTGGCGAAACGGACCGAGTCGAAGATGAAGAACTCCGGCTCCGGGCCGAAGAACGCGGTTTCGGCGATGCCGGAGGACTTCAGGTAGGCCTCGGCGCGCTTGGCGATGCCGCGCGGGCAGCGGCCGTACGGCTGCATGGTGGCCGGATCGAGGATGTCGCAGCTGATCACGATGGTCGGATCTGCGTAGAACGGGTCGACGTAGGCGCTGGTGGTGTCGGGCAGCAGGACCATGTCCGATTCGTTGATGCCCTTCCAGCCGGCGATCGAGCTGCCGTCGAACATCTTGCCTTCTTCGAACAGCGACGGTTCGACAATGCTGACCGGGAAGGTGACGTGCTGCTCGACGCCACGCATATCCACGAAACGCAGATCGACGAACTCGATCTGGTTGTCCTTGATCAGCTTCTCAACGTTTTCCACGGACATCGGTACGACCTCGGATGGGGATGAATGCCTGCTGAGGTACAGCAACGACCGTGCCAACTTTTCGCTGGCCGCAAGTCATTGATTTCAAAAAGGGCGCTCCGTGGCGGTGCAGAACGGTGCGCACCAAACGGGTGCACCTGCCACCAGACGCACCCGTTTGGTGCGGCAGGGATCGTCTATCCTCTCGACCTTCTTCCTTCCGCCGCGCGTCACGCACCGTCCATGTCCGACCTGCTCTCCGCCCTGCTGCTGGGCATCCTCGAAGGCTTGACCGAATTCCTGCCGATCTCCAGCACCGGCCACCTGCTCATCGCCCAGCACTGGCTGGGTGCCCGCTCGGACTTCTTCAACATCGTCATCCAGGCCGGCGCGATCGTGGCCGTGGTGCTGGTGTTCCGCCAGCGCCTGCTGCAGCTGGCCACCGGCTTCAACCAGCGCGAGAACCGTGAGTACGTGTTCAAGCTGGGCGCCGCCTTCCTGGTCACCGCCGTGGTCGGCCTGGTGGTGCGCAAGGCCGGCTGGTCGCTGCCGGAGACGGTCAGCCCGGTGGCCTGGGCATTGATCATCGGTGGTGTCTGGATGCTGCTGGTGGAGGCCTACACCGCGCGCCTGCCCGACCGCGACCAGGTGACCTGGACGGTGGCGATCGGCGTGGGCCTGGCACAGGTCGTGGCCGGCGTGTTCCCCGGCACCTCGCGCTCGGCCTCGGCGATCTTCCTGGCCATGCTGCTGGGCCTGAGCCGCCGCGCCGCCGCCGCCGAGTTCGTGTTCCTGGTCGGCATTCCCACCATGTTCGCCGCCAGCGCCTACACCTTCCTGGAAATGGCCAAGGCCGGGCAGCTGGGCAGCGAGGACTGGGCCGACGTGGGCGTGGCCTTCCTTGCCGCGGCCATCACCGGCTTCGTCGTAGTGAAGTGGCTGATGGGCTACATCAAGTCGCACAGGTTCACCGCCTTCGCGATCTACCGCATCGCACTGGGCGCGGCGCTGCTGCTGTGGTTGCCCTCCGGCAGCTGAACAGCGCCGGGGTACGGTAACCCCGTTGCCGGCCCCACCCCGTTTCCCCCACGGTTCCCCAAGGAGAATCACCATGAACCGCAAGCTCACCCTGCTCCTCCCGCTGGCCCTGATGGCCGCCTGCAGCCAGACCCCGGCCCCGGCCGGCACCGGCGGCGACGACGTGGCCCCGGCCGCGGCCAAGGCAGCAGACCAGCAGACGCTGGCGCACCTGGATGCGCAGCGCCTGCAGAGCCAGCACTGGCTGCTGCAGCAGGCCACCGGCGCCGACGGCAAGCGCATCGACGCGCTGTTCGCCCGCGAAGACAAGCCGGTCACCCTGGACTTCGCAGATGGCCGACTGTCGGTCAGCAACACCTGCAACCGCATGGGCGGCGGCTACACCCTGGCCGACGGCAAGCTGACGGTCAGCGCGATGGCCTCGACCATGATGGCCTGCACCGACAAGGCGCTGATGGCGCTGGACGAAGCCGTGTCGAGCCGCCTGCAGGGCGAGCTGAAGGCCGAGCAGGATGCCGATGGCAAGCTGACGCTGACCAACGCCAAGGGCGACGTGCTGGTGTTCAACCCGGAGCCGACCGCTGAAACCCGCTACGGCGGCGCCGGCGAAACCGTGTTCCTGGAAGTGGCCGCCAAGACGCAGAAGTGCTCGCACCCGCTGATCCCGGACTACCAGTGCCTGCAGGTGCGCGAAGTGAAGTTCGACGACAAGGGCCTGAAGCAGGGTGAGCCGGGCAAGTTCGAGAACTTCTACGGCACCATCGAGGGCTACACCCACGAAGACGGCGTGCGCAACGTGGTGCGCGTGAAGCGCTACGAAGTGAAGAACCCGCCGGCCGATGCGCCGTCGCAGGCGTACGTGCTGGACATGGTGGTCGAGTCGGCCATCGAGAAGAAGTAAATAAACAGAAGGGCAGCCACGAGGTCGCCCTTCTACGTTCTGTAGCGTCGACGCAGCCCCACGTGCCAGCCTTGCCACGATGAAGATTCTCGCCATATCCGGCAGCGCGCGCCGGCAGTCGACCAACACCGCTCTGCTGGTGGCCCTGAAAGCCATCGCGCCGCCCGGCATGGAGATCGAGGTCTACGCCGGGGTCGGCGAACTTCCGGTGTTCTCCCCCGATCTGGAAGGCACCGATGAACCCTGCAGCGTGACGCGCTTCAAGGCGGCCATCGCCCGCAGCGACGGTGTGCTGGTGTGCAGCCCTGAATACGTGCGTGGCATTCCCGGCGGATTGAAGAATGCGATCGACTGGCTCGTATCCGGCGACCAGATCGTCGGTCGGCCCATTGCGTTAGTGCATGCGTCCCATCGTGGCGAGGACATGCTGCAGGCACTTCGCGCGGTGCTGTCCACGGTCAGTGCCGCGTTCAGTACAACGCTGTTCCTGCGTGTACCGGTGCTGGGCCTGGAACCGGAGGAGATCTTCGAGGTGCTTCAGTCGGAAGTGCATCGCGCCGAAGCGGATGCGTTCCTGGCAGGGTTTGCTGTTTACTGCAGGTCCATTGCGTAGCAGAAGCAGCCGAGCATGGGCTCGGCTCTACAAGGCAAAGTCGAGCATGGCTCGACTCTGCAGCAAGCAAAGCCGGGCATGCCCCGGCCCTACAAGGGCTCTCAGCCCAGCGCCGGGTTCAACGTGTAGGTGCCGTGCAGTGCCGCTTCGGCGAGCACGTGGCCGTGCATGGCGCGGTAGGCGTCGGCGGCGGTGAAGCGTGCCGGCAGCTGCAGCGATGCCACGTCCAGCGCGAACACGCGGAAGAAGTAATGGTGCAGGCGTTCGTCGTTGAACGGCGGGTACGGGCCGTCATAGCCCAGGTAGTCACCGGCCATGTCCGGATTGCCTGCGAACCAGCCGGTGAAGTCGTTCAGGCCCTGGCGGCTGCCGGCCGGGCCGGCCGGTTTGGACTTGCCCTTCACCACGAAGCCGTCGCTGCAGCTGCCTGCGGCGATCTCGCGCACCGAGGCCGGAATGTCGGCCATTACCCAATGCACGAAATCACAGCGCGGCTGGTCGCGCGGCACGCTCATGTCGGTGCGGCCGACCGTCTCCGGCACGGTCGGCACGTCCGGATCGACACACACCAGCAGGAACGAACGGGTGCCCTCCGGCACATCGCTCCAGGCCAGGTGCGGATTGCGGTCCGGTGCGAAGCCCGCGGCATCGCCGGCGGCGAATTCGCGGTCGATCGGTGCACCGTTGGTCAGGCTGTGGCTGCTCAGTTGCATCGGCGTGTCCTCACTCTTCCGGATAACCCAGGCGCACCGCGATCGGGGTGAGCTTGGCGAAGGCGGCGCTCATCACGTCGCGGTAGTTGCGCCAGTGGCCCGGCGGGAAGCGCGGCGCACCCAGTTGCGCGGCTGGCGGCATCGGCCGCTCGAACAGGCGGCCCAGCAGTTCGGCCATCGCCTGCGGATCGTTGCCGATCTGGTCGATGCGCAGCAGCACCTGCGGGTACAGATCGTCCTCGTGCAGGGCGGCGACCTGGGCCAGCGCGCGCGCCAGCCATTCGCTGGCTTCGGCCAGCGAGGTCATTGCCAGCGGTGCGGCGGCACCGTAGGCCACCCAGTCCAGCAGCATGTCGCGCGGATCGCGCAGCACCACCAGCAGGCGGCCCTGCGGCAGCTGCGGGCGCAGCGCCCACAGCAGCGCGTTGTCCCACCACAGCAGCCAGTCGATGATCGCGTCGTCCTGCACGCCGCGCGACGGCAGCTGTTCGCGCCAGCGCTGCACCAGCCGCTCCGGGGTCAGCACGCCCGAGGCAAGGTCCTGCAGCGTGTGGTAGTTCTGGAACGCGTCGTCGGGTGCGTTGGAGGTATAGCGGTCGCTGCGCAGCACCGGGCTGGCGGCGGCCAGGCCGGTCGCCACGCGCTCCACGCCCGAACCCGGCGCGCCCCACAGGAAGATCGGCGCGGAAGTGGCATCACCGTCGATCTCGCCCTTGTCCGGCCAGCTCGGCGGCGCCTTGGCCTGCGGCGGCAGCGGCAGGCGCTGCGGTGCCTGGTCGGCCTGCAGTGCCAGCCAGGTCTGCAGCGCGTCTTCGTGCTGCCCGGCGCGATCCTGGATCTCACCCAGCCAGGTGCGCAGGTCGGCGCGGTGGCCTTCCGGTGCCATGTCGATCAGCGCCTGCACGCGGGCGACCGCGGCGGCCGGATCGCGCTGTAGCAGGCCTTCGACCAGGCGGGTTTCGCCGCTGACGCGGCCCGGTTCGAGGTTGACGATGCGCTCGGCGATCGCTTCGGCCTGGGCGTGTTCGCCCACCATGTCGTGCAGGCGCAGGCGCGCTTCCAGCGCCGGCAGGTGGCCCGGCATCGCGTCCATCCAGCGCTCGACCGTGGCGGCGGCGGTGGCACTGCCGACCTCTTCCACCGCCAGGCGTGCCAGCCACAGGTCGTGCAGCTGCGGGTGCTGCTCCAGGGCGGCATCCAGGCGTGCGCGGGCCTCGTCTTCGCGGCCCAGGCGCTGCCAGGACATCAGCAGCAACTGCAGTACGTCGCGGTCGTCAGGCAGCGATTCCAGCAACGGCAGCAGGTGCTCCAGCGCCTGCAGCGGCTGGCCGCCGCGCAGTGCCAGTTCGCCGGCCAGGCGGCGCATCGAGGGCGTATCCAGGCCCTGCTGCTGCAGCGCGATCTGCATCGCTTCGGCGGCAGCGTCCAGGTTGCCCTGGCGCATGGCCAGCTGCACCACCAGGCCATGCAGCGAGGCGATGGTCGGGTTCAGTTCCAGCACGCGGCGGAACGCCTGCTCGGCGAAGGCCAGCATGTTCTTGCCCAGGTAGGCGAAGCCCAGTGCGTAGAGCACGCGAATGTCGTTGGGCTGGGCCTGGTTGGCAGCCGACAGCAGCGTCAGCGCGCGATCGGCATCATCGCGGCGCAGCGCGATCATGCCGTCGATGGTCAGCAGTTCCGGGTGGTCCGGTTCGACACGCGAGGCCAGGGTGGACAGGCGCTGCGCTTCATCGAAATCGTTGCGGCCGATCGCCAGGTGGGCCTGCATCAGGTAGGCAGCGAAGGCGTTCGGGTCCAGCCCGGTGGTGCGCGTCAGTGCTTCGCCAGCGCCGTCGAACTGGCGCAGGGCCAGCAGCAGGCCGGCGTGCTGCAGGTGCAGCTGGGCATTGTCCGGGGCCAGCTGCAGCGCCTGCTGCAGGGCCTCCATCGCGTCCTCGGCCTTGCCCTGCTGCTGCAGCGCAAGCGCCAGCCAGCGGTGGGCCTCGGCCTGGCCGGGTTCATCACGGGTCCACGCCTGGGCCAGCTGCACGGCCTGGTCGGCCTCGTTCTGGCGCAACGCTTGGATGATCTGGTCTTGCATGGCGGTCCGGTTCAAGGGCAAACCCGCATTGTAGCGGCCTGCGCGCCCGTGCCGGTTCAGCCTTGCAGCACGCGCTGCAGGCGCTGCGCCACCCAGCGCTCGGAGAAGCCGTCACCGCGCCAGTTTTCCAGGAAGCCACAGTGGCCGCCCCAGCAGGCGGTTTCCAGGTGCGCCTGGCGCGGCAGCTGCCAGTCGCTGAAGGTCGCGTACGGGATCACCGGGTCGTCCTGCGCCATCAGGATGTCGGCCGGCACCTGCAGCGAGGACAGGCGGTCGCCGGCAATCGAGTAGCCGTCGAAATAGGCCTGCAACGAGCCGAAACTGGTGTGGCGCTCGACCAGCCAGGCGGTCAACGCGCGGATGTCCAGCTTCAGCACGCGGTCGTCGCAGTCGCTCAGTTCGGGGAACAGGTCGCGCTTGCGCCGCAACGAACCGGCCCACTTGCGGCGGAAGTACCAGTCGTACATTGCCGGGCCGTTCTCGATGCTCTCCATGGTCAGCGCCGGGTCCAGCACCGGGCATACCGAGGCGACGCGCAGCAGCGGCACGCCGGCCGCCGGCGCACGCAGGGCCAGGCGCAGCACGAAGTTGCCGCCCAGCGAGTAGCCGGCGGCCACCAGCGGCAGCTGCGGCCAGCGCTGGGCGATATCGCCTGCGGCATGCACCACTTCGTCGATCAGGTTGGAGTGGAAGATGCCGGGGTTGAGGTGATGGGTATTGCCGTGGTCGCGGAAATTCAGCCGCACCACGTCGAAGCCCTGTTCGAGCATGCGCGCGGCCGCCATGCGCATGTAGCTGGATTCGGCACTGCCTTCCCAGCCGTGCAGCAGCAGGGCCATGCCCTTGGGTTCGCGGCCTTCGACATGGCTGTGCCAGCCCTGCAGGCGCACGCCGTCGCCGCCGTCGAGGATCAGTTCTTCGCTGATCGCGCCGGTCGCGGCCAGCAGCAGCAGGCCGCGCTGCAGGCGCATGCGGCTGGAGCTGAGCATCGACTGCAGGTGCGGATTGCGCAGCCAGCGCGGTGGCTGGTAGTCAGCCGCGTGCAGCGTCGGCGTGCCGGCGTCCAGGACGGGTGGCGGGATCAGGGCCACCGCACCCTCACTGCGTGCTCATGGCCGCCACGATGCGCGCGCGCGACGTCTCCGCGATGCGCCGACGGCCTTCCAGGTCCTGCGCACCGATCGGTGCCAGGAAATGCACTTCCGCACGCCGCGCCGGCTCACCGAGCAGGCGCAGGAAATTGGCGAAGAAACTCTCGCCGGGGCCGAACGCGACAATGGTCTGCGCGTCGCCCTTGAGCCCGTACACCAGAGCCACCGGCTGCACCGGCACGCCGGTCTCAACCGCCGCCTGGAAGATGCGTGCATGGAACGGGCCCACTTCGTGGCCACCGCGGGTACGCCCTTCGGGGAACACGCCCACTGCCTTGCCTTCGCGCAGGCGATCGGCCATCACCTGCATCACGCCACCGAGCGATTCGGTGTTGCCGCGCTGGTGGAAGATGGTCTGCCCGCGCGCGGCCAGCCACCCGACCAGCGGCCAGCTGGCGATCTCGCGCTTGGCGACGAAGCCCATCATGCGCTGGCTGTGCAGGATGCAGATGTCGACCCAGCTGACGTGGTTGGCGACGAACAGCACGGCGCCGGGCAGCGGCCTGCCGATCTGCACCAGGCGGAAGCCGAAGATCCACATCAGCCCCCCCTGCCACCAGTTGACCACTTTGGCCCCCAGGGTCGCCTCGCCCACGCGCAGTTCGCCCCACGGCCGAAGCATGCCGATCAGGATGAGCGGCAGGAACACGATGATGTGGACCAACAGCAGCGGTACGCGGTACAGGTAACGGCACACACGCGCCACGCCGCCGCGGGGGGCCGGAGTGGGGGAAGTCATCCGCGCACGATACCGGAGGGCCGTCATCGCTGCCAGCCGATTTAGGCCATAACACCCATCGACCGGGGCAATCGGCAGGGAACGCTGGGTTCCGCTGCCGTCACCGCCCGTCCGGGGCTCAGCCGTGGCCGGCCGCCACCACCGCCAGGGTCAGCCGCGAGATGCACACCAACCGGCCCTGCTCGTCCTCGATGCGGATCTCCCACAGCTGGGTGCTGCGGCCCACGTGCAGCGCGCGGGCGGTGCCGGTGACCGTGCCCGAACGCACCGCACGCACGTGGTTGGCGTTGATTTCCAGCCCCACGCAGATCTGCTTGGCCGTATCCACGCACAGGTTGCCGGCGCTGCTGCCCAGGGTCTCGGCCAGCACCACCGACGCGCCGCCATGCAGGATGCCGTAGGGCTGGCGGGTGCGCTCGTCCACCGGCATGGTGGCCTGCAGCCAGTCGTCACCGGCCGCGCTGAAGACGATGCCCAGCGACGCGATCGCGGTGTTGCGGCTGAGCGTGTTGAGCTGCTCGAGGGAAACGGCTTCGCGGAACACCTGGGTCATGCGGGCACCTTCAGAGGATGGGAACGAGGCCGGCGCCGAATGCGGTCAGCATGCGTACCAGCAGCCACTTCGGGCCGACATTGACCTCGGGGAAATCACCCACGGCGACATAGCAGCGGTGGAAGCCCGGGTCCTGCCGGGGCAACGGCTGCGGGCAGTCCGGGCCGGGCTTGAACTCGTAGTCGGTGGCATAGCGCCACGGCCAGAAGTCGAGGATCGGCAGTGCTTCGGAGGCCTTGCCGACGCTGTAGTTGAGCCCGGACAGCACCGGCGGCTTTGCCCGCGGCGCCACCGTCCACGAGTTCTGCGGGTGGGTGTCGCGCAGGATGCTTTCGGCCAGCTGCTCGGCGAAGGCCGGGTCGTCAATGATCACCGCGCCTTCGGTGTTGTAGTTCTCGCTGCGCGGATCGAAGTTGTGGGTGCCGACCACGCCGATGCGGCGATCGACCACCAGCGACTTGGCATGCAGGCCCATGCGCGCGCCCTTGCGGGTGACCGGCAACGGCTTGTTGACCGCCTTGCTGCCCAGGAACGAGGGCCGGGTCTCGGTGCGCAGCAGGCGGGTCTCGACCTCGCTGCCGGCCGCACGGCGGCGCTCGCGCGCGTTCTGGTAGGCACTGCCGGTGCGCGGATGGTTCACCGGCCCCTGCTTGCCGGCGGGTGCCGGGTGCTCATCGCGATCGCGACGGTCGCCGGCATTGCTGCCGGCAGCACTGCCGCCGATCAGCGGGTTGCGCCCGCCGTCGTCGTCGCCTTCCGGCGCGGCGATCGGGTCGGGCAGCAGGTTGCGGTAATCGACCGGTGCATCCAGCGGGAACGGCTTGTATTCGAAGATGTTGAAGCCCAGTTCGCGCATGTTGCGCCGCTTGTACTTGTACGACAGCGCATAGACGATCGGGTTGTCGGTCGCCGCCAGGCTGTTGCTGGACACCACCACGCGCGGCGGCTGCGGTCGCTTGCGCAGCTCGCGGAACAGCTTCTGCGCCGGTTTGGACAGCACCAGGTACGGCGTCTGCAGGATCACTTCCTTCTGCGCGCCGGCGATCAGCGCATCCAGCTGCGGCTCGGTCACGTGCTGCCCGGCCAGCGGCGCATCGGCCTTCTCGCGCCGGTGCTTGCGCGGCAGGTCGGCGACATAGCGCACCGAGGCCACCGGCAACGCGGTATCGACGAAGGAACGGCTGACGAAGTCCATGTCATTGGCTTCGGCACTGACCCGCTCCACCCGCTCGGGGCGGCGGAAGCTGGCCGGCGGCAGGGTCGGCACGCCCTCGCGCAGCAGGGTGCGGCCGACATCGTTCAGGCGCTCGGCCGGCACGCTGCGCCTGGCGCGCCAGAAGGCATCGAAGTTGGCCGCCATCGCCCGCGCCTCCGGGCCGGCGATCAGCACGTCGCGGTCGCGGAAGTTGTACTCGCGGTCCCAGTCGTAATAGTCGTCCTGGTAGTTGCGGCCGCCAACCACGCCGATCGCATCGTCGATCACCAGCAGCTTGTTGTGCATGCGCTGGTTGAAGCGGCGGAAGCAGCACAGCACGCTGCCGGCATAGTCGAAGTAGTTCAGCCGGGCCTTGCCGAAGGTCGGGTTGTAGACCCGCAGCTGGAAGTTCTGGTGCGCGCCGGACAGGGCGCCGAGGATCTGCAGGTCGGAGATTGCCGAGAGCTGGTCGATCAGCACCCGCACCTTCACCCCGCGCCGCGACGCGGCCAGCAGCTCGTCGATGACCAGCCGGGCACTGTCGTCCTTGTCGAAGATGTAGGTCTGCAGGTCGATGCTGCGGGTGGCGCTGCGCAGCAGGTTCAGGCGCGCGACCAGGGCGCCCTCGCCCTCGTCGAGCAGGGTGGCGTAGTGGCGTGGCTGTTCCGGGGTGGATTCGGTGAACGCCCGGCCCGCCAGCGCACGCAACGGCGAGTCCTGCGCGCAGCGGTCGGCGCGCTGGCAGTCGACGTCGGTCGAGCGCGCCTGCACGGCAATCGCTTCGGCACGGTCACGCTCGGCATGCGAGAGCGATGCACAACCGCTGCCCAGCAACACGGTTGCCAGCGCCAGGACGCGCAGCAGGAGGTTCACGGTTTCGGCGCCTCGCTCAGGCGCGCACGCAATACGAAGGTCACTCGGTCACTCAAGGCTAGCTGCCAGCTGTCCATTCCATACCGGCCTCGCTGCACGGTACCGCGGCTGACGACGTCGCAATCATAGCCGGGTCGGGCGCACTCCGCCTTCTCGACCTGCAATGACTCGGGGTGGCTGATGCCGCGCAGGGTCAGCCTGCCGTTGATGGCGCCGCCCTGCTCCACAGTCTCCGGCCAGTAGGGCAGCGAGTCGAACTCGACCACCGGATGGCGCCCGGCATCGAAGAACTCCTCGCCGCGCATCCAGCCGGTATAGCGCGCCTTGCCGGGGATCTCCACCGAGCGGGTGAACATCTTCAGGTGCACCTGGTGACGGCCGTCGGACAGGATCTCGATACGCCCCTCGAAGTGCGGGAACACGCCTTCGATGCGCTGGCCGAATCGGGTGCGCACCTCGAAGCCGATCCGCGAGCGCTGGGTATCCAGGCGCAATACCCGTGGCGCCTCGGCGGACACGGGCGGCAACGGGGTCGGTGGGGGCGCCGCGGCCCAGGCCGGGCCGAGCGCCAGCAACGCGGGCAGCAGGAAGCGGCTGCGCCGCGCCAGGCTCATCGGATCACGGCCACCAGAACGCGTTCAGGCTGGCCACGCCGGGTTCGATCGAGGCCTCGCGCGGGAAGCCAAGCACGGCCACGCCGCCCGGCGGCATGCCGCGATAGTCACTGCTGGTGCCGTCGGTCATCAGGGCCACCAGCTGCTCCAGGCCCGGGTTGTGGCCGACGATCAGCACCCGGTCCAGGTCACGACGCTCGTCCACCAGCGCCGCCAGGGTGCCCGGGGTGGCTTCGTAGATCCGGTCTTCCAGGCGCTTTTCGACATAGCCGATGGCCGTCATCACCGCTTCCAGGGTCTCGCGGGTACGTCGCGACGGCGAGCACAGCACGCAGTCGGGCAGCAGGTTGTTTTCCTTCAACCACTTGCCGGCGGCTTCGGCCTCGGCGAGCCCCACCGGCGACAGCGGCCGGTCGAGGTCGGCCTGGCCGGAAACGGCGGGTTCGGCATGGGCATGGCGCAGCAGGATCAGTTCACGCATCGCGGGTTTCCATGGAGAAGAGGATGCAGCAGGAGAAGTGAGGCAGGCATCAAAGCTTGAGCCAGGACAGCAGCGGCTCCCAGTCGGCCTGGTGTTCGCGCACCTGGGCGGAGCGATAGTCGAACAGGCTGCGGCCCAGGCCGGTCATGACCACGTAGCTCTGGCTGTCACGCAGCTGCGCGACCACCGGGTATGGCCATTCGGCCAGCATCTGCAGCGCCTGCTGCGAAGTCTGGGTCCAGGGTTTGGTGCGGTTGAGGACCAGCCCCACCGGCAGCTTGCGGCTGTGCACGCGCGGGTTCTGGGCCAGGCTGTTGAGGAAGCCGACGATGGCTTCGATATCCAGCGCCGAGGGCAGCACCGGCACCACCACGGCGTCGGCCGCGTCCAGGAAATGGGGGATATCGTCGGCCAGCGCACCGGCCGGTGCATCGATGATGACGGTATCGGTACCGTCGGGCAGCTTCTGCGCCCACTGCTTCTTCCGATACACATCGATGGGGAGCACCGCGCTTTCCAGCCCTGCCCGCCGTTGTGCCCAGCGGGTGCTGGAGCCCTGCGGGTCGGCATCGGCGATCACCGTGGCCTTGCCCTGCAATGCCGCGTACGCGGCCAGGTGGGTGGCGACGGTGGTCTTGCCCACCCCGCCCTTGGAACCGGCCACCAGGATCGTCTTCATGCCAGCCTCGCTTCCGGGTACGTGCCCCGAGCGTACACCGGCGGTGGTGACGGGAGGTAGCACCGTGCTGAACCAGTGGCCATCGCCTTTGCTATCGTGGCGCCCCCGAAGGATCGAACCGGCATGAGCGAACTGCAGGACCTGAGCGCACTGATCCGCGCCAATACCCCCCTGATCGTGATCGAGACCCAGGATGAGGCCCGCATCGTCGAGCTGTTCCGGCAGACGCTGATGCACGTGTGGCGGGCCCTGCACCGCTGGTCCATCACCGAGGGCCTGCGTCGCATCGACCTGGACCGCGAGGACCCGCCGGTCGGCCCGCCCGATGCCAGCGCCGCCCTGCAGATGATCCGCCAAGCCGATCAGCGGGGTGTCTACCTGCTGCTCGATTTCCACCCCTACCTGGGGTATGCCAGCCACCAGCGCGCGCTGCGCGACCTGATCCAGCGCCGCCATAGCGAGCCGCATGTGCTGGTGCTGATCGGCGCCAAGGTCGAGCTGCCGGCCGAGCTGGAGGCCCTGGCGGTGCGCTTCAACCCGCGCCTGCCCGATGCCAACGCCCTGCTGAAGATGCTGCGCGAGGAGGCCGACGCCTATGCGCGCGAACACGGCGGCCGCCGTGTCGAGGTCGACAGCGAGGCGGTGAAGAAGATCCTGAAGAACCTGCAGGGCCTGAGCCTGGTCGATGCCCGCCGCATCGCCCGCCAGCTGATCTACGCCGATGGCGCGCTGCGCGACGACGACCTGCCGCAGCTGGCACGGCTGAAGTTCGAGCTGCTCAACCGCAGCGGCCACCTGTTCTTCGAGCATGACAGCGCGCGCTTCGGCGACGTGGCCGGTGCCAACCGGCTCAAGCGCTGGATCAGCCAGCGCCGGGTGGCCTTCATCGCCGGCTCGGCACCGGCCGGCCTGGATCCGCCGCGCGGCATGTTGCTGCTGGGCGTGCAGGGCTGCGGCAAATCGATGCTGGCCAAGGCCACCGCCGCCGGCTTCGGCGTACCGCTGCTGCGCCTGGACGTGGGCGCGCTGTACAACAAGTACCACGGCGAGACCGAGGCCAACCTGCGCCAGGCGCTGGCCTCGGCCGAGCAGCTGGCACCCTGCGTGTTGTGGATGGACGAGATCGAGAAGGGCCTGGCCAGCGGTGGCGAGGACGGTGGCGTATCGCGCCGCGTGCTCGGCTACCTGCTGACCTGGATGGCCGAACGCAAGGCGCCGGTCTTCATCGTCGCCACCGCCAACCAGGTACACGAGTTGCCGGCCGAACTGCTGCGCAAGGGCCGCTTTGACGAGATCTTCTTCGTCGACCTGCCCACGCCTGAGGTGCGTGTGGAGCTGCTGCGGCTGCACCTGGGGCGACGCCAGCTCAACGGCGACGACTTCGCGCTGCCGGCGCTGGCGGCCGCGGCCAATGGCTTCTCCGGCGCCGAGATCGAGCAGGCGATCGTGGCCGGGCTGTATGCGGCGCACGCCGAAGGCCGGCCGTTGGATACCGAGCTGCTGATGAACGAGATCCGTGCGACGCGGCCGCTGTCGGTGCTGATGGCCGAGCAGGTAGAGGCATTGCGGGCATGGGCGTCGGGGCGGACGGTTTCCGCGGACGATTGAAGTGGAAGCGCAAAAGCGAAAGCGCTTGGCTGGCTGCTCTTGAGGGCATTGGGGGTCAGATCCGTTTTCCTCTGGAAAACGGATCTGACCCCAGTTCGATTTCTATCCCTGGCAGATCTCATCCACGCATGGCATGGACCTACCGTGTCGACCAAGGTCGACACCTACCAACAGCCGCCGGAACCTGTCGAAGGCGGGGCACTGTGGGTTTGCGGGGTGTGAGCCGCATGGATGCGGCGACCAAGCCCCCATGGATGGGTTTACGGCGGCCCCGCAAACCCACAGTGCCCCGCCATCCCGCAGGAAGCCCGCTGTTGCTTCGGCTGCTGCAGTTGCTCCAGCCGTTGCCTCTGCGGGTGCCGGGTGCAACCCGGCCCCCCCCTTCCCTCAGGGCCAGGCCGGCGGCGCGGCCGCCCAGGCCTGCTGCACTTCCGCCAGCGAGGCGCGCTCGTCGTCACGCCACAACGGCAACAACTGCGCAAAGCGGCTGCTGTCGCTCCATTGCGTCGGCTCGGTACGCACCGCTGCGGCATACCACTGCACCGCCTCCTGCTTCCGCCCGGCCCGCCACAGCGCCAGCGCATAGGTGGGTGGCAGCCAGCCCGGCTTGCTCAGCGAACCACCGGCAGCAGCCTGCCATTGCTCCAGGGCGGCTTCGGGCTGGCCCTGACGCAGCAGGTCCCAGCCGTAATTCCAGCGCACGCTACGGCCCAGGCTGCCCTGCACCGGCGCATCCTTCAGTGCTTCGCGATACAGCTGTTCACCCAGCTCGGTTCGGCCCTGCGCAATGGCCACCGACGCCAGCTGCACGGTGGCCTCCACGGTACGCCGGCCGCGCTCGCGCTGTTTGAGCAGCTGCGCCACCAGCGCATCCCCGTCGGACTGGACCACGACCATCGGCACGGCGGCCGCATCGCTGTCGAAGTAGAACTCCTGTGGTGCCGGCACCGCCGGCGCGGCCCACACGGGGGCCGTTCCCGAGACCAGCAACATGCTGCCCAGGATCTTTGCTGCAACTGACATCCCTTCTCCCCAGGCCGCAACCGCAGCCTCCCTCTCTCTCCCCGATCCTAACCCCAGCATGGCCGCCGGCGCGAGTGCCGGGCCGGTCGGGCCTCGCTGCTACAATTCGCGCCTTTCCCGCCGCGTGCCTGCACGCGGCCGGTGCCAGCCGATCCTGACCGGGCCAGCCATGACCAGTACCGCGCAACTCACTTCGCCCTCTTCCGCCGACCTGATCGACCGTGACTACACGCTCGACCACAAGTACACCCGCAACGAGGGGCGGATCTACCTGAGTGGCGTGCAGGCGCTGGTGAAACTGCCGTTGATGCAGCGGCTGCGCGACGCGCACGAAGGCATCGACAGCGCCGGTTTCGTCAGTGGCTACCGTGGCAGCCCGCTGGGCGGCTTTGACCTGGAGCTGTGGCGCGCGCGCAAGCACCTCGACGCGGCCAAGGTGAAGTTCACCCCCGGCCTGAACGAGGACCTGGGCGCCACCATGGTGTGGGGCACCCAGCAGACCAACCTGTTCCCCGGCGCCAACGTGCAGGGCGTGTTCGGCATGTGGTACGGCAAGGGCCCGGGCGTGGACCGCTGCGGCGACGTGTTCAAGCACGCCAATGCCGCCGGCACCTCGCGCCATGGCGGCGTGCTGGCGCTGGCCGCCGATGACCACGCCTGCCGCAGTTCAACCCTGCCGCATGGCAGCGAGGACGAGTTCGTCAGCGCCATGATGCCGGTGCTGAACCCGGC
This sequence comes from Stenotrophomonas sp., assembly GCF_059505245.1. Taxonomy (NCBI): domain Bacteria; kingdom Pseudomonadati; phylum Pseudomonadota; class Gammaproteobacteria; order Lysobacterales; family Lysobacteraceae; genus Stenotrophomonas; species Stenotrophomonas sp. Next base: position 125,418 of record NZ_JCACKF010000045.1, read on the forward strand.
CGGCGTGCAGGACATCCTGGACATGGGCCTGCTGGGCTGGGCGATGAGCCGCTACACCGGCCGCTGGGTCGGCTTCAAGACGATCGCCGAGACGGTGGAATCGTCGGCCTCGGTCGAGGTCGATCCGATGGCGCGCCGCATCGTGCTGCCGGAAGACTTCGAGATGCCGACCGGCGGCCTCAACATCCGCTGGCCGGACCCGCCGCTGGACCAGGAAATGCGCCTGCACCGCTATGCGGTGAAGGCTGCACAGGCGTTCGCCCGCGCCAATGGCATCGACAAGGTGGTGATGGATGCGCCGCGGGCGCGGCTGGGCATCGTCACCACCGGCAAGAGCTACCTGGACGTGCTGCAGGCGCTGGAATACCTGGGCCTGGATGAAACGGCGTGCGCCGACATCGGCATCCGCGTGTACAAGGTCGGCATGACGTGGCCGCTGGAGCCGCAGGGCATCGCGCGCTTCGCGCAGGGCCTGGAAGACATCATCGTGGTGGAGGAGAAGCGTGCCTTCATCGAGCGCCAGATGAAGGAACAGTTCTTCAACTGGCCGGCCAGCTGGGGCCAGCGCCCGTCCATCGTCGGCAAGTACGACGAGAGCGGCGAGTGGATCCTGCCGTCCACCGGTGAACTGACCCCGGCCACCATCGCCGGCGTGATCGGTCGCCGCATCCAGAAGTTCTTCAACAACGCATCGATCGAGCAGCGCCTGCAGTGGATGCAGGAGAAGGAAGCCGAACTTGCGTTGCCGCGCGCCAGTTTTCCGCGCGTGCCGCACTACTGCTCCGGCTGCCCGCACAACACGTCCACCAACGTGCCGGAAGGCTCGCGTGCGCTGGCCGGCATCGGTTGCCATTACATGGTGACCTGGATGGACCGCAGCACCGATACCTTCACCCACATGGGCGGCGAAGGCGTGACCTGGGCCGGGCAGGCGCCATTCACCGATACCCCGCACGTGTTCCAGAACCTCGGCGACGGCACCTACTTCCACAGCGGTTCGCTGGCGATCCGCCAGGCGGTCGCCGCCGGCGTCAACATCACCTACAAGATTCTCTACAACGATGCGGTGGCGATGACCGGCGGCCAGCCGGTGGACGGCCCGCTGAGCGTGCCGGACATTGCAAAACAGATGCGTGCCGAGGGCATCCACACCATCGTGGTGCTGTCGGACAACATCGGCAAGTGGACCGGCCAGCGCGAGCACTTCCCCAGCGACGTCGAGTTCCATGACCGCAGCGAGCTGGACGAAGTGCAGAAGCGCCTGCGCGAAGTGAAGGGTGTTTCGATCCTGATCTACGAACAGACCTGCGCCACCGAGAAGCGCCGCCGCCGCAAGCGCGGCAAGCTGGAAGACCCGCAGAAGCGGGTGCTGATCAATTCGCTGGTCTGCGAAGGCTGCGGCGACTGCGGCAAGAAGAGCTTCTGCGTGTCGGTGCTGCCGAAGGAAACCGAGTTCGGGCGCAAGCGCGAGATCGACCAGTCCAACTGCAACAAGGACTATTCCTGCGTGAACGGCTTCTGCCCGAGCTTCGTCACCGTGCACGGTGGCCAGCCGCGCAAGGGCAGCAAGCGCGATGCGTCCACGCTGCTGGACAACCTGCCGGCACCGACCCTTCACGGCAGCCTGGAACAGCCCTGGAACATCCTGATCACCGGCGTCGGCGGTACCGGCGTGGTGACCATCGGCGCGCTGCTGGGCATGGCCGGCCACCTGGAAGGCAAGGGCGCGACCGTGCTCGACCAGACCGGCCTGGCGCAGAAGGGCGGCGCGGTGACCACGCATATCCGCATTGCCCGTCGCCCTGAAGACATCCACGCCGTGCGTATCGCCGCCGGTGAAGCCGACCTGGTGCTGGGCTGCGACATGGTGGTGGTCAACGATTACTGGGCGCTGTCGAAGGTGCGTGCCGGCCGTTCGCAGGTGGTGCTGAACACCTACGAAGCGATGCCGGGCACGTTCACCACGCGCCCGGACATGCAGTTCCCCGCCGCCGACATCATCGCCGGCGTGCGCGTGGCACTGGGCGGCCAGGAACCACTGCTGCTCGATGCCACCCAGCTGGCCACCGCGCTGCTGGGCGATGCCATCGCCGCCAACCTGTTCATCCTCGGCTACGCCTGGCAGCAGGGCCTGGTGCCGCTGTCGTTCGACTCACTGATGCGCGCCATCGAGCTCAATGGCGCCGCCGTGGCGATGAACCAGCAGGCCTTTGCGTGGGGCCGCCTGGCCGTGGTCGATCCGCAGGCCGTGCAGCAGGCCGCCGGCCTGGTGCGCAACCGCCACACCGATGCCGAATCCACCCCGGGCCCGCTGCATCCGCTGCCGCCAGGCGAGTGGGAGGGCAATGAATGGGGTGCCACTGCGGCACCGCGCAACACCGGCGACGAACGCGAACTGCGCGGCCTGCCCTCGCACGGTGGCGACGTGGCGTTCCTGCCGCTGGATGACGCCCGCCTGTCGCGCTCGCTGGATGAAATGATCGAGCGCCGCGCCGCGTTCCTGGTCGAGTACCAGGACACTGCCTACGCCAACCGCTACCGCAGCCTGGTCGAGCGCGTGCGCACCGCCGAAGCCGACCGCATCGGCGGCTCCACTGCGCTGACCGAGACCGTGGCCCGCTACCTGTTCAAGCTGATGGCCTACAAGGACGAGTACGAAGTGGCCCGCCTGTACACCAGCGGCGACTTCCAGCGCCGCCTGCAGCAGCAGTTCGAGGGCGACTACCAGCTGCGCTTCCACCTGGCGCCGCCGCTGTTCGCCAGGAAGGATGAGCAGGGCCGGTTGCTGAAGAAGGAATACGGCCCGTGGATGTTCAAGGCCTTCGGCCTGCTGGCCAGGCTGAAGTTCCTGCGTGGCGGCCGCTTCGACGTATTCGGGCGCACCGCGGAACGCCGCATGGAGCGCAAGCTGATCGGCGATTACGAGGCCACCGTGCAGGTACTGCTGGACGGCCTGGATGACGACCGCCTGGCCCTGGCGGTGGAGATTGCCAGCATCCCCGAGCACATCCGCGGCTTCGGCCACGTCAAGGAAGCGCATTTCGAGCAGGCCAAGGCGCGCGAAGCAGCCCTGCTGGCGCAGTGGCGCAATCCGAAGGCGCTGCACATCGTGCAGGTGGCTTGAAGGGGAGTGCCGGCCGCTGGCCGGCATTCATCCCGGCAATCGGTTGCCGGCCAGCGGCCGGCACTACCGATGGTTTACCCCAACCGCCACAGCAGCAGGCGGTTGTTGGCCGGCATCGCCACATCCCCCAGGCGGGTGAATCCGTGGTCGGCGGCCAGCGCCTGCACCGCTTCGCTATCGCGGATGCCGCTGCGCGGGTCGCGCGCCTTCAGCCAGGCATCGAACTGCGCGTTGCTGTCGCTGCTGTAGCGGCCGCCGTAGTTGAACGGGCCGTACGCCGCCAGCAGCGCGCCGCGACGCAGCACCGATGGCAGCGCGGCGAACAACGCCTGCACGTGCGCCCAACTCATGATGTGCAACGTGTTGGCGCTGAACGCGGCGTCGAACGTGCTGCCCTGTGGCAGGCTGAGCCCAGGCGCCGGTGGCAGTTCCACCTGCAGCGCCACCGGCGGCAGCAGGTTCAGCAGCGCCGCTTCCGCGCGCCAGGCCTCGATGCCGGGCAGATGGTCCGGATGGTCGCTGGGCTGCCAGCGCAGCCAGGGCCAACGCTCGGCGAAGAAGGCCGCGTGCTGCCCGGTGCCGCTGCCGATTTCCAGCACCCGATGGCGGTCGCCCATCCACGGGTCGAGTGCGGCGGCGATCGGTTCGCGGTTGCGCTCGCAGGCTTCTGAATGCGGCTTGCTCGACATCAGGACGGTGTCCAGGCGGGGTCGGCCCATTGTGCACGAGGGAGTGTTCTGAGCAGGGCTGCGCCCTGCACCTGCTTCAAGCCACAGCAACGGCAACAGCCAAAGCAACAGCAACAGCGGGCTTCCTGAGGGATGGCGGGGTGGATCCGGTGGCAGGGGACGCCGTAAATCGTCCATGGAGGCTCGGTCGCGCCATCCATGGCGCTCACGCCCCTGCCACCGGACCCACCCCGCCTTCGACAGTTGGCCGCGATCTGTCGGAAACACTCTTGGGGTCAGATCCGTTTTCCGCAGGAAAACGGATCTGACCCCGAATTTCATTCGATATCTGACAGATGTGTCGACCAAGGTCGACACCTACCAGCAGCGCACGGAATCTGTCAGAGGCGGGGCGGTGTGGGTGGGCAGGACCGTTGGCGCCATGGATGGCGCCATCGAGCCCCCATGGGTGAGGGCGCTTTGCTTGCGAAGCACTGCTTCGCAAGCGCCCGAACGCCCAGCCGCCAGCGGCTGGGCCGGACCCCGGAGGGGGGTTTACGGCGTGTCCTGCCCACCCACACCGCCCCGCCATCCCACGGAATGCCGCTCTGACTCTGGCTTTGGCCGTTGCTGTTGCCGTTGCATTGAGCCGGTGCAGGGCGCAGCCCTGCCGAAACACCCCCAACCATGACTGCAGTCACTTGCCCGGATGCCCCGCGCTGGCGAAAGTCGAGTGGTTGACGTGATCGGCTCGGCCCATTGCCGGCCGCACGCAAGCGAGAGAGAGAAACGCTGTGCAACGACGTGAGTTCCTGGCTTTTTCCGGTCTGGGCCTGGCGGGCCTGCTGCTGCCGCATTCCCGTGCCATCGCCGCCGAGCAACTGCTCGCCCCGGTCGACACCCTCCAGCGCAGGCGCCTGGCGGACGTGGCGCTGGCCACCGCACGCACGGCCAAGGCCAGCTACTGCGATGTGCGCATCGGCCGCTACCTCAACCAGTCGGTCATCACCCGCGAGCATCAGGTCGGCAACGTGACCAACCGCGAATCGTCCGGCGTGGGCGTGCGGGTGATCGTCAACGGGGCCTGGGGCTTCGCTGCCACCCACCAGCAGACCGAGGCCGCCGTACGCGCTGCGGTCGAGCAGGCGGCCGCGATCGCCCGCGCCAACGCCAGCATCCAGACCCGGCCGGTGCAGCTGGCGCCGACGCCGCCGGTCGGGGAGGTGCGCTGGCAGACCCCCGTCCGCAGGAACGCGATGGCGGTGCCGATCCAGGACAAGGTCGAACTGCTGCTGGCCCTCAATGCCGCCGCGCTGGATGCGGGCGCCGACTACATCAATTCCACCCTGTTCCTGGTCAACGAACAGAAGTACTTCGCCTCCAGCGATGGCTCGTTCATCGACCAGGACATCCATCGCATCTGGCTGCCGTTCACCGCCACCGCCATCGACAAGGCCAGCGGCAGGTTCCGCACCCGCGCCGGCCTGTCCTCGCCGATGGGCATGGGCTATGAGTTCCTCGATGGCGATGCGCGCGGCAAGGTGCACCTGCCCGGTGGCATCACCGCTTACCGCGATTCCTACGACCCGGTCGAGGACGCCATTGCGGCCGCCCGCCACGCGCGCGAGAAACTGAAGGCGCCGTCGGTGAAGCCCGGCAAGTACGACCTGGTGCTGGACCCGTCCAACCTGTTCCTGACCATCCACGAAAACGTCGGCCACCCGCTGGAGCTGGACCGCGTGCTCGGCTACGAAGCCAACTACGCCGGCACCAGCTTCGCCACGCTGGACAAGCGCGATGCGGGTTTCCGCTGGGGCAGCGACATCGTCACCTTCTTCGCCGACAAGACCCAGCCGGGCAGCCTCGGTGCGGTCGGCTACGACGACGAGGGCGTCAAGACCCAGCGCTGGGACCTGGTGCGCGACGGCATCCTGGTCGATTACCAGGCCACCCGCGATGAAGCCCATATCCTCGGCCGCGATGCATCGCATGGCTGCAGCTACGCCGATTCCTGGTCCAGCGTGCAGTTCCAGCGCATGGCCAATGTCTCGCTGGCGCCGGGCAAGCAGCCGCTCAGCGTCGAGGACATGATCAAGGACGTGGAGAACGGTATCTACATCCACGGCCGGGGGTCGTACTCGATCGACCAGCAGCGCTACAACGCGCAGTTCGGTGGCCAGCTGTACTACCAGATCAAGGACGGAAAGATCGCCGGCATGATCGAGGATGCGGCCTACCAGATCCGCACGCCGGAATTCTGGAATGCCTGCACGGCCATCTGCGATGAACGCGATTTCCGCCTGGGCGGTTCGTTCTTCGACGGCAAGGGCCAGCCCGGCCAGGTCTCGGCGGTCTCGCACGGTTCGTCCACCACCCGCTTCAACGGCATCAACATCATCAACACCGCGCGCAGTCTCGGCGCTTGAGCCACCCATCCTTCGACATGGAGAGCAGCCTTGCAAAGACGTGACTTCCTGGCCCTGACCGGGCTTACCGCGGGCGGGCTGATCGTGCCCTCCTTCTTCGGCAAGGTGATCGCCGCCGAGCAGCTGCAGTCCAGCCTCGACCCGGCATTGAAGAAGCGCCTGGCCGACGCGGCGCTGCAGGCGGCGCGCAGCGCCGGTGCCACCTACTGCGACGTGCGCATCGGCCGCTACCTGCGGCAGTTCGTGATCACCCGCGAGGACAAGGTGCAGAACGTGGTGAACACCGAGTCCACCGGCGTGGGCATCCGCGTGATCGTCAACGGCGCCTGGGGCTTCGCCGCCACCAACGCACTGGGTACCGCTGACGTGGCCAGGGCCGCGCAGCAGGCGGCGGCCATCGCCAAGGCCAATGCCGGCGTGCAGACCGCACCGGTGCAGCTGGCCAAGGCGCCGGGCGTGGGTGAAGTGAGCTGGCGCACGCCGATCCGCAAGAATGCGATGGAGGTGCCGATCAAGGACAAGGTCGGCCTGCTGCTGGACGTCAACGCTGCCGCAATGGGCGCTGGTGCCAGCTTCGTCAACTCGATGCTGTTCCTGGTCAACGAGCAGAAGTACTTTGCTTCCACCGATGGTTCCTATATCGACCAGGACGTGCACCGCATCTGGGCGCCGATGACGGTCACCGCCATCGACAAGAGCAGCGGCAAGTTCCGCACCCGTTCGGGCCTGTCCTCGCCGATGGGCCTGGGCTACGAGTACCTGGACGGCGCCGCCGCCGGCAAGGTGGTCAGCCCGAATGGCGTGGTCAACTACAGTTCTTCCTACGACATGAAGGAAGACGCCATCGCCGCCGCCCGGCAGGCGCAGGAAAAGCTGAAGGCCCCGTCGGTGAAGCCGGGCAAGTACGATCTGGTGCTCGATCCGTCGCATACCTGGCTGACCATCCACGAGTCGATCGGCCACCCGCTGGAACTGGACCGCGTGCTCGGCTACGAAGCCAACTACGCCGGCACCAGCTTCGCCACCCTGGACAAGCGCGAACAGCATTTCCAGTACGGCAGCGAGCTGGTCAACATCTTCGCCGACAAGACCCAGCCCGGCAGCCTCGGCGCGGTGGCATACGACGATGAAGGCGTGAAGTGCAAGCGCTGGGAGCTGATCAGCAACGGCAAGCTGGTGGACTACCAGACCATCCGCGACCAGGCCCACATCCTCGGCAAGACCGAGTCCGACGGCTGCTGCTATGCCGACTCGTGGTCCAGCGTGCAGTTCCAGCGCATGGCCAACGTGTCGATGGCACCGGGCAAGACGCCGCTGAGCGTGCCGGACCTGATCAAGGACGTGGAGAACGGCATCTACATCATCGGTGATGGCTCGTTCTCGATCGACCAGCAGCGCTACAACGCGCAGTTCGGCGGCCAGCTGTTCTACGAGATCAAGAACGGCCAGATCACCCGCATGCTGGAAGACGTGGCTTACCAGATCCGCACGCCGGAGTTCTGGAACGCCTGCACCGCCGTGGCCGACGAACGCGACTACCGCCTGGGCGGTTCGTTCTTCGACGGCAAGGGCCAGCCGGGACAGGTCTCGGCGGTCTCGCACGGCTCGTCCACCGCGCGCTTCAACGGCATCAACGTCATCAACACCGCACGCAGCCTCGGCTGACCGGTCAGGAGCCCTTACACCATGAGTATCTTCACCGAAGCCCAGGCCAAGGCCATCCTCGACAAGGTCATCGCCCTGTCCAAGGCCGACGAGTGCACCGCCGTGCTGGCCGGCGCGATCAGCGGCAACATCCGCTTCGCGCTGAACAATGTCTCCACCAGTGGCATCGTCGACAACACCGAACTGGCAGTCACCGTCGCCTTCGGCAAGCGCGTCGGCACCGCCTCGATCAACGAGTTCGACGATGCCGCGCTGGAACGCGTGGTGCGCCGTGCCGAAGACCTGGCCCGCCTGGCCCCGGAGAACCCGGAGTTCATGCCGGCCATCGGCAAGCAGAGCTACCGCGCCAGCCCCACCTTCAGCGAATCCACTGCTGCCATCGATCCGGCGTTCCGTGCCAAGGTCGCCGCCGATTCGATCGCCCCGTGCCGTGGTCACGGCCTGATCGCCGCCGGCTTCCTCGAGGACGGCCAGGGCTTCCAGGCCACCGCCAACAGCAACGGCAACTTCGCCTATCAGCGCACCACCAACTTCGATTACACCTGCACTGTGCGCACTGAAGATGGCCGCGGCTCTGGCTGGGTCGGCCGCAACCTGAAGGATGCGGCCGACTTCAAGGCCGACCAGGACATCCGCATCGCCATGCGCAAGGCCACCGAGTCGGCCGAAGCCAAGGCGCTGGAACCGGGCAAGTACACGGTGATCCTGGAGCCGGCCGCAGCGGCAGGCCTGATCAGCTTCATGATGAACTTCTTCAGTGCGCGCTCGGCCGATGAAGGCCGCAGCTTCCTGTCGAAGAAGGGTGGTGGCAACAAGCTGGGCGAGCAGGTCTACGACCCGCGCGTGACCATGATCGCCGATCCGTGGCATCCGGACGCACCGGTGCTGCCGTGGGACAACGAAGGCCTGCCGCGCGAGCGCATGGCCATCATCGAGAACGGCAAGATCGCCAACCTGGACTACTCGCGCTTCTGGGCGCAGAAGCAGGGCAAGACCGCCAAGGCCTCGCCGGGCAACCTGCTGATGAGCGGTGGCGACAAAAGCACCGCCGAGCTGGTGCGTGGCACCCAGAAGGGCATCCTGGTCACGCGTACCTGGTACATCCGCATGGTCGATCCGCAGACGGTGCTGCTGACCGGCCTCACCCGCGACGGCACCTTCTACATCGAGAACGGCCAGATCAAGCACCCGGTGAAGAACTTCCGCTTCAACGAGTCGCCGGTGATCATGCTCAACAACATCGAAGAGCTGGGCAAGCCGGTGCGTGTGGCCGGTGATGAGTCCAGCTACGTGATGATGATCCCGCCGATGAAGCTGCGCGATTTCACCTTCACCTCGCTGTCCGACGCTGTCTGATGGATCGCCGGGCCTGCCTGCGCTGGTTGGCCGCTGCCGCTTCGGCGGCGGCGCTGCCGGCCTGGGCACAGGCAGGCCCGCGCAGTTCGCGCTACGACTTCTGGTTCACCCGCCTGCAGTACGACTCCGGTGACTGGGACGTGGACGCGCGCATGCCGTCCAACCTGATCACCTCGCTGATCGACTACACCTCGCTGCGCGTGGACCCGCAGGAGCACGTGGTGGCACTGGCCGACCCGCGCATGCTGGAAGCGCCGTTCTGCTACCTGGCCGGCCACACGCTGGTGGAGTTCAATGCCGCCGAGCGGCAGAACTTCGTGCGCTATGTGCGCAATGGCGGCTTCGTCTTCGTCGACGACTGCAACCACGATATCGATGGGCTGTTCGCCACCTCGTTCGAGGCACAGATGGGCCGCCTGTTTGGTCCCAGGGCACTGCAGAAGCTGCCCAACAGCCACCCGCTGTACCGCAGCTTCTTCCGTTTCCCCGATGGCCCGCCGGCCACCAGCTTCGAACTCAACGGCTGGGGCGACGACCTGGTGCACGACTACCTGAAGGGCATCGAGATCGATGGCCGCCTGGGGCTGCTCTACAGCAACAAGGACTACGGCTGCGAGTGGGACTACGACTGGCGCAACAAGCGTTTCCTGGCCGAAGACAACACCCGCTTCGGCGTCAACATCGTGATGTACGCGTTGAACAATTGATAGGACCGGCACGCCCATGACTTCCCCCGACCTCGATTCCCTGTTGCCACGCCTGGATGCGCTGCGCGCCGCGCTTGCACGCGCCGTGGTGGGCCAGCACACCGTGGTCGAGCAGCTGCTGATCGGCCTGCTGGCCGGCGGCCACTGCCTGCTGGAAGGCGCGCCCGGGCTCGGCAAAACCTTGCTGGTGCGCTCGCTCGGGCAGGCGCTGGAACTGCAGTTCCGGCGCGTGCAGTTCACCCCCGACCTGATGCCCAGCGACATCCTCGGCACCGAACTGCTGGAGGAAGACCACGGCACCGGCCATCGCCATTTCCGTTTCCAGCAGGGCCCGATCTTCACCCACCTGCTGTTGGCAGACGAACTCAACCGCACCCCGCCCAAGACCCAGGCCGCACTGCTGGAAGCGATGCAGGAACGCACGGTCAGCTACGCCGGCACCACCTACGCACTGCCGGCGCCGTTCTTCGTGCTGGCCACACAGAACCCGATCGAGCAGGCGGGCACTTACCCACTGCCGGAAGCGCAGCTGGACCGCTTCCTGCTGCACGTGCTGGTGGATTACCCCAGCGAGGACGAGGAGCGGCAGATCCTGGAACAGACCACCGGCGGCGCCACCGACGCGGTGCCGAAGGTGATGGATGCAGAGGCGGTGATCGCGCTGCAGGCCGCCGTACGCCAGGTGCATGTCAGCCCGGATGTGCTGGCCTGGATCACCCGCCTGGTGCGCGCCAGCCGCCCAGGCGAAGGCGCACCCGCCGCGATCAACCAGTGGGTGAAGTGGGGCGCGGGCCCGCGCGCCGGACAGTCGCTGGTGCTGGCGGCAAAAGCGCGCGCATTGCTGCAGGGCCGCTTTGCCGCCACCCGCGAGGATGTGCAGGCACTGGCCGCGCCGGTGATGCGCCATCGCCTGCTGCTGTCGTTCGCCGCCGAGGCCGAGCAGAAGCGTGCCGACGACGTGGTCGCCGCCCTGCTGCAGGCCGTGCCGTTCCCGGCTTGAGCCACCCGTGAACGCCGGTACCCCGCTGACCTTGCCACCGGAGCTGCGTGCGCGCCTGCGCACGCTCCGCGTGCGGCCACGCCTGGCCAGTGGCGCCAGTGGCATCGGCCAGCACGCCAGCCGCAGCCGCGGTGCCGGCCTCGAATTCGCCCAGTACCGTGCCTACGAACCAGGCGATGAGCTGCGCCAGATCGACTGGAAGCTGTATGCACGCTCGGACCGCTTCTTCGTGCGCGAATCCGAACGCGAAAGCCCGATCACGGTCTGGCTGCTGCTTGATGCCACCGCCTCGGCCGGCCAGACCGATCGCGCGGCACCGCAGCGCACCCGCCTGGACCACATGCGCGGTGTGGCCGCCTGCGTGGTGGAACTGGCCCTGCAGCAGGGCGACCGTTTCGGCCTGCTGGCGATCAATGGCGATGGACTGCAGTTGGTGCCCGCAGCGAACGGCGCACGCCAGCGTGATCGCGTGCACCTGCAACTGCATGCGCTGCAGGCGCGTGGCGGCTGGCCTGTGGCCGATCGCCTGCGCCCGCTGTGGGAGCGCGTGCGCCCGGGCGACCTGCTGCTGGCGATCGGCGACGGTTTTGACGAGGCCGGCATTGTGCTGCTGGAACAACTGGCCAGCGCACGCCGCGAAGTGGCACTGCTGCAGATCCTCACCGCCGACGAGCGTGACTTTCCCTTCGACGCAGGCCATCGCTTCCGCGATCCGGAGACCGGCGAGGAACTGCTGGGCGATGGCGCGGCGATCCGCACCGACTACCTGCAACGCTTCGCTGACGCACGCAACGCATTGCAGTCGCGCCTGCAGGCCAGCGGCATCGCCAGTGCCACTGGCTGGCTCGACCAGCCGCTGGACCAACCACTGCAGGCACTGTTTGGCCGCAGGGGCGGCGCATGACCCTGCTGTTCCCGTTGGGCCTGGCCGCGCTCGCTGCAGGGTTGCTGCCGCTGCTGATCCACCTCGCCCGCCGCCATCCGTACACACCGCTGGATTTCGCCGCGCTGCGCTGGCTGCGTGCACAGATCCGGCCGCGCCAGCGCATCCGCTTCGATGACTGGCCGTTGCTGCTGGTGCGCCTGCTGTTGCTTGCCGCGTTGGCCTTGCTGCTGGCACGACCTGCATTGACCGGGCCTGCGCCAGCCCCCACTGCGTGGACGGTCGTAGCCCCAGGGCTGGACGCGACCGCACTACGCGGCACCGCCGAAGCGGGCAACTGGCATTGGCTGGCGCCCGGCTTCCCGGCCATTGATCAAGTGCCACCCGCGTCCACGGCTTCCCTGCCCAGCCTGCTGCGCGAACTGGACGCACAGCTGCCTGCGGGCACCGCATTGACCGTGCACGTTCCCGATCCCCTGCCCGGCCTGGACGGCGCACGCCTGCAGCTGTCGCGCGAGGTGCAGTGGCGCCCGCAGCCGATACAGGTGAGTGAGCAACCGAGTGCCGCAACGTTGCCGCGCCTGCGCGTGCACAGCGATGCATCGGCCGTCGTCCAGCACTGGTTGAATGCACTGCAGCGCGCGTGGGGCAGGCAGGCGCCGCTCGCGCCTCTGGTGGCGGATGCGCTGCCCGAACGCGGCGAGATCGGCGTCTGGAGCCGCACTGGCGCACTGCCGGCAAACTGGCAGGCGTGGCTGCAGGACGGCGGACGTGTAGTGACTGCCGGCAAGCCTGCCGCCGAGGCCAGCATCCTGCTGCGCAACACCGAGGGCACCCCGCTGCTGTGGCAGCAACGCATCGGCCACGGTGTCCTGCTGTCTCTGCCCGGCGACTGGGATGCCTCAGGCAACGCTGCGCTGCGCGATCCGCAGTTGCCACGCGCGCTGCTGCTGGCTCTGCAGCCGCCTCCACTGCCACGCCTCGGCGATGCCCAGGACCAGGCCCCCCGCCAGGCAGCACTGCCTGCGGCAACGCCGCCGCTGCGCAAGCTCACCCCGTGGTTGCTGCTGGCCATCGTGCTGCTGTTCGCGCTGGAACGCTGGATGGCCAGCAGTCATCGACGCAGGGGGCCCGCATGAACACCCTGCAGCTCGCCTGGCAGCACGCGCGCCGCCGCCGTGCGCTCGTCACCCTGCTGCTGGGCCTGCCGTGGGCGCTGGCCGCAACGGTGCTGGCGCTGCGCCTGGCGGGCTTCGATATCGCCTGCGTGATCGGCACCATCGGCCTGCTTGCCTGCGCAGCGCTCGCCACGGCACGCTCCCGCCAGCTGGACCCGCAGTGGTTGCAGCGCCAGCTCGATGGCAGCGGCGCCAGTGAGGACAGTGCCGACCTGCTGTTTGCCGATGCGCTTACCCTCAATCCGCTGCAGCAGCGCCAGCGCGCGCATGTGCTGGCCACGCTGGAACGCGCGATGCCGGAACTGCGTCCGCGCTGGCCGCGTGGAGCATTGGCGCTGTGCTGGATCGCAGGCCTGGCCATCGTTGCGCTGGCATTCGGCTGGCCACGTTCCAGCCCCGGCTCCGCGCCGGTCCGTGCGGCGGCGCCTGGCAGCACGGCTGCCGCGGGCCCACTGCACCTGCAGTCCACCCGCATGCGCATCGACGCGCCGGCCTATACCGGCCAAGCCACGCTCACCCAGAACGCACTGGATGCCAAGGTCGCCGCCGACAGCCGGCTGTCGTGGTCGTTGCGCTTCGATCGCGCACCGGACAAGGCATGGCTGCAGTTCCACGATGGTCGCCGGTTGCCGCTGAACGAACACGATGGCCAGTGGCAGGCACAGGATGTGGCGCGCACGCCGGTGCTGTACCGCGTGGTGAGCGAGCCGGCGTTGGCCGGAACCGACCTGCATCGTCTGGACGTGGTCGCCGACCGCGCGCCCGGCGTACGCGTGCTGGAGCCGGCCGCCAGCCTGGTGCTGGGCACGCCCGGGCAACGCCAGTGGTCGTTGCGCTTCGAGGCCACCGACGACTATGGCGTAGCCGCGCAGGCAACGCTGTCGGTCACCACCACCCAGGGCAGCGGTGAGAACATCACCTTCGTGAAACGCAGCGTGACGCTTGCCGGCAGCGGCGAAGCCACCGCGCGGCGTTTCGCCCACACGCTTGATCTGGCTGCGCTGGGCGCGCAACCGGGCAACGATGTCATCGCCCAGCTGGAAGTGCGCGACAACCACGCGCCAACACCGCAGACCGGGCGCAGCAGCAGCGTGATCCTGCGCCTGCCCAGCGCCGAGGTTGCACTCGGTGCCGAACTGGAAGGCCGCATCAAGAAGACCCTGCCGGCCTATTTCCGCAGCCAGCGGCAGATCATCATCGATGCCGAAGCGCTGATCCGGCAGCGACGCAGCCTCGCCGCCGAGGACTTCGTGAAACGCAGCGATGCGATCGGTGTCGACCAGCGCATCCTGCGCCTGCGCTACGGCCAGTTCCTGGGCGAGGAGAGCGAGGGCGCACCCAGGCCACCGCCGACCAGCGACCTGCCCACCAGCGATGCGCCGGCTGCAGACAGCCACGACGACGAGCACGAGCACGATCACGACCATGGCGCCGAGGCCGGAGCACACGATGAGCAAGGCCACGATCACGGCGGCAAGGCGTCCAATGCCGATGCGCCACCGGTGTTCGGCAGCGCCACCGATGTGCTGTCGGAGTACGGCCACACCCACGACCATGCCGAGGCCGCGACCCTGCTCGACCCACAGACCCGTGCCACGCTGAAGGCCGCGCTGGACCAGATGTGGTCGGCCGAAGGCGAGCTGCGCCAGGGCCGTCCGGAGCAGGCACTGCCGTTCGCCTACAAGGCACTGGGGTTCATCAAGCAGGTGCAGCAGGCCGAACGCATCTATCTGGCCCGGGTCGGGCCGGAGCTGCCGCCGATCGATGAAGGGCGCCGGCTGGGTGGCGATCGCGCCGGGCTGGCCAGTCGCGAACTGCCGCTGGCCGCACGCACGCCGCCCGACCCGGCCATCATCGAAGCCTGGCAACGCCTAGGCGAGGACACGGCCCCTCCCGATCTCGATGCACTCGCCACCTGGCAGCAGCGCAACGCCGCCTACCTGCCCGATGCGCTGGACCTGGCCGCGGCCATCGAGCAGCTGCGCATCGAACCCGGTTGCCGCGACTGCCGCCAGCGCCTGCGCGCGCAGCTGTGGCGGGCGCTGCAGCGTCCATTGCCGCAGGCGATGCGGCGCAGTGCCGCCGATGCGATGGGGCAGCGGTACCTTGATGCGCTGGAGGCGCAGCCATGAACGCCTCTGCTGTGAACCTGTGGATTGCGCTGGCACTCGCCCTGATCGTGGTCATCGCCAGCGTGCGCCAGCTGCGTGGCAATGCCGCGCGTCGTGGCCGCCAGTGGATCGTGATTGCGCTGCAGCTGATCGCTGCCACGCTGCTGTACTTCTGCCTGGTCCCGCCCACCGGCCAGCAACCCGCGGTCGGCCTGGTCGTGCTGGGAATCGATGCCGACAAGGCCGGCGCGCTGCCGGCCAGCGCAGGCCCGCGGCTGCTGTTGCCGGAGGCTGCCGATGTGCCCGGGGGCCAGCGCGTGCCGGACCTGGCCACGGCGCTGCGCCAGCATCCGGCTTCCACGCTGACGCTGGTCGGTGCCGGCCTGGTCGCGCGTGACCGCGACGCGGTACTGCCACGCGACGTGCGCTGGCAGCCGGTAGCTCCGACGCGCGGGTGGATCGCGCTGCAGCCACCCGCCGACGCCGCGCCCGGCGCACGCTTCGACGTGCATGCACAGGCGCGCGGCGTCACCAAGGCCAAGGCGGAACTGCTTGATCCCGCCGACAGCGTGGTCGATCGCGTGGACGTTGCCGAGGACGGTCGCGTGCAGCTCAGCGGCATCGCCCGCGCCGAGGGCCGCAGCGTGTTCCAGCTGCGCCTGCTCGATGCCGGCGGTCATGTGGTGGACAGCGCGCCGGTACCGCAGCAGACCCTGCCGGCGGCACCGCTGCGCATGCTGGTGCGTGCCAGCGCGCCGGGCCCGGAGCTGAAGTACCTGCGCCGCTGGGCCGCCGATACCGGCATCCGCGTGCAGGTACAGGCCGATACCGGGGCAGGTGTCAGCGTGGGGGATGGCGCGGCCGCGCTGGATGCAGCGTCACTCGCGCGCAGCGATCTGTTGCTGCTGGACGAGCGCAGCCTGGCCGCATTGAGTGCCGGCCAGCTGGCTGCCGTGCGGCAGGCGTTGCGCGACGGCCTTGGCGTTCTGTTGCGCAGTGCAGGCGCACCTGCAGCCGGCGCGCGCCAGCGCCTCCGCGATCTGGGCCTGCCAGTGCAGGGCGATGGCAGCAGCCACGCCCTCGAACTTCCCGGCGACGGCGACAGCGCGGTCCTCGCCGCACGACGCGGCCCGCTCGCCGCCGGAACGCTGCCGACCGGCTACGGCGAGGACGCTGACCGCAGCTCGCACAATGCGCCCCTGCCCGCGCTGGAAGCACTCGCCCTGCAGGCGCCAGGCAGCAACGCCCTGCTGCGGGATGGGACGGGCAAGGCTGTCGGCGGCTGGCGCGCTGCCGGCAAGGGTCGCATCGGCCTGCTGCCGATCACCGACAGCTGGCGCTGGGTGCTGGCCGGGCGCGATGATCGCCACGGTGAACTCTGGAGCAGCGTCGTCGCCACGCTGGCGCGCGCGCAGGACAGCAGTGATGCGCTGTGGTCGCCACAGCCGATCAGCTGGGCGGGCGAACGGCAGGCGCTGTGCGGCGTGCAGGCGCCACTGCAGGTCTTCAACGCGCGCGGCGAAGGCACGCCGCTGATCGTCGATGGCGCGACGTCAGCCCTGCGCTGTGCCGGCTGGTGGCCGCGCGAGGCGGGTTGGCAGCGCCTGCAGCACGGCGACACCACGGTCTGGCGCTATGTGTTCGACCCGAAGGCCGCACCTGCACTGCACCAGCAGGCGATGATCGATGCAACCACGCGGGCGTTGGCCGTCAGCGGGCCGACGAACACGGCGATGATGCAGCCCGTGCCGGGCTCGCGCTGGCCGTGGTGGCTGGCGTTCGTGCTCTGCGCATCGCTGCTGTGGTGGCTGGAGCGGCGGCGCTGAGCCCGGGGTCGGATCCCTTTCGTCCACGAAAGGGCTCTGACCCCACCGATTGGATCGCAAACAGCATCCACGCATGGCGTGGATCTACTGGCCCCCCCCTCATGCGTCCTTCAACGTTTCCCCGCGCGCCGGTACACGCCGTTGAAGCGCACGTTCATGCCACCGCATTCGCTGTTGTCGGCCACGATCAGCACCTCGCCCAGCGAGTGCACGCGCACCCGGCACGTGTCCTCGACGAACTCGACATCAGCACCACGCGGCGTCGCGCGCGCTTCCACCTGGCCCATGTTCGGGCCATACGGGCGCTGTTCCGGCGTGGGGTTGGCAGAGGGCCAGTAGGCGTCGCCATCCACATGCAGTTGTCCACCCTGCACGGTGATGCGCAGGCCGTTGTCGCCGTCTTTCCAGTGGCCCACCCAGTCCTGCAGCGTTGGCACGGCCACCGGCAACGGCTGCAGCTTGCTGCGGTCCACCCAGCCGGCGCTGCCGCCCACCTTGTTCGGGAAGAACGCACAGCGGTAGCGGCCAAGGTCGCGACCGGTCACCACCGTATCGCCGTTGACCACATAGCTGCGCTGGCGGCAGGCCGGTTCGCCCTTGGCGGGGCACCCGTCCATGTCGCCGAGCAGATACAGGCGCGGTGCGTCGACCACCCGCGCCAGCGCGAACCGGCTCTGTTCGGAGGGGAACGCGCCATTGCGGCACGCGCCATCACCGGCGATGCCGGCAGCAAAGGCGGACGCGGGCAGCAATGCAGCCAGCAGGCAGAACGAACGCAGGAACATGGCAGCGCTATCGGTTGAGGAACCGGCAGGATATACCGGCCTACTTCACCGGCGGTGCATCACCGGCATCCTGCTGCTGGGAGAACCGCAGCGCACGCTGCCGCTGTTCGGCACTGAGCTCAGGCGGTGGCCGGGCGATGGCGGACTGGATCTGGTCGGGGCCACCGGTGAGCTTGTTCAGGCCCCGGCCCGCCGCCAGCACGCCCTTGACCACGCCCATCATGATGTAGCCGCCGCCCATGCTGACCTGCTCCGGTGACGGTGGCTCGCTCCAGTCGCGGCTGAAGCGGTTGTCGCCGAACTTCACCGGGTTCTTGAAGCGGTACAGGTCCAGCGGCTCGTCGTCGGGCTTGAGTGCACGCACCTCGCCGAGGGTGGTGACGTTGTCCTGCGGCAGGGCGGTGGAGATCGGCGCGGTGTCTGCTGCCGGGGCATCAGCAGGAGGAACGGGTGCAGGATCGGGCACCGACACCGGCGCGGCCTGCTGCGCCTGCGCGATGCCGGCCAGCAGCATGCCGGCCAGGAGTGCTCCCTGCGTTCCACGTCGTGCCACAGCCATCCGCCCTGTTGGTTGCGTCCAGCGCCCAAGGATACGGATGCCGGCTTCAG
Organism: Stenotrophomonas sp.; assembly: GCF_059505245.1. Classification (NCBI taxonomy): domain Bacteria; kingdom Pseudomonadati; phylum Pseudomonadota; class Gammaproteobacteria; order Lysobacterales; family Lysobacteraceae; genus Stenotrophomonas; species Stenotrophomonas sp. The sequence continues at coordinate 143,756 of NZ_JCACKF010000045.1, forward strand.
ATTTCGTTGCTGCACTGGCAGCTGTTCAGCCAGGGGAGATGCGGCGGCGCCACGGGACGCTAGCACTGAACGGTTCACGCCCTCCGTGTGCGATGTCTCACATCATGAGACGTGGATGTGGTGCCATGTGACCCCTCGCAATCCGTCCCGGCTCCACTTTCCATGGCTTACGAACTCGCCAAGCGCACCGCCGATGCCGAGCAGAAGCTCGCCACCCGCGATGGCCTGCCCGCCCGTGACGGCGCCCTGCTCAGCGCGCGCCTGCAGCGCCGCTACCAGGACCGCATCACCGGCAGCTTTGCCATTCCCGGCCGCGAGGGCCGCTATGCCCCCATTCCCGATGCGGTACCGCCGGCCCTGGCCGCGGCCCTGAAGGCACGCGGCATCGAGCAGCTCTACAGCCACCAGGCCGAGGCCTGGGAGGCCAGCCAGCGTGGTGAGCACGTGGCCATCGTCACCCCCACCGCCAGCGGCAAGTCGCTGTGCTACACCCTGCCCGTGGTCAGCGCGGCGATGCAGGACAAGGCCAAGGCGCTGTACCTGTTCCCGACCAAGGCGCTGGCACAGGACCAGGTGGCCGAGCTGCTGGAACTCAACCGTGCCGGCGATCTGGGCGTCAAGGCCTTCACCTTCGATGGCGATACCCCGGGTGATGCGCGCCAGGCGATCCGCCTGCATGGCGACATCGTGGTGTCCAACCCGGACATGCTGCACCAGGCGATCCTGCCGCATCACACCAAGTGGGCGCAGTTCTTCGAGAACCTGCGCTACATCGTCATCGACGAAGTACACACCTACCGCGGCGTGTTCGGCAGCCACGTCACCAACGTGCTGCGCCGGCTCAAGCGCATCTGCGCGTTCTACGGCGTGCAACCGCAGTTCATCCTGTGCTCGGCCACCATCGGCAATCCGCAGGCGCATGCCGAGGCGTTGATCGAGGCACCGGTCACCGCGATCACCGAATCCGGTGCGCCCAGCGGACCGAAACAGGTACTGCTGTGGAACCCGCCGGTGATCAATCCGGACCTGGGCCTGCGCGCCTCGGCACGCTCGCAGAGCAACCGCATCGCGCGCATCGCGATCAAGTCCGGGCTGAAGACCCTGGTGTTCGCGCAGACCCGGTTGATGGTCGAAGTGCTGACCAAGTACCTGAAGGACATCTTCGACCACGACCCGCGCAAGCCGCCGCGCATCCGCGCCTACCGTGGCGGCTACCTGCCCACCGAGCGTCGCGAGACCGAGCGTGCGATGCGCGCTGGCAACATCGACGGCATCGTCAGCACGTCGGCGCTGGAACTGGGCGTGGATATCGGCAGCCTGGACGTGGTCATTCTCAATGGCTATCCCGGCAGCGTGGCCGCCACCTGGCAGCGCTTCGGCCGCGCCGGTCGCCGCCAGCAGCCGGCGCTGGGGGTGATGGTGGCCAGCTCGCAGCCGCTGGACCAGTACGTGGTGCGGCACCCGGACTTCTTCGCCGAGGCCTCGCCCGAACATGCACGCATTGCACCTGACCAGCCGCTGATCCTGTTCGACCACATCCGCTGCGCAGCCTTCGAACTGCCGTTCCGGGTTGGCGATGGCTTCGGCCCGATCGATCCGGAAGTGTTCCTGGAAGCGCTGGCCGAAACCGAAGTCATCCACCGCGAAGGCGAGCGCTGGGAATGGATCGCCGACAGCTATCCGGCCAACGCGGTGAGCCTGCGCGCGGTGGCCGACGGCAACTTCGTGGTGGTCGACCGCAGCGACGGCCGCCAGCAGATCATCGCCGAGGTCGATTATTCCGCCGCCGCACTCACCCTGTACGAAGGCGCCATCCACATGGTGCAGTCCACGCCCTACCAGGTGGAGACGCTGGACTGGGACGGCCGCAAGGCCTATGTCACCCGCACGCATGTGGATTACTACACCGACAGCATCGACTTCACCAAGCTCAAGGTGCTGGACCGTTTCGACGGTGGCGTGGCCGGCCGTGGCGATTCGCACCATGGCGAAGTGCACGTGGTGCGTCGCGTGGCCGGCTACAAGAAGATCCGCTATTACACCCACGAGAACATCGGCTATGGGCCGGTGAACCTGCCCGACCAGGAACTGCACACCACTGCGGTGTGGTGGCAGCTGCCGCAGGCGCTGCTGCTGCGCGCGTTCGCCAGCAAGCAGGATGCGCTGGATGGGTTCCTCGGCGCCGCGTATGCCCTGCACATCGTCGCCACCGTGGCGGTGATGGCCGATGCGCGCGATCTGCAGAAGTCAGTCGGCAACGGCGATGGTGCCTGGTTCGCGATCGCCGACCAGAGCGGCCGTGGCCAGCTGCGCGGCAGCGAAGGCGACCCTGGCGCGGTGGAGCTGCTGCAGGAGTTCGTGCCGACCGTTTATCTGTACGACAACTTTCCTGGCGGCGTTGGCCTGAGCGAGCCGCTGTGGCAGCGCCAGGCCGAGCTGGTGCAGCGCGCGCGCGAACTGGTGCAGCGCTGCGACTGCAAGGCCGGTTGCCCGGCCTGTGTCGGCCCGGTGCTGGCTGCACAGGAGGAAGATGAAACCTCGCCGCGCGCGCTGGCGCTGCGCGTGCTCGACCTGTTCGACGCAGAAGCCTGCCAGCACGTGCGCGACGTGGTGGTGACCACGCGCGAGCCGATGGAGCTGCTGGCACCGTGAGCCTGAGCCTGGAAAAGCTGCGCCTGCTGCGGAAGCAGGCCGGCGACCCGAAAGCAGTCACGCCGGTGGCACCCGAACCGCCCCCCCCGGCGCCGGCCCCGGTAGCCGCCAACGATGCACGGCAGCCACCGGCGGAGCGCTCGGTGTTCGCCTGGGTCGAACAGGAAATCCGCCACAAGCCGACCGGCGCTGCCGCGCCTGTGACGGCCGCCGCACCGTTGCGTCGACCGGAAGTGGGCAGCCTGCACCGCCTGCTCGGCCTGCGCTCGCGTGGTGGAGCCGCACCGGCACGCGCCAGTGCCCAGGATCGCCAGCTCCCCGGCGAGGAAATCGCGCCGGGACTGTTCCTGATCGAGTCGCTGCAGCCGCAACCGATTCCCGCAGAACCGCTTTCCCTGGCTTTCGCCAGGCGCGAGCACGAGCACGTCGCCGCGCGCGACCTGCTGTTCTTCGATACCGAGACCACCGGCCTGGCCGGCGGCACTGGCACCCGCGCCTTCATGATCGGCGCCGCCGACTGGCATGTGTGCCCGCAGCGTGGCGAAGGCCTGCGCATCCGCCAGTTGCTGATGTCGACGATGGCCGCCGAGGAAGCGATGCTGGCCACCTTCGCCCGCTGGCTGCAGCCGTCCACCGTGTTTTGCAGCTACAACGGGCGCAGCTACGATGCGCCGCTGCTGAAGACGCGCTACCGGCTGGCCCGCCAGCGTTGCCCGATCAGCGCGCTGGATCACGTCGACCTGCTCTACCCGACCCGCCGCCGCTATCGCGGCACGTGGGAGAACTGCAAGCTGTCCACCATTGAGCGCCAGCTGCTGCGCGTGGTGCGCGAGGATGACCTGCCTGGCTCCGAAGCCCCGGGCGCATGGCTGCGTTTCCTGCGCGGCGGCGATGCGGTGAACCTGCGTCGGGTGGCCGACCACAACCATCAGGACGTGGTCACCCTGGCCCTGCTGCTGCAGCGACTGGTGCGCGAGGAGCAGCGCGAGCGCGAAACACTGGCGCTGGTCGGGCAGTAATGGCCAAGGGCCGCGTTGACATGCCCTGACGGTGGCAGCGGTGACACTGCCGCCACCATCCACGCCTGGAGCCCGACGATGCGCCTCAATCCGCTTGCCCTGCTCGCCATCCTGCCGCTGGCCGCCTGCAGCCACGCCGGCAGCAGCACCACCCACGATGCCGCACCGGCACCGGTGGCCGATGCCGCCCACGAATGCAGGCCGGAAGCGCTGGAAGCCTTCACCGGCAAGACCGCCGACGAGGCCACCATCAAGAAACTGGTGGCCGACAGCGGTGCCCGCAACGCGCGCGTGGTCAAGCCGGGCATGGAGGTAACCATGGACTTCCGCCAGGACCGCGTGACGGTGCAGGTGGACGGTCAGAACCGGATCGAGCGCGCCAGCTGCGGTTGATCAACCCAGTGGGTGCCGGCCACTGGCCGGCACCCCACATTGCCGGCCAGCGGCCGGCACTACCAGTCAGAGTCGCTCGGCCTTGCCGCTGGCCAGTGCGCGCGCGATCACCTGCTGCGCCTGCCGCGACGCCTGCTCATGCACGCGTGCCTGACGCTCACCCAACGCGGCCTGCCGGCTGCCCAGCGCCGCCTGGCGGCTGGCCAGTTCAGACTGCTGGCTGGCCAGGCGCTGCATGCCGCGGGTGTGGGTGGCCCGCGCGGTTTCGTTGTCCACTTCCTGCATTGCACGACGTGCCTCTGCAGCAGCCTCACGTGCAGCCTCACGTGCAATGGCCGCATCGTTGGTCGCGCCCCGCGCCGCCTTCGCCGCTTCTGCCGCCGCTTCGCGGTTGATGTCATGCGCGGCCATCGCGCTGCGCGCAGCCTCGGCAGCGGCCAGTGCCATGCGGCGCGCCTCCTCGCCCTGCAGGCGGCCCATCTCGCCCATCTGCCTGCCGAGTTCGCCCTGCTGGCGACCCAGCGCACTCTGTTGGCGGCCCAGTTCGCTCTGCTGGCGGCCCAGATCCGCCGCGCCGCTGTAGGCACGCTGCAGGCTCTGGATCATCATCGGGTCTCGCACCACGTAGCGCTTGTCGCCCTTGCGGAACCACAGTGCCGGGCCCTTGCCGAGCTGTCTGCGGGCCACCGTCACGTCGTCCATGCCGCCGTTGGCGAAGGTCGAATCGCCATCTACCAGCACGAAGGCCTCCGGCGGCGATTTGCCCAGGTCCAGGCGGCCGTAGGTGGTGATGGAAGTGGTGCGGGAGGTCGTGTGTTCACTGTGCATGCCGGTATCGACATCGACATCCGCATCCACGTCGACCGCCACATCCGCATCGTCCGGACCTGACAACGCCTCGACATCAGCCGGCTCGGCGGGCGGCGCGGGCGCCACCGGCACGGCCGGAACGCGCGCGGACGAAGGCGGTGCGGGCGGCGCTTTCGGAGCCTTCGGCGGCGGCGGCGGCACGACCTTCGGCGCCGCAGGAGGCGCGGGCGGTGCCGGCGGCACCGGCGCTGCGACCAGCCGCATCGGCGCCACGCCCACCACCAGCACCACCGCAGTCAACGCCATCGCCAGGATGCGCGGGCAGGACCGGCGCGACTGCAGCGAGAGCAGGCGGCGCTTGAGGCTGGTGGTATCCGGTGCGGCACTGGCCACGCCCAGATGCGGCTGCGGTGCCACGCCCAGCTGCAGCAGCAGACGGCCATAGGCCTGGCGGCTGGCACCGTGCTGGCCAACCACCGCTGCATCCACCGCTTCCTCGCGCGCCTGTGCATATTCACGCACCGACAGGCGCAGCAGCGGGTGGAAGAAGAACAGGTGCTGGGCCAGTGCAGGCAGCAGGCCCCATTGCAGGTCACCCCGCTGCAGGTGCTGCAGTTCGTGGGTCAGGGCCAGGTCCAGCGCGTCGCCCTGCAGGGCGTTGTCGCCCGCCGGCAGCAGCAGCACCGGGCGGAACGGTCCGACCAGCTGCGGTGCGTCCACCTGCGTGCTCATCCACAACCGCGGCGCAGGACGCACGCCGTGCGCATCGGAGGCCAGCTGCAGGGCCTGCACCAGCGCCTCGTCCTCGCAGGGATAGGCCGCTGCCAGCAGCGCGCGGCAGCGACGCCACTCACCGAAGGTACGCAGGGCCATCAGCAGCACGCCGGACATCCACAGCGTGGCCAGTGCGACGGCCCACCATGCCACCGCCGGCACATCCGCGGCGGGCATCGGCATTGCGGCCAACAGCTGTGCCGAGGCCTCCGGGGCCAGCGGGTAGACCATGTCGGCGGCCACATCGGTCGCGCTCATCGCCACCGCCTGCGGCGCCGGCAACCAGGCCAGCTGCAACGGCTGGCTCCAGAACAGGCCGAGCACAGCCTGCAGCGAGACCAGCCACCACAGGCGGCAGCGGGTCGCCGCCGACAGCGACGGCAGCGCGCGGCATACGCCATACACCAGGGCCACCAGCAGCACGGTCTGCAGGCTGGTCCAGCCCAGCCGTTCCAACATCGGGATCAGCATCGTGGTGTCCATGGCTCAGCCCTCGTGGCGGCGCGATTGGAGTTGGGCAACCAGCGCTTCCAGTTCGGCCAGCTCGTTGTCGCTGACCTGCTGGCGCTGCGACAGGTAGGCCACGAACGGCGACACCGAGCCCTGCAGGGTATTGTCGACGAACTGCGCCACCGCGCCCTGCAGCACGCTCTGCGGGCCACGCGTGGCCTGGTAGCGGTAGACACCGTCCTGCTGCTGGCGCTGAAGATACCCCTTCGCCCGCAGTCGCTCCATCATCGTCAGCACGGTGGAGCGGGCCAGCCCACGGGCCTCCCCGTAGCCACTGGCGACCTCGCCGACGGTGGCCGGCGCATGTTCATCGATGTACTGCAGCAGGGCCAGCTCCTGGTCCCCGATCGTCTTGCCACGCATGACACCACTCCCTTGACTACACGTGTCGCCACTGTCTGCGTGACGACAACTGTAGTCAACCCCCCGGAAGTCATGGGCCGACGAACGGTAGGCACCACCGAGCGCCTAAACCTTTGACCCGCCCGCTGCATCCGATCTGCAACGCCCCGCTGGAATTCCACATGTCCCGCCCAATGCTCCGTGCCCTGCTCATGCTCATCAGTGCACTGCCCTTCGCCGCCGTTGCTGCCAGCCAGGACCAGGCCAACGACCAGACCCGCCGCCTGATCCGCCAGATCATGCTGGAGCAGCGCATCCCCGGATTGCAGGTCGCGGTGGTCAAGGACGGGCAGATCGTGCTGTCCGAGGCCTACGGTCTGGCCAATGTCGAGAACGGTGTGCGTGCCTCGCGCGACACCCGCTTCCCGCTCAACTCGGCCACCAAGGCATTCACCGGCGTGGCGGCTGCGCAGCTGGCGCAGGAGGGACGACTGGATCTGGACGCGCCGGCCTCGCGTTACCTGGATGATCTTCCGCCAGCGTGGAGAGACGTGCGCGTACACCAGTTGCTGGCGCATGCCTCAGGCCTTCCGGACATCCTTGATGCGAACGGACTGCTGGGCGGTGGCTCCGAAGCACAGGCGTGGACGGCGGTGACAGCTCGGCCGCTGGAAGCGGCGCCCGGGCAGCGCTTCGCCTACAACCAGACCAACTATGTCCTGCTGGCACGGATCATCGCGCAGCAATCCGGTATGTCCTACGAACGTTTCCTGGCCACACGCCAGTTCAGCAGCGCGCGCATGGCCCGCACCACCTTCGGCGACAGCTACGACCTGATTCCGGATGCGGCGACGATGTACAGCCTGGCCCCGCGTGCCACCGATGCTGTGGATGCACCGTCCCGCCTGTCGCACTGGTTCTACGACATACCGCCTTCGCTCTGGGCCGGTGGCGGCATCCTCACCACCGCCGACGACACCGCGCGCTGGCTCGTCGCACTGACCGAAGGCCGTTTGCTGCCGGAGACGGCACTGCGGCGGATGTGGAGCGCAGAGCGCCTCGCTGATGGCCGCGCCGGCCCGTGGGCGGGTGGCTGGGCGGTACTGCGCGCATCGCCCGACCTTCAGGTGGCCGGTATCGGCGGTGCGCGCTCGGCCTTCGTGGTCTATCCCGAGCGCGGCGTGGCGGTCGTGGTGCTGACCAATCTTGTCGGTGCCAATCCGCAGCAGTTCATTCCGCGCATTGCCGACTTCTATGTGCGCGATGCCTCAACGCCCCGTCACGAACGGGTCGGCCTTGCACGGCAGCAACGGGCTGTCATCGCAGGGCCATAGCGCGGCGGGAACGGCCCTGGCCACTTCGAAGTGATCCTGGTTCCAGTGCAGGAAACCGCCGTGGATGGCATTGCCATGGTCGAAGCTGCGTGCATCGGCGGCCAGTGGCTGTTCGGGGTCGGCTTCGGCCACCCAGCGCAGTACTGGCACTTTGTCCAGCACGCCGATGAAGGCGAAAAGATCGCCCGCGCCCTTTTCCTGGTAGGCCGTCATGGTCGCCGCATCGGGCAATCCGGCCTGCGCCAGGATGGATGCGGTGACATCCTGCAGCGGTGCGGCTCCCTGTGCGATGTAGGCGCGCATGCCCGTGGTGGTTGCCGGGCAGCCCTGCAGCTGCACCAGATAGCCGGTGGTACCGCCACTGCCGGAGAACGACCGCATCCAATAGCGGAAACGCGGCCCGCTGCGATCAGTAACCATCAAATCCTGCTGGCCATCCTGCGCGGGAATGGAGAGCACCTGCACCTTGCTGGCGCTGTCCACGTTGCACTTCAACTGCGCCAGCACCTGCCTGGCAGGTTCGGGCAGCGTAGCGTAGCGGCCGCCGGGATGGCCGCTGCCGGAAGCCTTCGGCAATGCGGGCAGTCCGCGATCCGTGGGAAGGGTCTGCGCAGGCAGGGCCTCCGGTTTCGCGGCCGAGCTGGCAGTGGGCGCCACCGGCGCGACGCGCTCTCCAGCGGGCGCGCAGGCACTGCAGGCCAGCAGCAGCATCAATGGAACGCTCGGCGTCAACTGCGATCGGATCATCGATCAACGCCCTCCCATCGCCGGCGCGTCCTGCTGCTGTGCCGGCGCGGGCGCAGGTGCAGCCTGTTCGCGCGATTGCTGCTGCAGCTGGCGCAGGCCGGTTTCCACCGCGGTCTCGCGCACCTCGGCCGCATTGACCCCTGCGCGCAGCGCCGCAGGATCGCCCGGGCTGCCCTGCACCAGGAACAGTGTCTCGCCAGCCGCACGGCCGGCGCTGGGATTGCTGGCCACGATCTGGTCGACCCGGGTGATGCCCGCGGCCTTCGCTTCGCGCAGCATCACCAGGCTGTAGTCCTCGGCATGCTCGGCGTAGCGTCCGCCCAGGGCCTGCAGGCGCGTACTGATCTGCTGCTGCAGGGCATGATCGCGATGCTGCGGCTGACGGGGGTCATCGTTGGCCGCGAGCGGCACGTCCTGCCCCAATTCGCGCGTCTGGCCGGGTGCAACCGAGGTCAGCACGTACTGCCAGCGGTTCTGCCCAGGCGTGCCGCGCACCGTCGACACGAAGTCGTCATACTCGCCGCCACCGATGGTCTGGCAACCGGCCGAATCGGTGTTGGAATGGCTGCCACGATGGATCTTGAAGGTGTCGTTGAGGTCCTGCACGCCCTGGGTATCACGCGCATCGAACCAGCCATCGCCATTGCTGTCGCGCTCCACCCGTCCGGCGCCCGCAGTGATCGCGTCCTGCGAAGGACGCAGCGCGAACTCATCGGGATGGCCATTGCGCGGATGGGTGGTCGCGCGCATCTCGATGGTGCCCTCGCCCAGGCGCCCCAGATCCTTGACCCGGTCGCCGTTGACGTCCTCGCCCTCGGTCTTGGTACGCGGCGCCACATTGCCAAAGCCCGGGCTGCGCGGCGCGGTCTTGGCATGGCCGTCGTACTGGGCGGTCGGCTCGGTCGTGGCCTGGTTGAACTCGCGCACGTGGCCGCGGCCCTGCGCATCCTTCCACAGCACCACGATGCGGTCATCGTAGACCCCACGTCCGCGCGCCTCGGTCGTGCGGTTCTCATCGCGCAACCCCAGCACCACGCGGTCCTGGGTTGCCATTGCATCGTTCGCTGCGATGTTGCCGCGCTGGGCCACGATGCTGCCATAAACGTCGTACTGCTGGGCCTGGCTCAATCCCGCTGTCTCGGCAGCATCGGGCATCCGCGGCGGGCGCGTCGCCTCGCCCAAGCGATCCAGCATCGGATTCACCGTAGCTGCATCCGCTGCGGCCACGCCCCCGTTCCGGCGCAAGCCCTCAAGCTCGGCGGCCGCACGCGCCGAGATATAGCGATCCAGCGATTCCTGCACCACTGCGCTCTGGCCGTCGTGCAGGGCCTGGAGGCGGGTGGCGGCAGCACGCGCATCGTTCCGCCGCAGCAGGGCGACGACCTCGTTGGCTGCGGCATTGATATCCATTTCGGGCATGGTCGGTCCTTGAACATGGTCGGTACAGGATCAGCCTACCCCAATCGCACGGTGTGGGGCCTTTGACAGGCCGCACACCTTCGCTGCCGCCGGATCCAGGCGGGAACCGACACGACTCAGCCGCGCGGCCCACCCATCACCGGCAGGATCGCCCCGCTGATGTAGCTTGCACAGACCGGCGAGGCCAGGAACACATACGCCGGTGACAGCTCTTCAGGCTGTGCAGGCCGGCCCATGTCGCTGTCCTTTCCGAACTCGGCGACATCCCCGGCCTGCTTGTCGGCCGGGTTCAGCGGCGTCCATACCGGCCCCGGCGCCACGCAGTTGACCCGGATGCCGCGCGGCAGCAGCTGGCTGGCCAGGGCCTTGGTGAACGCATGGATCGCGCCCTTGGTGGCCGAGTAGTCGATCAGCGCCTTGCTGCCGAAGAGTCCGGTTTCCGAGCCGGTGTTGATGATGCTGGCGCCCTCGCCCAGATGCGGCAGTACCGCACGCGCCATCTGGATGTAGCCGCCGATGTTGGTCTGCAGCGTCTCCTGCAGGTGCGCGTCTTCCAGATCCTCCAGCCGCTCGCAGTGCAGCTGGAACGCGGCGTTGTTGACCAGGATGTCGATGCCACCGAAGGCCTTGGCCACCTGCTTGACCGCCTTGTTGCAGAAGCGCGGGTCGCGCACGTCACCGGCGATCACCACACAGCGGCCACCTTCGCGCTCCACGTGCTGGCGGGTGATGTCGGCATCTTCGGCCTCGTCCAGGTGCAGGACCGCCACATCGGCGCCTTCGCGTGCGAACAGCACGGCCACAGCACGGCCGATGCCGGAATCACCGCCAGTGACGATCGCGCGCATGCCCTGCAGCTTGCCGCTGCCGGTGTAGTCCGGCGCGAGGAAGCGCGGTGCCAGCTCCAGTTCGTGCTCGTGCCCCGGCTTTGCCAGCTGCTGGGCCGGCATGTCCTCCGGCTGGCGGCGTGCGCCGGCCTGGGTCGCGGTCTTTTTCGTGGCCTTCTTGGCCGCGCGGGCGTCCTTGGCCTTTTCCTGGTCCTGCAGGCGCCGCTGCCGGGCGGCAACGCGGGCGGCGCGGGGATCACCAGCCGCCGCCTTGCGGGTTGCGGTCTTCACCACCCGCGGGCGAGCGGGGTCGGCAGCGGTCTGGGTCGCGGTGCTGCCCTTGCGCACCTTGGGTGAGGCTTTGCGGCGGGCGGGGGTCTTTCGGGTGGTGGCCATGCAGGTCTCCTCGGGGGGGGAATGGGATCGCCGGCCAGCGGCCGGCATTACCGGGCGCATGCGCCGCAGTACCGGGGGCGGCATCCGCCGCGACTGCAGTGTCTCCACACAGGCTGTTGGCGGGGGTGAGCGCACCGTATCCACGATGTGCACGGTGTTCATTCCGCCACCACGTGCGCCGTCGCACGCTGCACGCAACCACACCAAGGAATCCTTCCATGAAGCATGCCATCGCCACCGCCGCCGTCTGTCTCGCCCTCGCCGCCTGCAGCAGCACGCCGGTGGCCCAGGTGCAGCCGATCGACGGCGTGATTTCCGGCCAGTGCCACAGCGACAGGGTGCGTGGTGCGCTCGGCCTGGCCGCCTCCGCCGCAACCGTCGAGCGCGCGCGCGTGGACAGCGACAGCCTGCACGTGCAGGTGCTGCGCCATGACGGCCCGCGCGTGCCGCCGGCACACGAAGGCGGTGACCGCCTGACCATCGAGAAGGGCCGCACCAACAACATCACCGCGATCTATTGCGGCTGAGCCGGCGCGCCCTGCGCAGCACGCGCAGGGTGGCCTGCTCCCACTGGCGCGGCCCACGCAGGCCGGCCAGTTCCGCCAGTTCACCGCGCTCCCAGCCGGCGAACACGCAGGGGTCGATGTAGGCCTTGCGGCACACCGCAGGCGTATTGCCCAACTGGGTCGCCACCTTGCACACCACCTCACGCTGTACCTTGGCCAGCGCACGCTGGCTGGCCGGTTCGGGCAACTCGGTGGCCGCGAACGCTTGCACCGCGGCCAGGGTGCCGCCCCAGGTGCGGAAATCCTTGGCGGTGAATTCCTCGCCCATCACCTCGCGCAGGTAATCGTTGACCGCACCGGAGTCGACCGGCTGGATGGCACCGTCGTCGTCGCGATACTGGAACAACGCCTGGCCCGGCAACTGCTGCACGCCGCGCACCAGCGTGCCCAGCCGGCGGTCACCTACCGTCACTTCGTGCAGCTGCCCGGATTTGCCGCGGAAGCGCATCCGTACGCGCCCGCCGCGCAGCAGGTCGAGGTGCCGGTTGCGCAGCGTGGTCAGGCCAAAGGATCTGTTTTCCTTGGCATAGGACTCATTGCCTACCCGCACCAGGGTGTCGGCCAGCAGCGCGACCACGACCGCCAGCACCTTCTCGCGGGGGAAGCCGCTGTGCTTGAGATCGCGGCTGAGCCGGCGCCGCAGCGCGGGTAGTGCTTCACCAAAGGCGATCACCCGGTCGAACTTGCCGGCGTCGCGCACTGCGGCCCAATCAGCGTGGTAGCGGTACTGCTTGCGCCCGCGGGCATCGCGGCCGGTGGCCTGCAGATGGCCATTGGCGTGGGCGCAGATCCATACGGCGGTATAGGCCGGTGGAATCGCCAGCGCGCGGATGCGCTGCAGGGTGGCGGCATCGCGCACCGCATGGCCATCGGCATCGCGGTAGCTGAAGCCCTTGCCGGCGCGGCGCCGGCTGATGCCCGGCTGGGTGTCATCGACATAGCGCAGGCCCGCAGCGCGCGCGGCCTGTCGTTCGGGGGTAGAGGGGGTCGGCATGCGCGCAGTGTCGCTGCCGCGCTGCCGCGATCCTGTCGATAACACAAGACAAACACGTGAGGATCGGTTCGCCGCTATGCTCGGGCTTTCACAATCCCTTCCGGAGTCATGATGTCGTTCCCGATTCGCGCCCGTTCGCTCTCCGCCCTGCTGCTGCCGGCCGTGCTGGCCCTGACCGCCTGCCAGGCACCGGCGCTGGATGAACAGGATTCGGCCACGGCCCATGCCCAGCAGGCTGCCGAAGCCGCCAAGGCACCGGCCGACGAAGCCGGCAAGGCCACCGAGGCACCGCCGGTCGGCACCTGCGATGCCAGCCAGGTGCAGAGCCTGGTCGGCCAGGCCTACGCCGACGCGCTGGGCAAGCAGGCGCAGGAAGATGCCGGTGCCCACCAGCTGCGCGTCATGAAGCCCAACGACGTGGCCACGATGGAATTCCTCGGCGACCGCCTGAACATCGAAGTGGACGACAAGGGCCTGGTCAGCGGCGTGCGCTGCGGCTGAGGCCGACCCCGCGCCGGCACGGGGTTGCCGGCGCGTTCTGTTGCACCTGCAACCGTGTATTGCGGCGCTGCAGCAACCTGTGATCTAGTCGAGGCATCCGGTGGCCTCACGATGCGCTCCAGGGAATGAGCGGGGACGAGTGTCGCCGCCAACCCTATACGCATCGAGGTAGAGATGGCCCCCCGCAACCGCCAAGGGCTTTACGACCCGCGCTCCGAGCGCGATGCCTGTGGATTTGGCATGGTCGCCCAGCTCGACGATCAACCTTCGCGCCTGTTGGTTGATACCGCCATCGCCGCGCTTTCGCGCATGACCCACCGTGGCGGCGTCGCCGCCGATGGCCTGACCGGCGATGGCTGTGGCCTGCTGCTGCGCCGCCCCGATGCATTCCTGAAACTGCTGGCCAGCGAAGCCGGCATCACCACCGCCGCGCGCTTCGCTGCCGGCCTGGTGTTCCTGCCGCACGACAGCGAGGCCGCCGACGCCTGCCGTACCCAGCTGCAGGCGCAGGTGGAAGCGGTCGGCTGCAAGGTCGCCGGCTGGCGCGAGGTACCCACCGATGACAGCGTCTGCGGCCAGCTGGCGCGCGATACCCTGCCGCGCATCGAACAGGTGTTCGTCGATGCCGGTGTCGGCCAGGACGATGCCGGCTTCGCGCTGGCGCTGTTCCTGGCCCGTCGCCGCAGCGAACAGCAGCTGCGCGATCACGCTGATTTCTACGTCACCACCCTCACCCCCGATGCGATCAGCTACAAGGGCATGGTGCTGCCGGACAAGCTCAGCCGCTTCTATCCCGACCTGCAGCGGCGCGAACTGGCCTCCAGCGCGATCGTGTTCCACCAGCGCTTCTCGACCAACACGCTGCCGCGCTGGCCGCTTGCCCACCCGTTCCGGATGCTCGCCCACAATGGCGAGATCAACACCATCGAAGGCAACCGCCGCTGGGCCCAGGCGCGCAGCAAGGTGTGGAAGACGCCGCGCTTCGACATCGCCGAATTCGACCCGGTGATCTCCATGCACGGCTCGGACTCGCAGAGCCTGGACAACATGCTGGAACTGATGGTCGCCGGTGGCATGGAGCTGATCCAGGCGCTGCGCATCCTGGTGCCGCCGGCCACCCAGTCGCTGGAGTTCAAGGACCCGGACCTGGCCGCGTTCTACGAGTTCCACGGCCTGAACAGCGAGCCGTGGGATGGCCCGGCCGGCATCGTTGCCTGCGACAGCCGCTACGCCGTCTGCACCCTCGACCGCAACGGCCTGCGCCCGGCACGCTGGATGCTGACCGCCGACCGCCACTTCCTGGTTGCCTCTGAAGCGGGCGTGTGGGAAGTGCCCACCGAGCGGGTGGTGCGCAAGGGCAAGCTCGGCCCCGGCGAAATGATCGCGATCGACCTCAAGCGCGGCGACCTGCTCGACTCCGATGCGGTCGACCGCATCAACCGCGGCCGCGCGCCCTACAAGCAGTGGCTGCAGCAGGGCGTGACCTACCTGCAGACCGAACTGATCGACCCGTCGCTGGTGGAAGAGCCGTTCGACGAAGCCACCCTGCGCAGCTACCACAAGCTGTACCAGCTCAGCAGCGAGGAAGTGGAGCAGGTGCTGCGGCCGCTGGCCGAGACCGAGCAGGAAGCCACCGGCTCGATGGGCGACGACACGCCGATGGCGGTGCTGAGCCAGCGCAGCCGCCCGCTGTACGACTATTTCCGCCAGGCCTTCGCGCAGGTCACCAACCCGCCGATCGATCCGCTGCGCGAAGATTGCGCGATGTCCCTGTCCACCCAGCTCGGCAAGGAGACCAACATCTTCCATGCCGGTCCGGAGACGGTGAACCACGTCATCCTCAATTCGCCGGTGCTCAGCCAGCGCAAGCTGCGCCAGCTGCTGAAGATGGACCAGTACGCGCAGGCCAACCGTCTGCTCGACCTGTCCTACAGCGAAGACGAGGGCCTGCGTGCCGGCATCGAGCGCATCTGCGCCGAGGCCGAACAGGCCGCGCGCGACGGCATGGTGATGCTGCTGCTGTCCGACCGCTACCCGGTGGCCGGGCGGCCGATGGTGCATGCGCTGCTCGCCACCAGCGCCATCCACCACCACCTCTCGCGGCTGGGCCTGCGCTGCGACGTGAATCTGATCGTCGAGACCGGCACCGCGCGCGACCCGCACCACATGGCCTGCCTGCTCGGCTTCGGCGCCACGGCGGTGTATCCGTACCTGGCCTACCAGACCCTGTTCGACCTGGGCCGCCGTGGCATCCTCAAGCTCAGCAAGGGCGGTGAGCAGTCGCAGATCGGCCGCCGCTACCGCAAGGGCGTCTACAAGGGGCTGTCGAAGATCATCTCGAAGATGGGCATCTGTACCGTGGCCAGCTACCGCGGCGCGCAGCTGTTCGAGATCATCGGCCTGGAACCGGAGGTCGTCGATCTGTGCTTCCCGGATACCGCTTCGCGCATCGGTGGCGCGGGTTTCGCGCGCCTGGATGCCGACGCGCGCGAGCTGTGCGCGCAGGCGTGGGACGCGCAGCAGGACGTGGATGTCGGCGGCCTGCTGAAGTACGTGCACGGCGGCGAGTACCACATGTACAACCCGGACGTGGTCACCACCCTGCAGCGCGCGGCGCGCAGCGGCGATCCGCGTGCCTGGCAGCAGTACTGCGATGCGGTGCATGCGCGCCCGCCCTCGGCACTGCGTGACCTGCTGGAACTGGTCCCTGCCGCCACGCCCGCACCGCTCGATGAAGTGGCCCCGGCCAGCGAACTGTTCCCGCGCTTCGATACCGCGGCGATCAGCCTGGGTGCACTGTCGCCTGAGGCGCACGAGGCGCTGGCGATTGCGATGAATCGCCTGGGGGGCCGCAGCAATTCCGGCGAAGGCGGTGAAGACCCCGCACGCTATGGCACCGCCAGGCGCAGCAAGATCAAGCAGGTGGCCTCCGGGCGCTTCGGCGTGACCGCCGAGTACCTGGTCAATGCCGAGGTGCTGCAGATCAAGGTCGCGCAGGGTGCCAAGCCCGGCGAGGGTGGCCAGCTGCCCGGGCACAAGGTCAACGAACTGATCGCGCGGCTGCGCTATGCGCGCCCGGGCATCGGTCTGATTTCGCCGCCGCCGCATCACGACATCTATTCGATCGAGGACCTGGCGCAGCTGATCTACGACCTCAAGCAGGTCAACCCGACCGCGCTGGTGTCGGTGAAGCTGGTCAGCCATGCCGGCGTCGGAACGATTGCGGCGGGCGTGGTCAAGGCCGGTGCGGACCTGATCACCATCTCCGGCCATGATGGCGGCACCGGTGCCTCGCCGGTCAGCTCGATCCGCTATGCCGGCGTGCCGTGGGAGCTGGGCGTGGCCGAGGCGCACCAGGCGCTGCTCGCCAACGACCTGCGCGGCCGTACCCTGCTGCAGACCGATGGCGGCCTGAAGACCGGGCTGGACGTGGTCAAGGCCGCATTGCTGGGCGCCGACAGCTTCGGCTTCGGCACCGCGCCGATGATCGTGCTGGGCTGCAAGTACCTGCGCATCTGTCACCTCAACAACTGTGCCACCGGCGTGGCCACCCAGGACGAGCGCCTGCGCGAGAACCACTTCACCGGGCAGCCCGAGCGCGTGGAGAACTTCTTCCGGCTGCTGGCCGAAGAAGTGCGTAGCTGGCTGTCCTACCTGGGCGCGCGTTCGCTGGAAGAGATCGTCGGCCGTACCGACCTGCTGCGCCAGATCGCATCTGCGCCGCGCGACGGCGTGCGCGTGGACCTGTCGCGCCTGCTGGCCGACAGCCGCTACGAGGGCAGCCACTGCGCCGCGCAGCGCCTGTACGAATCGCGGGACAGTCTGGCCACGCAGATGGATGGCCTGCTGGCGCCGTCGATCCAGCACAAGCGCGGCGGCGAGCATCGCTTCCTGATCCACAACACCGACCGCAGCATCGGTACCCGCCTGGCGGGTGCGGTGGCACGCGCGCACGGCAACCAGGGCATGGCCGAGGCACCGCTGGAACTGCGCTTCCGTGGCAGCGCCGGGCAGAGCTTCGGCGCCTTCAATGTCGGTGGCCTGCACCTGGAAGTGGAAGGCGAAGCCAACGATTACGTCGGCAAGGGCATGGCTGGCGGCCGGCTGGTGGTGCGGCCGCCGCGTGGCGCGCGCTTCGAGGCACGCAGCACCGCCATCATCGGCAACACCTGCCTGTACGGTGCCACCGGCGGTGAGCTGTTCGCTGCCGGCCGCGCCGGCGAGCGCTTCGCGGTGCGCAATTCCGGCGCACTGGCCGTGGTCGAAGGTGCCGGTGACCACTGCTGCGAGTACATGACCGATGGCGTGGTGCTGGTGCTGGGCAAGGTCGGGCTGAACTTCGGCGCCGGCTTCACCGGCGGCCTGGCCTACGTACTGGACGTGGACCGTGATTTCGTCGACCGCTACAACCACGAGCTGATCGACATCCATCGCGTGTCCGCCGAAGGCTTCGAGAACTACCGCCAGCACCTGCACCGCCTGATCGGCCGCCATCGCGAGCTGACCGGCAGCATCTGGGCACAGCAGATCCTGGACGAGTTCCGCGATTACATCGGCAAGTTCTGGCTGGTCAAACCCAAGGCCGCCAGCATCGAGTCGCTGACCGAAACCCTGCGACGCGCCGCGTGATGTTTTCCGGTAGTGCCGGCCGCTGGCCGGCAACGTTCTCCCTCGCATTCCAGAGCCCGCCATGAGCCGCAAGCACGCCTTCCAGTTCCTCGACCTGCCCCGCACCATGCCGCAGCGCATCCCGGTGGAACTGCGCACGTCCGGCGACTGGGGCGAGCTGTACGGAAAATTCGGCAAGGAGGACGCCCAGTACCAGGCGGGCCGCTGCCTGGACTGCGGCAACCCGTACTGCAGCTGGAAGTGCCCGGTGCACAACGCCATTCCGCAGTGGCTGCAGCTGGTGCAGGAGAACCGCATCCACGAAGCCGCCACGCTGTGCCACAGCACCAACCCGCTACCGGAGGTGTGCGGCCGGGTCTGCCCGCAGGATCGCCTGTGCGAGGGCAGCTGCACGCTGGAAGAGTTCGGTGCGGTCACCATCGGTGCGGTGGAGAAGTACATCGTCGATACCGCGCTGGCCAGCGGCTGGCGCCCTGACCTGGGCGCGGTGCAGCCGACCGGCCGCAGCGTTGCGGTGATCGGGGCCGGTCCCGCGGGCCTGGCCTGCGCCGACCGCCTGGCCCGCGCCGGCATTGCCGCGGTGGTCTATGACCGCTACGAGCAGATCGGCGGCCTGCTGCAGTTCGGCATTCCCAGCTTCAAGCTGGACAAGGACGTAATCCACCGGCGCCGCGACGTGCTGGAGGGCATGGGCGTGCAGTTCCGCCTCGGCGTGGAGATCGGCCGCGACCTCAGCGTGCAGCAGCTGCTGGACACCCATGATGCGGTGTTCATCGGTACCGGCGCCTACCGCTACACCGATGGTGGCCTCGACGGCCAGGACCTGAAGGGCGTGCTGCCGGCGCTGCCGTTCCTGGTGCAGAACAGCCGCATCGTCGGCGGCGATGACCCGAAGGGCCGGCCGATTGCCGGCTGGGAGGACACCATCGCCCTGCCCGACCTCAACGGCAAGCGCGTGGTGGTGCTCGGTGGTGGCGATACCGGCATGGACTGCGTGCGCAGCGCGGTGCGCCTCGGCGCGGCCAAGGTCACTTGCGCCTACCGCCGCGACGAAGCCAACATGCCCGGCAGCGCTCGCGAAGTGGCCAATGCGCGCGAAGAGGGCGTGCGCTTCCTGTTCAACCGCCAGCCGCTGTCGATCGAAGCCGGCGCCGACGATGAAGTGATCGGCGTGACCGTGGTCGAAACCCGGCTGGGAGAGCCCGATGCCAATGGCCGCCAGAACGCCGTGCCGATCGAAGGCAGTGAATCCCTGCTGGAAGCGGACGTGGTTATCATCGCCTTCGGCTTCTCGCCGAGCGTGCCGGCGTGGCTGGCGGACCTGGGGGTGGAAGGCCAGCCCAACGGCCGCATCGTCGCCGGGGGCAAGGACCGCCTGCCGTTCCAGACCGCGCATCCACGCCTGTTCGCCGGTGGCGACGCGGTACGCGGTGCAGACCTGGTGGTGACCGCCGTGGCCGAAGGCCGCGATGCCGCTGCCAGCATCGTCCGCCTACTGGCGCACTGAGTCCGGCAACAGCAGCTCCTCCAGCAGCGCGCGCAGTTCGCACGGCGCCACCGGCTTGGCCAGGAAATGGTCGATGCCCGCATCACGGCAGGCCTCGCGTGTGCGTTCCAGCACACTGGCAGTCAGCGCGACGATCGGCACCTGCGCACGGATGGCACAGGTATCGCCACGGATCGCCCGTGCCAGCGCGAAGCCGTCCATGTGCGGCATATGGCAGTCGGTGATGACCAGATCAAAGGGCTGCGCCTGCCAGGCCTCCCATGCCTGCTGGCCGTCGTCGCAGGCGTGTACCTGCAGCCCCAGCTCGCGCAGGCGCTGCACCAGCAACTGCAGGTTGGTCGGATGGTCTTCAACAACCAGTGCCCGCGCCGGCGGCAGCGGCCGTTGCACGGCCGTCGTGAGCAACGGTACCACCGTCGGCGCCGCACAGGCCGCCAGCACCAGTTCCAGCCATACGGTGGTGCCCTTGCCCGGCGCGCTGCGCAGGTGCAGCTGGCCCCCCATCGATGCCGCCAGCTCGCGGCAGATCGACAGGCCCAGCCCACTGCCACCAAAGCGGCGCGTGGTCGAGGTCTCGGCCTGCTCGTAGGCAGCGAATACCGCCTGTTGCCGCTCCATGCTGATGCCCACGCCCGTATCGGTCACCTGCAGGCGCAACCGCTGCCCGCCATCGCGCTGCTGCAGCACATGGGCCTGCAGCACCACGCTTCCCTGCAGAGTGAACTTGAGTGCATTACCGGCCAGGTTGAACAGGACCTGGCGCAGGCGCAGCCCATCGGCCAGCGACCACTGCTGCAGCATGGGGTCGATCTCGCTGTGCAGGTGCAGGCCGCGGCTGGCCGCGACGGGCATCAACAGCTGCTGCACCGCGCGCACCAGCGCCGCAAGATCGGTCGGCCGCAGCTGCAGTGGCGCTGGCTGCAGGCGCTGGCTGTGCAGCACATCGTCCAGGATCTGCCGCAGCATCTGCGCGGCATCACCCACGGTGGTCAGCACCTGCCGCTGGCCCGCATCCAGGTCACTGGCAGCCAATCGCTCCAGCATGCCCAGCAGGGTACTCATCGGCGTGCGGATCTGGTGGCTCATGGTCGCCAGGAAATGGCTCTTGGCCAGCGCCGCCTGCTCGGCCGCGCGGCGCGCCTCGGCCAGCGCTACTGCACGCGCCTGTGCTTCACTGACATCCAACCAGTAGCCGCTCCACTCCACGCTGCTGTCATCGCACTGCAGCGGTCGTCCCTGCGAGCGGACCCAGCGCCAGCCCTGCGCCGACCGGGTGCGGAACGTAACGTCGATGGGACCGCGCACCAGCGCGGCCGCTTCGATGCACGCCATCACCCGGCTGCGGTCGTCGGCATGCACCGCGGCCAGCAGTTGCAGATGGTCGATCCGCGCAGTCTCCACGCTTACGCCGAACAACGCCTGCACGTCACCGGCGATCTGCGCCAGGCTGTAGTGGCCGGTTGCCGAACGGCGGGCCTGGTAGACCACCGCCGGCAGGTTCGCGGTGACGTCGTGCAACCGCTGCTCCAGCACGCGGCGACGCACGCTCTCGCGATGCACGCGCCAGTAGCCGAAGGCATGCAGCAGCACGAGCGCGAGCAGGATCAGCGACGCCGGCACCAGCCAGCGCAGCGCCGAACCGGTGAGCCGCGCGCGTGGCCGGTCCGGCAGCCAGGCGCTGCGGCTCGACGCGCGATGTGCATCGCTCTCCTGCAGGAGCCGCTGGTCGAAAGCAGCGACCACCTCGGCACAGGCCGGCACGGCCGCGAGTACCAGTGCATCGCCGAAGCCTGCGGGTGCCGCGATCACCACAGCATCACCTGGCTCTGCGCGGAGCGCGGCCTCCAGTTCAGCGAGATTGGCGACCACGGCGTCGACCAGCCCGGCACGCAGCAGTGACAGCGCGTGGTCCAGCGGCGCAGGGGCCAGCAGCTGCGCCCCCGGGGCCTGCTCGGCCAGCAATGGCTCCAGCGGCAGCCGGTCCGGGCTGGCCACGCTGCGGCCACGCAGGCCCTCCAGCCCCAGCACCGCAGCGGCGCCCTCGCGCCGCACGATCACCTGCGGCACCTCCAGGTAGGCCCTGCTGGCCACCCAGCCTGTCGGCAGCTGTGCGCGCGGCCAGCCCAGCAGCACCTGGGTGCCGGCCGGCAGTGCTCCCTCGGTAAGTACCGTCGCAGGCAACGGCTTCGCATGCTGCGCCGCCTGCATGCCCAGCAGCGGCAGGTAATCCGCGGCCAGTCCCGCAACCTCGCCCTGCTGGCTGTATGACAGGGGCGGCCGGTCGGAGCGCCATGCCACCTGCAGGGGGCCCGTACAACCGGATGCAGCGGCGATGCCGGGCAGCAACAGCGATGCCATGACGGCGGCGACGGCGCGGCGGCCGGCGACATTCACGGTAGACGTCCTCATTTCGCGGGCAGGAACCACGGCCGCGCAGCGGTACCGCTGCCAGCCACGCTAGCGAGGCAGGCGTCCGCGACAATGAGAAAAATTGGAAAAGCATCCGCATCGGCGAATGCCGACATACACTGCCGCTTCTACCCGTCCTACGGAGCGCTCGATGCGTATCGGCCTGGCCGCCAACCGTCTCCATCACCACGATGCGCGCGCGGCGCTGTTCCGCTGGCTGCGTGCCAGCGAGGCAGGCCCGCGCGAACTGGGGGTGTCACTGCATGCGGTCGGGCGCACCCACGATGCGATCGAACGGCAGGGATTCCTGGCCGGCTACGGCGGCCTGCACCGGTATCCCTACGGGCGCGAGGGTGGCCTGATGAAGCTGGTGGCCGAGGTGGTCGGCATGGGGCCGGAGCGGACACTGGACGGTGCGATCTACCTGATCGACCCGGTCGATCCGTCCTCGGTGTTTCCGGAAGCAACCGCGCTCAAGCGGCAGTGCGTGATCCACGGCAAGCCGTTCATTTCAACCGTGGCCACTGCACGCGACTGGATCGAGGTGGAGCGCATCCACGCCGGGCTGGCTGCCGACACCGGTGCCGACGACCTGCATGCCTTCCAGGGGCAGACGCTGGCGCTGATCGCGCATGATGCGATGAAGCCGGCGATGCTGGCCTTCGCTGACGAGTACTTCGATGTGCTGGCCCGGTTTGGCCAACGCGTTGCGACGGGCACCACCGGGCAGCGCTTGAACGAGCTGGCCTGGAGCCGGGGTTGGCCCAGCGATACGCCGTGGGTGACGCGTTACCAGAGTGGCCCGATGGGCGGCGATGCACAGATTGCCGACCGGGTGCTGGAGGGGCGCTGCCAGCGCGCGATCTTCTTCGAGGACCCGCATGTGGCACGCCAGCACGAGGCCGATATCCAGCTGCTGGAGCGCGCGGTGACGACGGTGACCGACCAGGCGGTGTGCATCACGGCGCCGCGGGTGGCGGCACGCTGGGCGGCAGCGGCGGCGTTGCGGGCGGGGTGAGGGTTTCGGCCAACGGCTGAGCCCCTCGTGGTGGGTCGTTCAAATCAGAAGCCGTGCTCTGCCGGGCGGGGTGGATTGCGCAGGGGTCGCTGCAAGTACGTCCTTGTAAGCTCGGTCGCCGCATCCATGCGGCTCACGCCCCTGCGCAACCCACCCCGCCCGGCCACGGACAGTTTCCTGTGTGCCCATCACGGAAGAAAGAAGGAAGAGCAGGAGCGGGTCGCGCGCTGCGCGCGCTTTTGTAGAGCCGAGCCATGCTCGGCTGCTGTCGATCGCGAGGGCTGGATATCCGCGCCACGCGCGTCAGCCGAGCATCGGCTCGGCTCTACAACAGCTGGCGGAGCATCGCCTTCAGCCTGCGCCCTTCCAGCTGGAAGTAGTCGCGCTGCTCGCGCCACGCGGGGAAACGTTGTTCGACTTCATGCCAGAACGCGGGCGAATGATTCGGCTGGATCAGGTGGCAGAGTTCATGCACCAGCACGTACTCGAACGCTTCCGGACGACCGAGCACCAGGGCCAGGTCCAGTGCCATGCTGCCGTCCGGCGCCAGCGAGCCCCACTGCGAAGACATCACCTTCAGCCGCAAGCGGCTGGGTGCACGTGGCAGGGTGGGCAGGTACTTCGGCAGCCAGCGGCCGACATCGGCGCGGGTCTGTGCTTCGTAGAACTCGCGCAGCAGGCGGCGCAGGGTGGCATCGCCGGCACGGGTCGGCCACTGCACGCAGGCGCCGTGTTCGTCGATCTCCAGCCGCGCATAGCGGCCTTCCTGCCAGCGCAGGGGCAACAGGTCGCCGCGCAGTGGCAGCACGCCGTTCTCGCCCGGCTGCAACGGGGCGGGCAGGCCCTGGCTCTGGTACTGGCGCAGCTGCAGCGCCAACCAGTCGCGGTGCTGTTCCAGGAAACGCTCGCCCATCACCAGGCTGGCCCGCGGCGGCAGCGTCAACCGTGCGCCGCGCTCGTCCACGCTCAGCTTGATGCGGCGCGCGCGCGGATCGCGCACGCGCAGCACTTCGATCTCGGCATCCTCCAGGCGCAGGCGAACGGTGTCGCGCTGCACGGTAGCGGGCGGGGTCGGGCTGATCAGGCGGCGCAGCAGACGGCTCATGCGCCCAGCATAGCGCTGCTTCGGGCCGCCGGATGACCGGCGACCCACAGGGTGCCTGTTCAGTCAGCCTTGCTGAGCTTGAACGCTTCTTCCAGCAACAGGAACAGGCGGCGGATCTCGGCGCTCTGCAGGGCGAAGCGGGCGTCGAACTCGGCGCGGCGGCCGTCTTCGTCGGCATGCTCCAGCTGGTCCAGTGCGCCGTCGAGGAACTTCAGCTTGCGCACGATCAGGTCGTCGCCGATCACGAAGGACAGGTTGTCCTCGAAGATCAGCGCCAGCTTGGTCACCTGCTTGCCGGCGTCCAGATGCTTGTCGATCTCGTCGCAGCGCAGTTCCTGGTGCTGGCACTTGACCACGGCGCCGCCTTCCACCGGATCCTTCATCTCGCACTCTTCGCCCAGGCTCAGCCCGGTCGGCAGCGGCTCGCCGGCGATCCAGCCGGTCAGGATCGAACGCGGTGCGACTTCGGCGTTCAGCGGCATCGCCGGGAAGCTGCCGAGCAGGCCGCGGATGTCGGACATGAAGTACTCGCCGGTCTTGCGGCTGGGGGTATCCACCGCCACGTAGCCGTGCTGCAGGTCGATGAAGGCATCATTGCGCGAGGACTTCACGAAGGCGCGCGGCAGCAGTTCATGCAGCAGGTCGTCCTTCATCCGCTTGCGCTCGCGGCCACCCGGGCGGCGGCCTTCCTTCTCCTCGATCTCCTCCAGCTTGCGCTCGAGCAGGTCGTTGACCACCGCCGCCGGCAGGATCTTGTCCTCGCCGCCCACGGTCAGCCACAGGTGTTCGGCGATGCGGTGGGAGAGCAGTTCCTTTTCCTCGCGGCCGAACGGCGAGATGAAGCCGCGCGAATTCATTTCCAGCGCGCCGACCGGCTTCAGCAGGGCGTGCGGCAGCAGGGTGTCGACTTCGGAAAAATCGGTGGTGGTCGGGAAACGGAAGAACGTCAGGTTGCGAAAGAACATGGAATTCCGGATGGCGAAGAGGAAGGGCGCCCGACCTTAAACGGTGGGCGTCTCGGGATCTGCGTCGGCGTCGGCCGGGGAGCCGGCCAGCCAGGCATGGGCGTCGGGCAGCGGCGCGTCGTCGCGACGGCCCAGCGCCATGAAGTCGAACAGGGTGGTGTCGGCCAGCTGCGAGGGCCGGACTTCACCCATGGCGCGCGCGATCTGCTCGATGCGGCCCGGGTGGTCCTTTTCCCATTGCTTCAGCATCAGGCCGACCTGGCGGCGCTGCAGGTTCTCCTGGCTGCCGCACAGGTTGCAGGGAATGATCGGGAACCGGCGTGCCTGCGCGTACTCGACGATGTCACTCTCGCGCACGTAGGCCAGCGGCCGGATCACCACGTGCCTGCCGTCGTCGCTGCGCAGCTTCGGCGGCATGCCCGACAGCTTGGCGTGGTGGAACAGGTTCATGAAGAACGTGGCCACCATGTCGTCGCGGTGGTGGCCCAGCGCGATCTTGGTGAAGCCGTGGGTCTCGGCGTAGTTGTACAGCGCGCCACGACGCAGGCGCGAGCACAGCGAACACATGGTCTTGCCTTCCGGGATGACCCGGCTGACCACCGAATAGGTGTCCTGCTCGATGATGTGGTACGGCACGCCCAGGCCTGCCAGGTATTCCGGCAGCACGTGCTCGGGGAAGCCCGGCTGCTTCTGGTCCAGGTTCACCGCCACCAGCTCGAACGGCACCGGCGCCTTCTTCTGCAGCTGCAGCAGCACGTCCAGCAGGGTGTAGCTGTCCTTGCCGCCGGACAGGCACACCATGACCTTGTCGCCGGCCTCGATCATGCCGAAGTCGGCAATCGCCTCGCCGACCTGGCGGCGCAGGCGCTTGGCCAGCTTGTGCTGCTCGCGCTCGGCCACGCGCGGATCGCGGGCGGCGCGCGGTGGGGGATCGGGAAGGGAAATCACGGCACTCATGGGTTCCATTCTAACGGCTCGGAGCCGCCCCGGCCGGGGATCGGGATTCCCCTCTCCCGGCGGTCATCATCGCTGTGTATGCTCGGAGGCTGTGGACACCTACAGCCCCGCCGAGATCGTCGAGCGCCTCGTCGCCCTGCGCGCCGAGCACCGCCTGCTGGATGAACAGATCACCCGCATGGCCGCCAACGGCGAGGACGAGCTGGAGTCCAAGCGCCTGAAGCGGCGCAAGCTGCAGCTGAAGGACTGCATCGCCAGGCTGGAAAGCCTGCAGATTCCCGACGAGCCGGCCTAGAGACCGTCCTGGTGGGTGCCAACCTTGGTTGGCACGGCTGGGAGGTGTGGACCAAGGTCCACACCCACCGCATGGCCGGCGCTGCCTTCAATCCTGCGGCGCAGGCTCGTCCGGGCGGGCCGCTTCCGGGCTGACCCGTTCGATGGTGTGGCGCAGCTCACGGCCCAGGATGAACTTGGCATCCTTGGCCCAGGCATCCAGGCGCTCGTCGAACAGCAGCTTGCTGTTCTCGTCCGGCCACACCAGACGCAGTTCGCGCAGCTTCTGGATGAAGCCACGGAACAGGGACTTGTCGAAGAACTCCGGCGCGGCCGGCGCATAGAGCAGGCTCAGCCGCTGCGCGGCCTGCTGGCACAGGCTTTCCAGCTCGGCAGCGCCGAGCACGCCGGGGCCGTTCTTCACCAGCACCGAGATGGCAATGTAATAGCGCTCGAACGCCTGCTGCAGCGAATGGCCGATCGCGCG
Organism: Stenotrophomonas sp.; assembly: GCF_059505245.1. Lineage (NCBI taxonomy): Bacteria > Pseudomonadati > Pseudomonadota > Gammaproteobacteria > Lysobacterales > Lysobacteraceae > Stenotrophomonas > Stenotrophomonas sp. Next base: position 170,390 of record NZ_JCACKF010000045.1, read on the forward strand.
CAGGCGGAACACCTCGTCGGTCTGCCCGGTGTTGCGCGCCAGGATGCCGCCGTCGTCATCGTTGACGTTCTGCAGCAGGCCCTCGCGCACGAACACATCGATGGTCCGGTCGATGCGCTGGGCGAACTCGTCCTCGCTCCACGGCAGGAACAGCTCGGCCTGGAGGAACGGGTACACCGTACGGCCCAGCTGGACCAGGCCGGTGCGGCTCATGCGGCGGTTGTTCTGGAAGCAGCAGGCCACCCACGACGAGGCGGTGAACAGGTGCACCACGTTGTTGCGGAAGTAGCTCAGCAGCACTGCGGTGTCGCCGCTGACGCTGAGCACATCGCCCAGCGGGTGCTTGATGCGGGTGAGGACGTTGATTTCCTCGGCGTGGGCGATGATCCGCTCCGGCGAGTGCGGCGTCACCGTCACCCGGTCCGAGTACGGCATCTCGACCAGCAGGGTCTTGCACAGTTCGATCTGCGCGATCAGGTCGGCCTCGCCCATCGCGTGCTTCGGCGTGGACAGCAGGGCCAGCGCCAGCAGGTTGATCGGGTTGACGTCGGCGGCGCCATTGATGCGCACCTGGATGCGTTCGGCCAGCGTGTCCACCGTGGTCGACAGCCAGGCCGGCTTTTCGTCCTCGGACACCGCCTCGCCCTTCCACTCCGGTGCCTTCTCGGCCAGCACGTCGTTCAGCGCGATCGGCTCGCCGAAGTTCACCACCACCTGGCCGTAGTTCTGCTTGAGCACCTTGGGGATGCCCCACAGCAGCGACCAGATCGATTCCTTTTCCTTCGGCCGGCCGGACAGTTCGTCCAGGTAGCTGCCGCCTTCCATCAGCTTCTCGTAGCCGATGTAGATCGGCTGGAACAGCACCGGCTTGCGCGGCTGGCGCAGGAACGCGCGCAGCGTCATCGAGATCATGCCGCCCTTGGGCTGCAGCAGGCGCCCGGTACGCGAGCGGCCGCCTTCGACGAAGTACTCCAGCGAGTAGCCACCGGCCACCAGTTGCGCGACGTATTCGCTGAGCACCGCCGAGTACAGCGCGTTGCCACGGATCGAGCGGCGGATGAAGAATGCACCGCCCTTGCGCAGCAGGGTGCCGACCACCGGCAGGTTCAGGTTGATGCCGGCCACGATGTGCGGCGGCACGATGCCACGGTCGTACAGCAGGTAGGACAGCAGCAGGTAGTCCATGTGGCTGCGGTGGCTGGGCACGTAGACCACTTCGTGCCCCGGCGCGGCGGCCTTGAACTTGTCCAGGTGGTGCACCAGCACGCCCGCATAGATGCGGTTCCACACGTGGCTGAGCATGAAGCTGGCCGAGCGCACTACCGGGCTGGAATAGTCCGCAGCGATTTCCCAGGCGTAGGCGTGTGCCTTCTTCCAGGCATCGGCCGGCTTTGAGTTGTCGCGCTTGGCCTGTGCGGCGATCGCTTCGCGTACCGGCTCGGCGGCCAGCACCTGGTCCACCAGCAGGCGCCGGGTCGACAGGTCGGGGCCGATCACCGATTCACGGATGCGTCGGAAGTGCGTACGCAGCACGCGCTGCAGCTTGCGCACCGTGCGCTCCGGCTCCAGGCCTTCATCCACGGTGTTGCGCAGAGAGATCGGCGGGGCGAAGCGGACGATGGTGCTGCGGCCGTTGAGCAGCACCGCCAGCAGGCGACGGAAGCGGCCGACCAGTGCCCAGTTTTCCGAGAACAGCACCGCGAACCAACCGCTCTGCTTGTCCGGGGCGCGGCCGACGAAGATCGACACCGGCACCAGGTGCACGTCCAGGTCATCGCGCACGCGGTGCGCCTGCAGGACCTTGGCCAGCGAGTCGGAGTGGGTCTTGGCGCCGCGCTGCTCGGGAATCAGCGAGTTGCTGGAGCTGCGCCGCGACAGCGCCAGGTAGGCGCGCTTGCGGCCGGTCGGGTCACCGGCCAGCGGCACCAGCGGCGACGGCAGGCCGGCCTGGCGGCAGGCCTTGTCCAGGATCAGCGCGTTGGACAGGCCGTAGTCTTCCAGCACGTACATGACCGGGCGGCCATCGTTGTACTGGCCCGGGTCTTCCGGTTCGATCTTCAGCGACAGCCACGGCTCGACCAGGCGGCCGAGCAGGCGAGCCCACAGCGGGCGGCGGCCGGCCGGACGCGCGTGCGCGGGCGGCGGTACCGGGTTCGGGCCGGTACCGGTCGAGGGGGACGCCGGCACCGTATCGGCGGGCGTCGACTGGGATTCTTCGCCGGGGAACGGCAGCGGGTTCTGTTTCGACATCGGCGCCATTATGGCTTAGGCGGCGGCGTTGCCGCTTCCCCACCTTCGGCGGGGGCTTCAGCGGCTGCCGGCGACGCAGCCGCGCGGGCCGCGTCGGCCTTGCGCAGCAGCGCGTCGGTGTCGGCCAGGGTACGGGTCAGGTACCAGTGGCCCTCGCGCCGGCTCAGTGGCAGCTGCAGGCTCATCTCGCGGCCGGCCAGGTCGTAGTGCAGGCGTACCAGCGCATTGTCGCCTTCCACCGAGAGCAGCTCGCCCCGTACGCTGCGAAGCGCGTCATCCACGCCCAGCCCGTAGCTGCCAAGCACCGCCTTGAGGGTGTGGATGAACGGCGCCAGCTGCTGCAGGCTGCCCTCCATGCCAGCCGCCTGCAGGCCAGCCTCGTCATCGAAGCCGACCTTGCCGGCCGCGCCGACCAGCGCGGCGATGGTGCTGCGTGCACGGGCGCGGTCACTGATCGGCGCGCCCTGCGCCCAGACAGCAAGGGTTTCGACCAGGGCGATGTAATGGGCCTGCTGGCCGGGCGTGTAGCCCTTCTGATGGCGCAGGTACTGCACCCCGAAATTGCCCATCGACTGCGCGGCCTGGCGCACGGCGCTGGCCTGGCCGGCCAGCTGGCGGTCGAAGCTGCGCTGCAGTTCGGTGCTGGCATCGGGCTTGCGCAGCGCGGCCAGCATCGGCAGCAGCTGGTCCCCCAGCGGCAGCTCGGTCAGCGGCCACTGGCTGTGTCCCTCCGCCCAGGCCTGCTGCAGCCGCTGATACTGGCCTGGCGATACCGACAGCTTTGCGTAGCCGACCAGATCATCTTCGGCCAGGCGCAACGCCATCGCCTGCACCGCAGCCACCGGCTCGGCCGCCGGCCTGGCCGGATCGTTCACAGACTCGCGGCATGCCGCAACGGCCAGCAGCAGCATCGCCGCCAGCCCCCATCCACGCGCAGACCTTGCTCGCACCGCCACGCTCATGCACTCGGACTCCCCGGACCGGCCCGCATCTTGCGGCCTGCGACGTGACAGCGGCAAGCCGTGCGGTCACGTTTCCAACCAAGGGGGTCAGATCCCTTCTGCCGGCAGGCAGAAGGGATCTGACCCCAGAACCACCAGCGGGATAAAAAAAGAGCCCGGATCACGGGGATCACAGGCTCTTCAAACCGGCACGGGGCCGGAGGACAGTGTTGTGGCACATGTCCGGTCCGAGGACCGGATGGCGGCGATCCTACGCTGCCCTTCAAGTTAAGGCAACACTTCACGTAATGCCATGTATGTATTTGATTTTATTGAATCAATCGTGCTGCCAGACGGATTCAATGAAATCTACGGCGTGTTTTTCGGCGATTCGGGCATAAATCCCCGGATAGCCGGCCAGCGCGCAGCCCTCGCCCCAGCTGACGATGCCGAACTGGGTCCAGCCCTCACGCAGGCGCAGCAGCAGCGGCCCGCCGGAGTCCCCCTGGCAGCTGTCGATGCCCTCGCGGCCGGCGCAGATCACCTTGCCGCGCGACAGTTCCCCGCCGTAGGCCTGCTGGCATTCGTCGAATGCCACGAACGGCACCTGCACGGTCTGCAGCTGGGTCGGGTAGACCCGGCCATCGCCGATGTCGGTGTCGCCCCAGCCGATCACGGTGAATTCGCGGCCCGGCTTGAGATAACTGGCGTCGGGCCGCAGCCGCAGCGCCACCGGCTGTGCACCGTCCAGGGGGGCGTTGAGCTGGATCAGGGCCACGTCGTGCTCCAGCGAGTTGCCGCTGTTGAATGCCGGATGGACGTGGATCGCCTTGACGTTGGAGGCGCGGGGCGAGGCTTCGGTGGACAGGGCCGCCGCGTTGCCGACGACGGCGATGCCGCCCGGCGCTTCCCCCTGCATGCAGTGCGCGGCGGTCAGCACCCACGAAGGCGAGATGAGGGTGCCCCCGCAGAAGTGGCGGTCATGATCCGAATCGCCGTCGAAGATGCCCTGGATGCTGACCATGAACGGGTACTCGCCAGCCGGCGCTGCTTCACCGCCGATGATGCGCGGTGCTTCGCGCACCTGCGGCGCAGCGAAGGCGGGTACGGCGGACGCGGCCAACAACAGGCCGATGAACAAAGAGGTGCTGCGATACATATCCCTGTACTCCTCTATCAATGGTTGGAACCGGCGCGGCCGCGGTCCGTGCCGGTGCATCGATTGGGAAGCAGGGATGAAGCCTGCAGCGCGAACGCGCGCACAGTTTCGGTGCAATGCGCTGCCTGCGACAGTCGCAGGCCAACAATTGCGAACGCCATCCCGCATGGATCGGAATGGCGTTCGTGGTGCCGGCGTGACCGGCGTCAGCGGTGGGCTCAGCGTGCAGCCAGAGCCGACGCGATTTCCTGCTGGATTGCCCGCGCAGCGGCCTGCGGATCAGCCGCCAGGCGGATCGGGCGTCCGACAACGATGGCGTCGGCGCCATCGGCGAAGGCCTGGGCCACGCCAACGGTGCGCTTCTGGTCATCGCCGACCGGACCACCGGGACGGATGCCCGGACAGACGATCGAGAACCCGCTACCGGTCGCGGCACGGATCGGTGCAGCCTCCTGGCCCGAGGCGATCACGCCATCGACGCCCGCTGCCTGGGCGGCCAACGCGCGTTCGACCACCACGTCCACCGGCTCGCGGTCGACGCCCATCTGCGCCAGATCGGCGCGCCCCATCGAGGTCAGCACGGTCACCGCCAGCAGCCGCATGTCGCTGCTGTTGGCGGCCGCGCAGGCCTCCATCATCGCCGGGTGCCAGCCATGGATGGTGGCGTAGCTGACCGGCCACTGCGACAGGCGCTTGATCACCGCTGCAGCGGTCGCCGGGATGTCGAAGAACTTCAGGTCGACGAACACGCGCTTGTCGCGGCGGGCCAGCTCATCCAGCACTTGGAAGTACTCGCCGGAGGCGAGCAGTTCCATGCCGATCTTGTAGAACGCCACGCTGTCACCAAGGCGATCGACCCAGTCCAGTGCCTGCGCGCGATCAGGCACGTCCAGCGCGAAGATCAGGCGCTCATCGGCGCGCAACGGCAGCGGTGCGCGGCTCACGGGGCGTAGTCCAGGGCGGCGCGCTTGGCGTCGTGGCGGGCCTGGCGCGACTGGCTGTAGTCGTTGTTGAACTGCGCCGGCTCGAAGCCGCCGTAGGTCGGGTTCGGCAGCATCCACCAGCGCTCGCCGAACCAGTCGTGGTACTGCTGCAGCAGCGCGTCACGGCCGTCGTTGGTGTTGGCGGTCACTTCAACGAAGTCACCCAGCTGGTCGCCGAACTGCATCAGCACGCGGTACTTCTGCCCTGCCAGGCGGCGGCGGCAGTTCTTCTCGCTGCCGGCCTGCTCGCAGCCCGGCACCACCGTGCCCAGGCCAAGGAACACGCTGTCGTCGGCCACCGGCAGGCCCTGCTCGCGCAGGTTGGCCAGGGTCGCGTCCTTCAGGTGCACGGCGCGGTTGGAGATGTAGAGCAGGGTCACGCCCTTGGCATTGGCGGCCTTGGCGAAGTCGACCACGCCCGGGATCGCCTTGGCCTTCTTTTCGGCTACCCACTGGTCCCAGGTCAGTTCGTCGTATTCCTTGCCGTCGCGCACCAAGCGCGCCTGGTAGGGCGAGTTGTCCAGCACGGTCTCGTCCACGTCCAGCACCACGGCCGGCTTCAGGCCCTTGGCGTCGTTGCCGCGCTCTTCCGGCACCAGCGCATCCCAGTGGGCTTCCTTCAACGCCGCATCCAGGTGGTCGGCGGCGGCGCGGTAGGTCTGCTCGGTGATCGCCCTGTACTCCTGCGCGCGCTGCATCCACAGCACGGCGTTGAGGTTGTCGTTGGCCGTGGCATCGAGCGCGCCGTCGGCCTTGGCGGCGGCAGCGGGCGCCTGCGGGGCCGCGGCTTCGGCGGCGGGCGCCTCCACGCGCTTGCAGGCGGACAGGCCCAGCGCCGCAGTGGCGAGCAGGGTCAGGGACAGGGAAACGGGACGACGCATGGATTCACCGGCAATCAGATATACCGGCGCATTTTACCGGCAAAGCCGGCCCCGGGACGGCTATGCTTGGCGGTTGACCCGTTGCCCTTCCGGAGGCCGCCATGACCGATTCCGCCCAGACCCCTGACGTCCCCCTGCTCGACGCCGTGCAGGCCCGCCTGCTGGGCTGCCTGGTGGAGAAGGAGGCGACCACCCCGGACACCTACCCGCTGACGGTCAACGCCGCCCAATCGGCGGCCAACCAGAAGACCGCGCGCGAGCCGGTGATGAACGTGGACGCTGGCAGCGTGCAGCACGCGCTGCGCCAGCTGGAGGCGTTGGGCCTGGCCCGCCAGCACTTCTCCTCGCGCGCCGATCGCTACGAACACCGCCTGCAGGCCGCGCTGGACCTGACCCGGCAGCAGACCGTGCTGCTGGCGCTGCTGCTGCTGCGCGGTCCACAGACGCTGGGCGAGCTGGTCACGCGCAGCGAGCGCCTGCACCGCTTCGCCGACACCGACGAAGCCCGCCATGCCATCGAGCGCCTGCAGCAGCGTGCCCTGCTGGTGGTGCTGCCGCGTGCCAGTGGCCAGCGCGAAGACCGCTACATGCACCTGCTGTGCGGCGAGGTGGATGGCGCGGCGCTGGCGGCGAAGTACGCCAGCAGCAGCGGCAGCAGCGATGCGGCCGACCCGGGCCTGGCCGAGCGCGTGGCCCAGCTGGAAGCGGCCGTGGCCGAGCTGCAGGCACAGCTGGCCGAACTGCGCGTCTGAAGCAATCTACTGGGGTCGGATCCCGCAAGGCGGGCTCTGACCCCAGTGCTATCCCGGGTTGCCGGCCAGCGGCCGGCACTACCGGATGTCCTGCCGATGCAGTGCAGACCAACTGTCGGCACCCACCATGATCAAACCTCGGCCGCGCCCGGCGTGGCATACAGCCGGCTCGGGCTGTCCACGCCCGGCAGCTGGATCACCCCGCGTTCCTGCATGCCCAGGCCCAGCAGGATCTTTCCGGACACCACGTTGTCCAGGTCGGTGATGCCATACAGATCGTGCAGGCCCAGCGCTCCGCGTGCATGCGCGAACACTGCCCGCGCCGCCTCGCCGGCATAGCCCTGCCCGGCAAATTCCGAAAGCACCGCATAGCCGATATCCGGCCCCGGCAGGCCATCACGCCGCACCAGCCCGGCGTTGCCCAGCCAGGCACCATCGGACAAGCGTTCGATGGCATACATGCCGAACCCGTTCAAGGCATAGCTGTGCAGCACGCGCAGCGCGATGTACTCCCGCGCCTGTTCCTCGCTGTGCACATCACGGTCGCCGATGAAGCGCAGGAAACCCGGATCGTTCAACAGCGCCAGCATCGGCACCGCATCGCGATCAGGTTCGATCGCACGCAGGCGCAGGCGTTCACTTTCAATCGGATGCACGCGCAGACCTCCAGCCGAAACCCCGATTCTGCCTCAACCCCCGGCAGTTGCGTTTGATTCTCTCTGCATTGCCGCGGTAGGACGCGCCCGGAATCCTTCAGAGGCCGGGTGGGGCGGGTTCGCGGGGGTATCGGCGCCATGGATGGCGCGAAAAAGGATGCTCTGAACAACTACCCGGGCAGTGCCGGCCGCTTGCCGGCAACCCGAGAGACAATGCGGCTCATCTTGAGGAGCCATCCATGGCATTGCATGAGATCGCCTCGATGCGGTTGTTCGCCCGGCCCGGCGGTCCTGATGCGATTCCGGATGAGACCAAGATCCTCAATGTCCGTCGTCTGCTGGAGCTGCACGGCCTGGCGGCGAAGATGCTTGAAGCGGTGAACGCGCACCTGCCCGAAAGGGTGCCTGCGCGCGGGCACGATCGTGGATCGCCTCCATCATCCACGGGCCCAGCTCAACCAAGAATGCCGAAAGGGCGGGAGATTCTGAGATGCACGAGACCCGCAAGGGCAACCCGTGATACTTCGACATGAAGGTCCATATCGGTGTAGATGAGTTTTCAGGCCTGGTGCATCACGTGAAGCGTACTGCGGCCGATGTCGGTGACATGACGGTCACCCATGAGCTGCTGCATGGCAAATAAGACTGGGTGTTCGCGACAGTGCCTATATCGCCGCAGACAGGCGTGCTGAGCAGCACGTATGGAATGCCGGGATTGTCCAGGCGGCTCTTATTTATTCCCTGTTCGACTTTACAGAGCCTTCAACCGATATCACACCCAATCCTTCGTGCAACTTCCATGGATCTATCACTCCCGTCCCCACGCGCTTTCTCATGCAACTTACGAAGAATAGCGCATGCACTTTGAATGTCCCCGCCTTGGTATTTGAGGATCGCCAGATAGATCTTCGGCAGGGGGTAATTTCCATGTACGGCTTCCAAGAATGCCTCCATTGCCTCTTGAGTTCGCGACCTTTCCAAGAAAGGGAGAACATGTGTTTCCAGTGTCATGGCGACGTTCTTTGGAGTTTGGCCATCATTCAGAGGCCACCAGAGATCGTGATTGTTGACGATCTCTCCAACGCGAGCACGCACGATGCAAAAGGGCTCTTCCACAAATCCTTGAGGCTTGCGGCCCCATGCTTTCTCGAAGGCGTCGACTTGCAACACACCGACATTAATCGTCGCAGTATCACCAGACTTACCTACCTGAATATCAATCACCTCAACAATTGAATCAATCGTGCGATTCCAAAGTGCGCCCTTTCGGTTGAATACAAGGGGTGCAAGGACCTCATCTGTGCGCGCAATGAGTTTCTTTATTGTCATGGCTTTTTAAATTTATCCGGGCCGTAATAGATGACTCGTGCATGCGTGCCGAGCTGCTTTTCGTAATTTGCAGTTTGCCGAGCGCCCGGTGTCATACCAAAAGGTGTATTCGCTTCAACTCGAGGACTCGACCATTCGGTGTGACTGCGTCAGGTTTGTAGACCTTACCGTCAGCTCCAATCATTTGCGGCTCAGATTGCCAGCCAGGTTTCGCTGCAATTCTTTGGGCTAGAGCGGCGTGAGCTGCGCGTCCATTTGCAGCGGCAGCATTCTCTCCGCCGCGCGCATGCAAAGCCGCCCTGGCCCAATGAAGTGCACGGCAGCTGCAACCGGGATCGGATGTTTACAGCGACGGATTAGGCGCCTTTCGTGTGCTGGAGAACGAGCATGCCCATACGGTGACCCAAGCCAGTGGCAATACTGGGTGCGAGCAACCCAATGCGCACTGGGTCAACGTGGTGTTGTCCAATCTGAAGCGTGCGCTGGACGGCACGTGCCATGCCTTCAGATTCTGCAAGTACGCTCATCGCTATCTGGCCGAGGCGCAATGGCGCTCCAAACGACGCTTCGACCTGTCGGCGCTGGTGCCGCGCCCGCTCCGCGCTGCCGCACGGATCACCCCGTGGCCGGAACGGACACTGCGAGATGTGCCCGTATTTCCGGCTGAAGCATCGTGCTAGTTAGCTAGGTGTGTGTTTGGGCAATCAGGACTCCGCGGGAATTGCACTTCGCGCTTTTCGCTCAACCTGCGGGGCTGGAATACATGACAATGCTACGCACCCGCAAGTCCGGGTGTATTTCACATCCGACACTTTCGTCATCGAAACATGCTTTCGGAAGCGCGTCCATGTCCATCTCGAAGACTAGCCTTGAGTGGTTGACGAAGTTGGCATAGCGTCTCCCGTCCTCAATTCCCACAATCAGACGGCCACCGGGGTAGGCGGCTTTCAACTCGGCCAGAGTTGAGCCGACGCCAACTCCCTTCTTGTCGCTCATGCCTTCGGCTGTGGTTCGCATCAGCTCAATCCTGCCATCGTCAATCCAGCATTCGACGGTTACGCCGTCGCGCAATGAGACGTCCATGACCACGTACTCGTCTCCTTCTTGCATGACCAAGCGTTCAATGATGGCGTGCCCGGTTGCGACAAGTTGGTCCCTAGTCATACCCGTACGGAGACCTGCGATTGAACCATGGCTGGTGTCGATGGCCGTCTCCGCTGCGGAGGCAGCCTCAACGGGTGCGTGCTTTGCCCCCTCCAGCACGTCAGAGGGGGCGGGGCTGCATGCCGCCAGCATCAGAACCGAGGCGGCACTGTAGATAATCTTCATTCTTGAGGTTTCCAGTCAGTGAATCGTCCCTGCGTTCCGCCTTGCTTAAGATCTACATGGACGCCGCGGCCATCAGTATATTGATTGACTCTGTTGAACTCACCGGAGCTATGGGCCGCATCAGCGGTCTGCTTCGGCGTGCTCCCACTGATCCGAATGTCTGCCGCGTTGTCCTGCAGATGCTGGCTCCGAGTCGCACCGCCCACAGCCTGGTTTTGCTCCACGGTTCTTTGGCCGCTCGTCACTTCAATGTTCTGCTGGGTCTTATCGCTGAAATTAAGCAATCTGGTTGTCACGGCAGGCCCGGGGTTGGCCGGTGTCCCGCCTAGTGACTTTTGGGGTAGAAGCGTGACGGTCCCGCGGACTTCCGTTTGCGCACCGTGGACGATTCCGTAGTTCGAAACATTCGTCCTGGCGACGTTGACCGCTCCGCTGTCGGTCGTGGTGCGCGTTGTGATTTGGTAAAAGACAAGCGGGCGGACGGGGACTGCCTGCCTACCATCGGGGTCGATGAATTTGTAGGGATTGTTGTTTGCGTATCTGTAGCGGTGGAACATTGCTGCAGGATCACTGTGCGCCGTAACCGGATCCGCGCTCAGGAACAGCCCGATCGCTGGATCGTAATAGCGCTGCCCCATGTATATCAAGCCTGTATCGGGATCGGTGAGATGTCCTGAGTAACCTGGCGTCGAGGCGTCTGGCGCAATGTCCGGCTCGCCGTACGGTGACCAGATGTGGCGGGATAACACCTTGCCGCTGGTGTCGCTGGTCGCAGCAAGTGTCGAGCGCGCATCGTAATGCTGGTAGACCATCTTGACTGCATCGGGGGTACTGGTTCGAATGGAAAGCAGGCTGCTCCCCAAATAGATGTAGTCGGATACATCTGGCCCCGTTGTCGACTCGATCAGCTTGCCATCTGCCAAGTAGTTCCAAGTACGGTACAGCTCGCCTTCCGCGGCAGCGCGATTGCCGCCACCATCATACAGGTACTTGGAAACGAGTCCGCCAGCGCGGAGCCGCCCACCAACATCGAATTCGAACATCTGGCCGTTTCGAGTCGTCATATTGCCTGCCGCGTCGTACCCGATTGCAAATACGCCGTTGCCATCATGGTCGCGAAGCAATTGCAGGCGATTCCACGCATCGTAGTGATACGTGCGCTCGCGCTTTCCCGGAAGGCGCATCGAGATGATGTTATCTAAGGTATCGTAGGCGAACACATACTGCCCATTACCACCGAACGAAGGTGAGTTGGCTCGTACCAGTCGGTCGAGTCGATCATAGCCTAGCGATACAGTGCCCGCGTCGCCGCGCAGGGCATCGTGGATAGTGACGATATTCCTTGCCGAATCGTAGCTGTAATTTAGGTTGACAACCTCGACGTCTAGCACCTCGCTCACCAGCTGACGAGCATTTTCCTGTACGCGACGAGTGACTCCATTGCCATAGGTCATGCTCGAGACCTTGCCACTGGGTGCATAGCTCACCTCGCTGGCCAGCACGGTGCCTTGGCCATCCTGCAGCTTGAGTGGTTGCCCCAGCGCGTTCAGGGTCTGCTGAACCTCATAGCCGTCCGGATAGCGCGTGAGCACCTGTTGACCAAGCCCGTTGTAGGCAAAGGTGGAGGTCCTTGGGCTTGCTGTCCCAACAATTCTGGAGTGGCCAACGACCAAGCCCAGCGAGTTGTAGCTGAGCCCGGTGATGACGGTGACGCCATTCTGGTTGAGAGACGTCTCTGACTTCAGCTTGCCATCGGCGGTGTACTGGAGCTGGAGGTTGCCAAGCCCATCAGGATAGGTCGTCTGGACGATGCGATTACGTGCGTCATGAGCATACGCCACGCGTCGAGTCGAGGAAAAAGCTACATCGCGATCGCACCGGGAGGAATCGGAGAGATCAAGCCCTTGTGCGCTCCAGGCAATATTACCGGCAGCGTCGTACTCGATAACCGTTGCACCGACTTCGGGCTCAATTGATTTGCACAGCCGGAGGTTGTCGTCGTAGACGTATCTCCGGGTGACCGGAGGCGCCGGATTTTCTGGGTCGACAGGCGCTATGGGAGCCCTGCTCGCGGTGGCAAGCGCACTAGCGATCACATCGCCGTCTACAGTGAGAGTAAACCGGCTCGTTCCAGCACCGATGGGTGCAGCAAGAGAGCCGCTGGCACCACTGCCCACCAACACCCCGCCATCACGCCAGAGCTCCGCACGTGAGTCCGTTGCAGACCAGGCCAGCGTTACGTTGCAGGTTTGAGCGCCCGATGCAATCTGGCACATGGCCGGAGTCGCGGACACCGTGCCAGTGGGGGCTGCAGGAACCACAAAGGCGCCGGAGCCATCAAGGGTGTTGTTGGCTTGTCCAACGGGGGAAATTCCATGGACGTAGATCGGTTGTCCGGCACGCTGGCGGCGCTGCTCGTTGCTCATCTGAAGCGAGAAGCGATGATTGCCTCCCGCCTTGCAGGACGCAGCCACGGCCGGCTCACTCGCCAAGTCGGCCTTGCCGGTCAGGAAGATCGTCCCACCACTGCCGGCGGCTCCACCGGAGTAGGCATGAATGTCAATCGACGAATCAATGCCCGTCGAGCACGCCCAGCCTCGAATCTGACCGTCGCTGGTGACACCATCGATGTTGCCGATCACCTTGGACGGCGGCCCGCTGACCGTGACCTGGACATTGTCGCTTTCCCGACCAAACCATTCTTTGCCCTCTTCCAGCAACCGCCATTGGAAGCTGTAGACACCTGGCAATGAAGGAGCTACCACGTCGAATTCAAAGAACGCAGGTAGCTGTGGACTGACGTCATTCGGCATTGGAACCCGCGCCCTACCCCAGCGGACATTGTCATTGGGATTCCAGGACCCCAATGCATAGCCCGCCGACGCCGACCACGTCGTGTTACCCGTGTTGGTGAACTTCAGCTTGACTCGATAGGTCCGCCCGGTCTCCATGCTGGTCGGGACCTCTTGCTCATACATGACGCCGCGATTGAGCCTTCCGGTCGTCTCAAAGATCTGCTCGCTGCTGGTGCTACCGAAGCGAGCACCATTCCGGTTCATTTGCCATTGGAGCGTTGTCGGTCCGTTTTCACTGGCCGCTACTCCGCTGAACGCGAACGTTGCTGTGCCACCCGGAGCCACGTCGTGGGGTACGGCAACCTCGGCAATTCCGAGTTTCGTGGCGCCGGAAACGTAGCGCTCGGCCTGACCCAGTCGATAGCCTTCCCCTGCTCGCCACGTTGTGTTGCCCGTGTTCCGGAAGGTGACAGTACCGCTGAACGGGGTTCCTCTATCGGCCGAGTTAGGCCAGCTTGCGGAAACGTACTCCGCGCCGTCAAAAGGGGTTGGCGGTGCCGCCACCGTGACCGTGATCGTGGGTGAGATCAGCTGTCTGTAAGACTCATTGCCGTTGAAGTTGCGCACGCCAAATGCCTTATAGACATACTGATACGTGCCCGCCGACAGGCCGTTCTCGGTATAGGTCCCGTTCGGAAGTCGGGAGATCACTTGGCCATTGCGCGTGAGCTGTATGTCTTCCAGATACTCAGCTTTGGGGCCAGTGCTTGTGACGCCACTTTTGAGCTGCAACTGATAGGTTGCTGGTGCCGTGTAGGAGATTTGGGCTGGCCCCGTAAGTTCAATCCAAGCGTCAGCGTGTGCCACCTGGCACAGGAAGATGATCATCAGCCCCAGCAGGGCCGCCGCGGCCATGCGCAGTTTTTCAGTGTTCACGAATGCCATCCTTGACGTGGTTTCAGTTTGCGGACTGGACCACTTCGGTAGTGAGGCCAAACGCATTCCGTTTTATGCTGACTTTGCTGCCGTCGGCACGAATGATCTGCGCAGGCTTTTCATAGTCAGGTCCTTCAAAGGCATCGAACCGGGTGATCGTCTGGTGGCCGAGCGGATCAACGACGGTAGTCGTAGCATTGCTGCTGTAGGCAATGGTCGTGATCAGCAGGCCTTGCTCGCTGTCCTGGGCCGAGGAAGTTTTCCTCCCAAGTGCGTCGTACTCAGTCCAGGTACCGGTCGCCACGTTGCTATCCTTTGAAGGGTAGGAAGTGAAGATCGGGCGACCCTCGCTGTCGTAGCTGTTCCTGACCCACCGTTGGGTCCCCGCGATGTCGTTTGCATCGTATTCGCGCACCAGGAGCGGCTGCCAAAGCGCATCGAGATAGGTTTCCTGACGCCGCGCCCCTTGAGCGTTATCGACTCGCCAGTGGCCCGGCGAAAGGCCGTACTCATCGGCCGCGACCTGCTGGAACGAGACGGTTGTCTTGGTCCACTGGTTCTCATCGACCGGTGGCTGGACCTCCTTCACGCGACCCATCGAATCGTGCTGATAGGACGTGGTCCTCTGCAGCGCATCCGTGGTTGAGGTGATCCACCCGTTTCCGTCGGCCGACATGCTGTTGGTGGTGCCATCAGGATTGGTGACCAGTCGCGGTACCCCCCGATACCAGTCCTGGATCTGGGTCGTATTTCCCTTTCCGTCACGCACCGTACTAATCGTGCCATCCGCGGCATAAGTCACACTCTGCAGCAGCGCTCCAGCGCGATAGACGGCATTCGGCTTGGCCATGGCGTCATAGCTATATCGCGTGGTGACCTTCCCGGACGCAACCTCCTTGACGCTCAACACCTGATCCAAGACCCAAGGGTTCGGCGTATCAAGATGCTCGCGTATCTCGTCCTTGGATCCGGAAGGGCCACTGTAAGTCACGCGTGCTGGACGGGCATTGCGATTGAAGTCGCTGTAGACCACGCGATAGGTATCGCCATCCTGACTGAATTGGCTCTCGCTCAGCGCACTCAGCGTGCCCGCCAAGAACTGACCTGACTGTAGTCCAATTGACCGCCCTACCCGGACGGTAAACGGACCTGTCTCGGAACCAAAGGTGTAGGTGCTTAGCTCATCACGTTGCACCTTGCCGGCCGCATCCAGAATCTGCTTTTGGAGGAGCTTTCGTTCGTTCAAGCCCGGATCTGCGCCATAGCGTTCGCGAATCTGCGTGCCATCCGGCTTGGTCAGACTGGACCAGCGCCCATCTCCCGGCAACTGCAGGTTGTAGCTTCGCGTACTCACCATCGAAGGCAGTCCGGGCCCCATGATGCTGCGCTTCTTCAAGGACCATGCATCGTAATGCGACGGAAGGAGTCCGTTGCAAGGATCAGAGCGGATAAACAGCTCCATTTCAAAGTCGAAGATGCCTTGAGCACCTGACGGAGAGGTTACCGTCATCTGCGTGGGTGGAGGGGCATTGCCCGCGCGGATCTCGCACCCGCCCCCATCGTCACCGCCACGCAAAGGAAGGCTTGATTGAAGCCGCCCGCGATGACTGTAGGTCCAAGCAGAGCCATCCGGGAGTGTCACCTGGGACAAGCCGCCGTCATTTCCCTCCGTATCGCCCACATAGGCATACCGCCAAACTCGCCCATTGGCCGTGACTGTGGTCACCCGGCCGTCGCCATCGTAGCTCAGGTCAATCCGGCGTCCATCGCTGGACTCAATCCTGGTGAGCCGGTACCCGTCGTAACTATAAGAAACCCAGTTCCCATAACGATCCTCAACACGCGATGCCAGAAGGTAGACGCGCTTACGCGCCATCATGCGACTCCCGGCCTTAGCTGTGGCGTAGGGCTTTTCCGCTCCCCAGTCAAAGAAGTACTTCTTGCCATCGGGCGTATGCCCCACGAACGCCTCGCCTGGGTATCCGTTGCG
This sequence comes from Stenotrophomonas sp., assembly GCF_059505245.1. Lineage (NCBI taxonomy): Bacteria > Pseudomonadati > Pseudomonadota > Gammaproteobacteria > Lysobacterales > Lysobacteraceae > Stenotrophomonas > Stenotrophomonas sp. Next base: position 186,391 of record NZ_JCACKF010000045.1, read on the forward strand.
CGTTGCAGACAGACAAGTGAATCGCGCTCTGGACGCTGTCATCCACTTGGGTGCCTCAAGGCCTGGCGCAGAGGCATAGGACGGGTCATCGGCAATCAGAAGCTCCTCGCCGTTTCCGCCACTCCACTTCACATCGATGCCAAAGCCGATGTCGGTGTAGCCCCAGGTCTCCAGCAGCAAGGGCGCGGTGTTGACCGAACAACGCTGCGTGGTCTGAGCCCCTTGGTCACCCGTGATCCATCCAGCGCCTTTGGTCCACACGCCCGACACATAAGGCACGACGATTTCCCAATCATCGAACACTGTCAGACCCTTCGTCTCGCTATCGCGAAATCCTCGGTTAGTCGCCTCCACCGAAAAGCGTCGAGCGACGCTCACAGGAAGGTCAAAGTTGCCGGGAATGGACACGTCCTCAATGAAGAACTCCGTACTACCGTCGAAGCCTGAAGTCCGATCGCCAAAGACCTCATCGGTAGAGATAGCGGCGAGCGACTGCGTGCTCTTTATCCGCTTCTCATATTCTTGGTAATTGAAGAGCCCATCTTGCGCCGAAGCGTGGAACCCAGCCCCCAACGTGAGCGCTGCGCCCGTGATGATCGAGCAAAGTCGCGAATTAAGATAATTACTACGGGGGGATTTTTCCTCCCGCCTGTCCTTGGCAGAAATCATCTTCGCTACATCCTTGGATAACGAGTGAAAGGGAAATCAGCTGCTGATTGAGCAAAGAACTACGCCTACAGCTTCGCGTTGTCAAACCTGTATTGAGCGGGGCTGTAATGACCCACTAATTTTCCGATCAGGAGCTACGGCAATCTCCTGCGGATTGGCCGCAGCCAGAAGTGAAAAATCCTCTCAAGCTATTCCGAGGCGATCTCGTGAGAAAGTCACGATTCATCGAATTTCCTGCCACACTTCCGCAAACCGACGTGCCAAAAACGACACCAAGCGTATTTGGCCTGCTCATCCGGGTGATACGGCAAGATCGGGAGGTTGAGGCTCTTCTAAAATCGCCAGCGATATCGGAGTGAAACCCTTTTCATCAGCACCACCCCATCAGATAGCTCACCATAGGACTTGAGCTCATTAACTGACGCGTCATGACAGGTCGCCACCGATGGCACCCGACCCCACGCCCACTCCTGCTCGAGCAGGCGGTCAGCTCGCCATTGGGCGACGATCCCTACATCCTGACATGCCGCATGGCTGGAGCTGATCAAAGCCGCGCTGAAGAGGTGCTGAGACCAAACAGTCTCCGGCGCCCCTGTCGCATCCGCCTCGTTTATGAACCCGCCGGGCGGATGTCGACAGTCCGCTGGCATCCACTACCAACATCGCCGATAGCCTTGCAGCGCTGGGCTCCGGCCCCGTTACACCATATGCAACGATTCTGAAAATGTTGAAAGTGATGACGGCATCGGCCCTACTGCATTGGCATCACGCATAGGTCCGCGTATTCCTTGCCGTGCCACCGAGCACTGGTGGTCGGGATTCGAAACCCCGGTTGTGTGGATGTTGTTTGCACGTTGCCAGCCGGCACCGCCTCGTGCGGTGCCGGCTGGCAATCCGTCGGCCGGCTATGGCGGGCGATGCGTGGAGGCCTAGAGCCTGCCCGGTCATCCACACACGGGGTTTCGAACCATGCATCGTCCGCCACCTTTATCGGTGGCGGCTTCTGCCTGCACGCAAGGAGCCCAGCCATGACCTAGCCCCACTCCCCTGCCCCGCACCCAGTCCACGACGTGCCCGCGGACGGGCCGGCGCTGGATCCGAGCACCCTCATTGCCCTGCTGCACAGCATCGGCTCCGGCACTGCTTCCGATGGCCAACCCTGGCCGGAACGGCATCAGATGCCCGGCCGACGATTGGCCCTGGCCGACACCGACTGTTCGTTGGCGGGCCTGCGCGTGCTGGAGATCCTGCTGGCCGCGCAGCGCGCCCGCGAGAACGGCGAACTGGAGCAGTACGTCGGCCCGCGGGTCATGGAAGGTCTGATCATGGCCGGGCTGGGACTCACCGCGCACGCCAGCACGCGCCTGCAGCCGGAGGGCTGAGTGGTGTGGCACCCTTGGATGGCGATGGCGCTGTGCCTCGCCCCAGCGATTGCGGTACCGCGCCAGTGGTGGGTACCGTCCATACCCTCGCCTCTCGCGTTCCAGAGCCTCTCTGGCGTGCGCTATTCGCAGCTGCGTCGCCAAGCGGTCCAGTTCGTGAAGGCACGGCCGAGGCAGGGCTTCCAGCTCGTCGAACGACATGCAGACGGCGCTTTCCGGATTCACTGCAGAGACGTTCCAGTGCTGTGGCTGGATAGGCGCTCGCAGCATTTGCTGCTGCGGGCTTCACTGGATGCGAAACAGCGAGCGCCCGACGTTCTGCAGTTACGGGCGCTGCTGCAACGACAGATGCATCCATTGGACTACCTGGAACAGGTGCTTGCTGGCGGGCCGGAGCCTGTTTTGATGGATCGGGAGGAGTGTTCAGACTCCACTTAGTCGAACAACGCCTCGATCGCCGCCAACCCGGCACTCGCCCGCTCCTTCTTCCGCGCCGCATCGGCCACCGGGTCCGCACCATCGCGCTGGATCTCCTCGGCCGGGATCTCATCGAAGAACCGGCTCGGCTTCAGCCGCACGTGCTCGCCGAACTTGCGCGTGAGCTTGCTGTAACTCATCCACAGCTGGATCTTGGCGCGGGTGATGCCCACGTACAGCAGGCGACGTTCTTCCTGCAGGTTGCCCTCGTCCAGGCTGACCTGGTGCGGCAGCACGCCGTCCTCGCAGCCGACGATGAACACGTACGGGAACTCCAGGCCCTTGGAGGCATGCATGGTCATCATGCGCACCTGGTTGCCGCCTTCGTCCTTGTCGCTGCGCGACAGCAGTGCCAGCTGTCCGGCCAGGTCAGCCGCAGTGGCACCGCGCGGGCCGCCCTCGAACCACTGCGCCAGTTCCTCGATGTTGTTGGCACGGCGCTGGTAACTGGCTTCTTCCTTGGCCTGCTGGCGAAGTTCGCTGAGCAGGCCGGACTCCTTGGCGACCTTGCGGATCATGTCGCCGGAACTGACCTGGCGCATCTGCGCACGCAGGTCGCGCAGGATGTCGGTGAAGCGCGCCAGGCTGTTGGCCGCACGCGGCGGCAACTGCTGCAGGGCGCCGATCGCCTCGGCGGCCTGCGCCATCGGCATGTCCTTTTCCTGCGCCAGTTCGGCCAGCCTGGCCAGCGTGCCGGCACCGACATCGCGCTTGGGTGACTGCACCGCACGCATGAACGCGGTGTCGTCGTCCGGGTTCACCAGCAGGCGCAGCCAGGCCAGCGTGTCCTTCACTTCCTGGCGCTCCAGGAACATCGTGCCGCCGGTCAGGTGGTAGGGGATGCGCAGCAGCTGCAGCGCTTTTTCCAGCGGGCGCGACTGGAAGTTGCCGCGGAACAGGATGCAGAAGTCGCTCCACGGCACGTTGCGCGACTGCGCCACGAAGGCAATCTCCGCAGCGACCTTCTCTGCTTCGTGTTCGCTGTTGCGGCATTCCCACACGCGGATGCGCTCGCCGTCAGCCTGGTCGCTCCACAGCTTCTTCAGGTGCTCGTGCGGGTTGTTGGCGATCAGCGCATTGGCCGCACGCAGCACGCGGTTGGAGCAGCGGTAGTTCTGCTCCAGCTTGATGATTTCCAGCGCGGGGTAATCACGCCCCATCTGCTGCAGGTTTTCCGGGTTGGCGCCGCGCCAGGCGTAGATCGACTGGTCATCGTCGCCCACGCAGGTGAAATTGCCCTTCTCGCCGGCCAGCTGCTTGAGCAGGCGGTACTGCGCGTCGTTGGTGTCCTGGCATTCGTCCACCAGCAGGTAGCCGATGCGCTCGCGCCAGGCCAGCGCGATTTCCGGGTTCTCTTCCAGGATCTGCACCGGCAGGCGGATCAGGTCGTCGAAGTCGACCGCATTGAACGCGGTCAGCCGCAGCTGGTAGCGCTCGTAGACGCTGGCCGCTTCCTTCTCGCGGTTGCTGCGCGCGGCGGCCATCGCCTGTTCGGGCGACAGGCCAGCGTTCTTCGCGCGCGACACCAGGTTCTTCATGTCCTCGATGTCATCGGGCTTGGCGCCGTACATCAGGTCCTTGATCTGCGCGGCGGCATCATCGGCATCGAAGATCGAGAAACCGCGCTTCAGGCCCACGGCGGCATGTTCGATCTGCAGGAACTTCAGGCCCAGCGCATGGAAGGTACAGATGGTCACCTCGTCGGCGTCCTGCTCGCGCAGGCGCTTGGCCACGCGCTCGCGCATTTCCTTGGCCGACTTGTTGGTGAAGGTGATCGCGGCGATGCGGCGGGCCGGGTAGCGGCCACAGCCGATCAGGTGGGCAATCTTCTCCACGATCACGCGCGTCTTGCCGCTGCCGGCGCCGGCGAGCACCAGCAACGGGCCTTCGACGTGCAGGACCGCGGCAGCTTGGGGAGGATTCAGACCGTGCATGGGGACAGGATTGTAGCGGGGTGCCGGCAGGCCCACCTGACTTGCATGGCGCCCGCCCGTAAGGTATTGAATCGGCACCGGAACACAGGAGCGTGGTCCATGTCCCCGACTGTCATCGCCCGTCCGCTTGCGGCCGCCCTGCTCGGCCTGCTGGCCCAGCCTGCGGCCGGGTCCGGCCCGCCGCCGCGCACGGATGCCTATGAAGCGATCGTGCTGCAGTCGCACGAGTTCCTCATCTACCATCCGGACCTGCGCTTCCGTGGGCTCGGCATGCAGGCCCGCGAACGGGGCCGCCACGAAGAAGCCCGCATCGACTTCCGCAATGCCGCGCGCTACGGCGACAAGCTGTCACAGGCAGCGCTGGCCGACATGCTCTGGAACGGGCAAGGCGGCCCGGCTGACCGCGCCCTGGGCTACGCGTGGATGGACCTGGCGGCCGAGCGCGGCACCGAGTGGCTGGTGGTGCAGCGCGAACGCTTCTGGGAGGCGCTGTCCGCCGACGAACGCGAGCGCGCGGTGCGCGAGGGCCGCGCGCTGTACGCCGAGTTCGGTGACCCCGCCGCCACACCGCGGCTGGAACGCGAACTGCGCGCCGGCAGCATGCAGCAGACCGGCAGCCGCGCCGGCTGGAGCGGCGCCATGCGCAGCCAGGGCCGCGGCGATGCCGGGCCGCGCGTGCTGCAACCGGAGAAGCACCAGCTGGCCCGTTACTGGGATCCGGTGGCCTACCGGCAATGGCAGGACGAGGCGTTGGCGAAGTCGGGGCGATGACGTTGGTTTTTTTCCATGGCCATGGCCAGGAGGGCCATCATGAAGGCGAAACACGCTCCACTCTGCCTGTTGCTGCTTCTGTCGACGGCCGCTGCCGTCGCCGCAAAGGAATGTCCGGTTGAGGCCCCGCGACGGATTCCGCCCACCGTCCTGACCGGAGGGTTTTTCGATTCGCACCCGGACCTCTTCTGGCGAAGCATGGCCCAACGGGCCGAACAGGATAAACAGCCCGCCAGGGCCCTGGTCTACTACAAACGCTCGGCACGCTACGCCGACAAGTTCTCCCAGGCAATGGTGGCAAGGCTGTACCAGGAGGGTATCGGCACTGCGCCGGACCCGGTGATGGCCTACATCTGGATGGACCTGGCCGCCGAGCGCATGTACCACGACTTCCTGGTCCTGCGGGAACACTACTGGGCACGCCTTGATCCGCTGCAGCAGGCACAGGCGATCGAGCGCGGCCAACAGGTATACGCCGACTATGGCGACCGCGTAGCCAAGCCCCGCATGGAACGGGCGCTCAGCGACGGGCGCCGGCAGATCACCGGCAGCCGCGTCGGCTACGTGAGCTCGGCCCTGGTCGTCGTGCGGCGCCGCGGCGACGAGCAGGGCATCGCAACGCCAGGCAACATCGTCTACGACAACGACTACTGGAAGGCCCCCGACTACTGGTGCCTGCAGGACAACTACTGGCGGCCAGCGCTTGCGCCCAGCATCGAGATCGGTGCGCCGCAGCAGATCCGCGACGGCGGGCCGGGGGGCGACTAGAATTGGCCGATGGCCAAGCTCTACTTCTACTACTCGGCGATGAACGCCGGCAAGACCACCACTCTGCTGCAGAGCGCACACAACTACCGCGAGCGCGGCATGCGGGTGGCGATCCTGACCCCACGCCTGGACGACCGCGCCGGCGCCGGCGTGGTCGCCTCGCGGATCGGCCTGCGCGCCGATGGCATGGCCTTCGACCGCGATACCGACCTGCAGCGCTGGGTGGAGCAGGATCTGGCGACGAACGGGCCGATGGGCTGCGTGCTGGTGGACGAGGCGCAGTTCCTGACCCGGGCCCAGGTCTGGCAGCTCAGCGAGGTAGTCGACCAGCTACGAATTCCGGTGCTGTGCTACGGCCTGCGTACCGACTTCCGCGGCGAGCTGTTCGAAGGCAGCCAGTACCTGCTGGCCTGGGCCGACGAGATGCAGGAGATCAAGACCATCTGCCACAGCGGCAAGAAGGCGACCATGACCGTGCGCGTGGACGAGCATGGCCACGCCGTGCAGGATGGCCCGCAGGTGGAGATCGGTGGCAACGAGCGCTACGTGTCGGTCAGCCGTGCGGAGTTCAAGAAGATCACCCGCGGCGAAGGGCGGATCGACCCGGCGCAGGCGCCGCTGCCGCTGTAAGGGGTGTTCTTTTGCAGGGCTTGCAGCCCTGCACCTGCAGAGACAACAGCAACGGCAACAGCGGGCATTCCGTGGGATGGCGGGGCGGTGTCGGAGTGCGGGGACGCTGCAAGTACGTCCCTGCAAGCTTGGCAGCCGCATCCATGCGGCTGACACCCCGCACTCCGACACCGCCCCACCTCTGACAGATGGCCGCGGCTGTTGGTAGGTGTCGACCTTGGTCGACACATCTGTCAGATATCGAATGAAATTCCGGGGTCAGATCCGTTTTCCTTCGTAAAACGGATCTGACCCCATGAGCAATTCCGACAGATCGCGGCGATCTGTCGAAGGCGGGGTGGGTCCGGTGGCGGGAGTGTTCGCGGCATGGATGCCGCGACCAAGCCCCCAGGGACGGGTTTACGGCGTCTCCCGCCACCGGACCCACCCCGCCGTCCCACGGAATGCCCGCTTTTGACGTTGACGTTGACGTTGATGTCTGCAGGTGCAGGGCTGCAAGCCCTGCAAACCCAACCCCCTCTTAGTACAGCGTGCGCTCCGGCGCACCCGCCGGCGGCGGGGTGTACTGGTACAGCCAGGTTTCCGTAAGCGTCTTGCCGCCACTGCGCAGGAACAGGCGGATGTCGATCTGCTCGGTACTGCCTTCCGGCGGCACCAGGTCGAACATCGCGCGATAGCCGTTGATCTCGCGCAGCGGGCGCGCCGACACGATCTCGACCCGGCCACGGCTGGCTTCCACCACCGCCTCGACCTCACCCTTGTCGATCAGGCTGGCCAGCTCGCCCCCTTCGAAGTCCACCGCGAAGCGCCAGCTGAAGTACTCGCGCTTCTTGCCGACCACACCGCCCAGGCCGGTGCGGCTGGCCACGCAGTGCGCCAGCGGCGGGCGCGCCGGCGGTTCGGCGCCCCAGTACAGGCGGTAGCCGACCAGCAGCTCCTGGCCCGGCTGCGGCTTATCCTTCGGGTTCCAGAACGCCACGATGTTGTCGAACGTCTCGTCCACGGTGGGAATCTCCACCAGCTGCACCGAGCCCTCGCCCCATTCGCCCTTCGGCTCCACCCACAGGCACGGGCGCTTCTCGTAGAACACGCCGTCGTCCTGGTAATGGTCGAAGTTGCGGTCGCGCTGCAGCAGGCCGAAGCCGCGCGGGTTGCGGTCCACGAACATGTTGAAGCGCAGGTTGCGCGGGTTCAGCAGCGGCCGCCAGATCCATTCGCCAGCGCCGGTCCACAGCGACAGGCCATCGGTATCGTGGATCTCCGGGCGCCAGTCCCATGCCATGCGGCGGTCGTTCTCGCCCACCTGGTACATGCTGGTGCACGGTGCGATGCCGAGCCGCTCGATCGGCTTGCGCGGGTACAGCGCGCTGTCGATGTCCATCAGCAGCACGTCGCCATTGGTGATCGCGAAGCGATAGGCGCCAGCCACGCTGGGTGAATCCAGCAGGCCGTAGACCACGATCGTGTCCGAATCAGCCGATGGCTGTTCCAGGTAGTAGGCGATGAAATCCGGGAATTCCTCCGGCTTGCCCATCCCGGTGTCGATCGCCAGGCCGCGCGCGGACTGGCCGTACTGGCCTTCCTTGCCGACCGCGCGGAAGTAGCTGGCGCCGAGGAAGGCGGCGAAGTCGCGGTCAGTGTCCTTGCGGGTGTTCAGGCGGAAGCCGGCGAAGCCGAGGTCGGCCGGCAGCTCGCCATCCTTGATGCCGCTCTTGCCGTAGTTGAACGCCGCGCCGTCATAGGCCAGTTCCTGCGCCTTGCCGTCGACCACGTCGAACATGCGCACCGGCGAATGGAAGTACAGGCCCAGGTGGAAGAACTTGGCCTGGAACTTGCCGGGCTGGTCGGCCCACAGCGCATGGTCCTGGCGGTAGCCGATCGACTGGTACTGGTCCCAGTCCAGTCCTTCCAGACGGCCCGGCAGCACCCGCTTGTGGCTCTTGTAGGGCGCCTGCGCCAGCGCGCGCGCCTGGCCCTTCAGGGTAGCGAAGTCGAACGGTTGCGGCTGGCCGAGGCGGCGCAGGCCCATCTGGCCGCTCCTGCTGGCCGCGCACGCGGGCAGGGACGGCAGGCCGAATGCAGCCAGGGCGAGGGAGGCATTGCGGATGAAGTCGCGTCGTTGCATGCAGGCGCGTCAGGCACAGGGAGGAAGGTCGGCCATCATAGGCAGACAAACGTTAACGGGCAGCGGAGACGCGCCCTGCCCGTTCAGCTGCCGCTGGCTGCCGGCTCAGCGCTGGCAGTGGCTGCACCAGACGCTGGCGCGCTGGCCGATGGTGGCGTGCTTCAGCGCGCGGCCACAGTTCGGGCAGGGCAGCCCGTCACGGCCGTACACCAGCAGTTCCTGTTCGAAGTAGCCCGGCGCGCCATCGGGGCTGATGAAATCGCGCAGGGTGGTGCCGCCACGGGTGATGGCATAGCCCAGGATCTCCTTCACCGCGTCGGCCAGCCGCTGGTAGCGTTCGCGCGAGATCTTCCCAGCCTCGCGCAGCGGACTGATGCCGGCCTTGAACAGGCTCTCGGCGGCGTAGATGTTGCCCACGCCCACCACCACCGCCTGGTCCATCAGGAAGGTCTTCACCGGCGCACTGCGGCCACGGCTGCGCGCAAACAGGTAGTCGCCGTCGAATCCCTCGTCCAGTGGCTCCGGGCCCAGCCCCTGCAGCAGCGGGTGGATCTCACCGGCGGGCTGCCAGAGCAGGCTGCCGAATCGGCGCGGGTCGTTGAAGCGCAGCAGGCGGCCGTTGTCCAGACTGATATCCACATGGTCGTGGGCGCGCAGCGGTGTGTCACCGGGCAGCACGCGCAGGCTGCCGGACATGCCCAGGTGCAGCACCGCGCTGCCGATGGCGGTATCCAGCAGCAGGTACTTGGCGCGCCGGCGGATGTCCTCGATGCGCTGCCCCGGCAGCAGCTCGGCCACTTCCGGTGGAATCGGCCAGCGCAGGTCGGCGCGGCGCAGGATCACGCCATGCACGCGGCGGCCCTGCAGGTGCGGCGCCAGGCCGCGGCGGGTGGTTTCGACTTCGGGCAGTTCAGGCATGCAGGGATTCTATCCCCGCTCTGCGGCCGGCACCTGGCCGTCGATGCCGAGGAATGATCCCCGGCATCGACCGGTGTCAGGCGCCCTGGCCGGCGCGCACAGGCTCCGCCGGAACCGGTGCCGCAGCGGCGGGACGGTCCGGGAACAGCGACGGCAGCGTTTCCACGAACCGGGCCAGGCACTGGTCGCTGTAGCGCTCGGCCGTCTGCTTGACCAACGCATAGTCGTCGGCCTGCCAGGCTTCCAGGGGTGCGGCCACCGGTGCGTCGACCTGGCACTGCACGCCTTCGCCACCGACCAGGCGCAACAGCTTGCGGGTATACGGGAAGCCGACGTGCTGGGTCTGGCGCAGCTCGTACTGGGTATCGGCATCGCCCAGTTCCTTGTAGATCAGGGTGAAGCCATCGGCGGTGATCTGCACCGGCCGTACCTCTGCCGGCACAGCGCCCGGATGCGCGGTGAAGTACTCGGCCAGGCGCATGCGCACCTGGTCCTGCAGGTAACCGAAGGCCGGGTTCGGAACGGTCTCCACCCGGGTTCCCTTCAGCTGGTCCTTCTTGAACGAGCTGCCGCCGAGCGTGCCGGAAAACAATGACACGGCAACCTGCGCGGCCACCAGCTTGCCGGTGGTGGAACGCTGCACCAGGCGCAGCGTCTTGTCGCCGACTGGCTGGCCATCCGCGCCCATCTGCAGCTTCACGCTCACCGGCACCCGGCTTTCCCAGGCAGGCAGCTCCGCCACGGCGGCGACAACGCCGGCATCAGCGGCGGGAACGTCTGCAGCCGTCGCCGTGTCGGACGGGGCGGTCGGGGGTGGCTCATTGGCCAGCACAGGCGAGGCGATGACGAGGCTGCCGAGCAGCGCGGCCGCCAGCAGGGGTGGGTTCGATTTCATGGGGGATCCTTGGGTCGTGTCGGGCCAGTGCAGGCGATTCCGTTCGGCATCGATCATCGCAATGGCACCGCACTCCCTTCCATGTCCTTCCCCCTACCGCGACCCATCGCGGTCGACATGCCAGATCGCCTTACCCGTGCGGATCGACCGGTACCCGGGATCGCGTCGAACCCACCATCGGCAGCACGCCGGGAATCTTTAGCGCGGAGGCGCCGCCAGTTCGCGCGCATCCAGGAAACCATCACCGTTGGCATCCTGCTTGTGGAAGCGCTGCACGATCACCTGCCGCTGCTGCTCGCGGCTGATCGCCCTGCCCTTGCCACCGGGCAGCTCCTCGGCCGTCAGCACACCATCACCGTTGCGGTCCATGCGGTCGAAGGCATACAGCATCCACTGCACGTACTCGGCCTCGCTGACCCTGCCGTCGCCATCGCTGTCCATCCGCTGCAGATAGCTGGCGGTGTCGGTGACCTGGGCCAGCGCCGCGCCCGGCAGCAGTGCCGCCAGCAGAAGCCCGTACCCTGCCCTCACGCGCCCACCAGGCTGTAGCCCTTCAAGCGTGCGGCGTAGGCCTGCAACGCCGCGATACCGCTTTCCTCGGCCTCGCGGCACCACGCCTGCAACTGGTGCAGGCGCTCGGCGGCATCGTGGCCTCGGGCTTCCAGCAACGCCGCCAGCCGCGCGCGGTACTCAACCAGGGTGCGGATGCGCGGGCGCTGTGCCACCCATGCGCTGAGCTGGGCACGGCTGTCCGGCTTCAGCCAGCGACCATCGTTGACCAGTCCACGGCGCAGCCGGCGCGGCAGCAGGCGGCGCAGCTTGGCTCCGGCCTGGGCGGCTTCCTCGCGCAGGGCCGGCATGAACACATTGCGCTGGTAGTCGGTCATCGCCTGGAAGCGATGCGACAGCAGCGCCTTAAGGGTCTCGGCATCGGGCACGGCGATGTTCGGACGCACGTCCATGGCCGGTGCCACCCGCAGCACCTTGGCCAGGCGCAGCGCCTGCAGCAGGCGGATCGCACTCCAGCCGATGTCGAATTCCCAGCGCCGCATCGCGAAGCGCGCCGAGCTGGGGAAGGCATGGTGGTTGTTGTGCAGCTCCTCGCCACCGATCCAGAACCCCCACGGCGTGAGATTGGTGGAGGTATCGGCAGACTCGTAGTTGCGGTAGCCCCACCAGTGGCCCAGGCCGTTGACCACGCCGGCCGCCCAGAACGGGATCCATGCCATCTGGATCGCCCACAGGGCCACGCCGGGCAGGCCGAACAGCACGCTGTTGATCACCAGCAGCAGCATCGGGCCCAGCGTGGCGTGCGGGGTATACAGGTGGCGCTCGATCGCATCGTCCGGGGTACCGCGCCCGTACTGTTCGATGTCCGCGCGCATGCCGCGTGCCTCCCGGTACAGCTCCACGCCGTGCCAGAACACCCTGCCGATGCCGCGGGTGACCGGGCTGTGCGGGTCGTCCTCGGTCTCCACCTTGGCGTGGTGCTTGCGATGGATGGCCACCCACTCGCGGGTGATCATCGAGGTGGTCAGCCACAGCCAGAAACGGAACACGTGGGCCAGCGCCGGGTGGAAATCGACCCCGCGATGGGCCTGGCTGCGGTGCAGGTACAGGGTCACCGAGAAGATGGTGATCTGGGTGAAGACCAGCAGCACTGCCAGCATGGCCCACCACCCCAGGCCGAGCACACCACCGGTCAACAGGGACATCAGGGCATCAGGCATGACGGCTCTCCGGATCGACGCGGGGATGGCAGACATGATGGCCGCTTGCGTTGCAAACTGCATCCCTGCGGCGATGTATCGCATCGCCATCCGTGGCACCGTTCACAGTTGGGGACCTGAGTTGTCGAGCCTTGATCCACGCGCCAGCGCCATGACCGCCGCCCCGCCCGTCGCGGAGCTGCCCCCCTTGATCGAACTGGACCGCGCCACCGTGGTGCGCGGCCAGGTGAAGGTGCTGCACGGGCTCAGCCTGCGCATCGCGCAGGGCCAGCACACCGCCCTGCTCGGCCCCAACGGCTGCGGCAAATCCACCTTCATCAAGCTGATCACCCGCGAACTGTATCCACTGGCGCAGGGCGACGGCACGGTGGCGGTGAAGGTGCTGGGCCAGAACCGCTGGCAGGTGGACCGGCTGCGCTCGCAGCTGGGCATCGTCACCGGCGACCTCAGCAGCAACCTGGCCGACATGCCCGGCCTGACCGTGGAACAGGCGGTGCTGTCCGGCTTCTTCGCCAGCTACGTGGTGCCGGCCTTCCGCGAGGTGACCGCCGACATGCGTGCACGCGTCGGTGAAACGCTGGCGATGACCGGCGCCCTGACGCTGCGCGAGCGCGCCTATGCCGAGCTGTCGGCCGGCGAGACCCGCCGCGTGCTGATCGCCCGCGCGCTGGTCAATCGACCGCAGGCACTGCTGCTGGACGAACCCTCCACCGGGCTGGACCTGGTCGCCCGCGAGCAGCTGGTGGCGACCATGCGGGTGCTGGCGCAGCAGGGCATCACCCTGGTGCTGGTGACCCACCACATCGAAGAGATCATTCCCGAGATCGAGCGCGTGGTGCTGCTGCGCGATGGTCGCGTACTGGCCGACGGCACCCGCGCCGAGCTGCTGCGCAACGAACCGCTGTCGGCGGTGTTCGGCGGCGCGATCACCGTATGCGAGCAGGAAGGCCGGCTGACCGCGTACGCGGGGTGATCGACATGCCACTGTAGAGCCGAGCCGATGCTCGGCTGCTCCTGATCACGACAAACAGCAGCCGGGCATCGGCTCGGCTCTACAGGATGCAATGCAGCGGGCCGGATATCCCGGCCCGCCACCGCCGTGCTCAGAACCGCAACGCCAGCGCGCGCGACTCGATCGGTGCCATCCGGCTCTGGTCCTGCAGCTGCAGGTCGCGCAGTTCGTACGGCGCACCGAAACCGGCCGGCAATGCGGCCTGGTCGAACGGCAGCACCAGCTGGCCTGCACCGGGGCCATCGAACCACGCCGCCGCATGTGCCTGCGCGACCGGCTTCAACTGGCCATCGCGGGCCGTGGCGTACAGCGTGCCGCGTGCTTCGTAGCGGCCAGCGGCGGCCACCTGCAGCGGCAGTGCCACCTGGCGGCTGGACGGGTCCGGTGCCGCCTGGCCACTGAAGCGCGCGGTCGGCCGTGCCACCGCGAAAGCCACCTTGCCGTCGCGCAGCACGCCATCGGCCTGGGCGAACACCTGCAGTTCCCACAGCCCCTGCACGCTGCCGAGATCGGCGGGGATGCGCACCTGCGCGCGCAGGCTGCCGTCGGTGGTGCGCAGCAGGCGCTGCGGCCAGCTGCGGCCATCCGGTGCGACCAGCAGGGCTTCACCGCCCAGGCCGCCACGGCGCGATGCCAGCTGCGCGGTGGTGGCGCCGTCTTCCAGCAGGCGTGCCTGCAGCTGCACGTTGCCACCAGCCAGCACCTGCGCCTGGTTGGCCTGCACTTCCAGCCGCAGCGGGCTGTTCGGCTCAAGCACCTGCACCACATAGCGGCCCTGCGCCTGCGTGCTCTGCAGCGTGTACGCACCGGCCGAACTGGTCGCGCCGGTGCGCAGCATGCTGCTGCCATCACTCACCGGCATGCCGGCATCCTGCAGCGCGCGCGCATCGACACTGCGGGCCACGCTGCTGCGGCCGGCCGGGTCGCGCACCTGCAGGGTGTTGGCCGGCAGCGCGCGGGCACCTGCGGCCGGGCTCAGCTGGATCACCGCATCGGGCGCCGTCAGCGGCAGGTCCAGGCCGCGTTGCAGCTGCGTGCCATCGACCTGCTGCCAGTAGCTGCGGCTGACCGAGGCATACGGCGTGGCCGCCTGCAGCGGTTGTGCCGGGTCCAGCGCCCAGGCAAAGGACAGCGGCGCGTGCTCGCTTTCATCGGCGGGCAGCGGCGCGGCCACCAGTGCGGCAGGCACCTGATCGCCCGCGCGGGCGGCCTGCAGCGGCTGCGCGGCCTGCGCTGCGGAAAGGGACAGCACGGCCAGCAAAGCACTGGCCAGCAGGGTGGAATGGTTCGTCATGGTCATCTCCCTCACTGGTTCAGGTCGTTGCGCAGCAGGGTGCCGAGGCCGAAGCACTCGCGCCGGCTCTGGTTGTGGCTGAGTGGTTCGGCGCCCTGGGTGCGTGCCTTGTCGGTGAACCAGGTGGTGCCGGCAGCCTTCTGGCTGCTGCACTCCAGGAAGCCATCGGAGCAGGACGACAGCCAGTTCTGGGTGAACTCCAGGCCGACATTGGCGGCGTAGCCACCGCAGTAACTGTTGCTGTCCCACACCGCCGATTCCACATCGCTGCCGACCACCGCACGGAACGGTTTGGGCAGCGCCGGGCGACCGGCCGTGCCGTACAGGTTCTGCGCGTTGTAGGTGGCCATGCTTGCCACCTGCTGCTGGCGTACCGCGTCGTTCTTGTAGCCCAGCAGCCAGCCCAGCGACGTTTCGAAGGTATTGCCGTTGAGCACTGCATCGGCCAGCGGTGTACCGGCCGAGGACGGAGCCAGCGCATTGACCTTGCGCACCGTGCGGATGATCTTCGCATAGCGGCTGTCGTAGGTCGGGTTGGACAGGATCCAGCGCATCACATTGCCGCCGTTGGAGTGGGTGATCACCACCAACTGGGTGATGCCACGGCTGTCGATGAAGCCGGTCAGCTGGTTGGCCAGGCAACCGGCCGCTTCCGGTTTCCACATGTACTGGGTGAAGTCACAGTTGATGACGACGTAGTTGCTGCTGTTCGGCAGGCCCTGGCGCACGGTGTCGATGATCGCCGGCTGCCAGTAGTCCTGGGTGGCATTGGTCTGCGCGCCGGTGCCATGCACGAAGGCCACGCCGACCACGTCGGCGGCCTGCGCCGGGGCGGTTGCCAGCCCGAGGAGCAGGGCCAGGACGGTACTTCCTGTTGCGGTGCTGCGCATCGCTTCTCTCCCTCTGTCAGTGGATCCCCCCGACCCGGCTGGAACTGGACGGCCTCTCGACCCCGTTGTGTCGATGCTCGCGGCGCAGGCGCGTGAAAGTCCGTGCGCTGCGCCCGGATTCAGGAGACTGACGACACTCGATGACGTTTTTCATACTGCCCCGATGACCATGCCGGGTCTGGCCGTATGACCGATGGCCACTGCGGTGTCGCATACGGGCTGCGATCATGACGCGATGTTTTTCCTCTGGAGCCGTCCATGTCGCTGATTTCCCACACCGCCCGCCCACTGCTCGGTCTCACCGTTGTCGCGGTCCTGGCTGGCTGCGCAGCCACCGCCAGCAAGCCGACCGCCGTCGAAGCCAACATCACCACCAAGGCGGTGGGCTATCTGGACACGAGCGCGGTTCCGGCCAGCCTGGACCTGGTGCCGGCACCACCGGCGGCCGGTTCGGCCGCCCTCGCCCTGGACGAACAGGTCAGCCGTGAAGCCCGCGCGCTGCGTGGCAGCCCGCGCTTCGCCCAGGCCGGCGTCGATGCGGAACTCGGCTTCCCCGAAGGCGCCAACCACTTCTCCTGCGCCGCCGACATCGACGTCGATGCAGTGAAGACCCCGGCGCTGTACCGACTGCTGGAGCGCAGCCGGATCGACGCCAGCGCCGCCACCAAGGCGGCCAAGAACCACTACCAGCGCCCGCGCCCGTTCATGGTCAACGGTGAGCCGACCTGCTCGCCGAAGGACGAGGACGGCCTGCGCAAGAACGGTTCCTATCCGTCCGGCCACACCTCGATCGGCTGGGCCTGGGCCCTGATCCTGTCGGAGATCGCGCCGGACCGCGCCGATGCCATCCAGGCCCGCGGCCGCAACTACGGCGAGAGCCGCCTGGTGTGCAACGTGCACTGGCAGAGCGACATCCTCGAGGGCCGCTTCATGGGCGCGGCCGCCGTGGCCCGCCTGCATGACAACGCTGCCTTCAACAAGGACCTGCTGGCCGCACGCAAGGAGATCGAGGCGGCGCGCAAGGCCGGTCGGCACTCCAGCCGCGACTGCGCCACCGAGAATGCGGTGTTGAAGATCCGCCCGCAGAGCGCGCTGTAAGTGATGGTCCGGGGTCAGAGCCCTTCCCTGCGGAAAGGGATCTGACCCCGGCGCGGAATGCCGACCCCATCGGGGTCGGATCCCTTTCCGCAGGGAAGGGCTCTGACCCCGCACAGCAGAAGGGCCGGCATTGCGCCGGCCCTTCTGCATTGCATCAACGCAGCCACCGCATCAGAACTTCGCGGTGAACTCCACGCCCCAGGTACGCGGCTCGTTGAGGAAGCCGGTCAGGTTGTTGAAGTCGATCGCGCCGACCACGCGGGTCTGGTTGGTCAGGTTGCGACCGAACACCGCCACGTCGTACTGGCCGTAATCCCAGTTGTAGCCCAGGCGCAGGCCGCCTTCCAGCGAACTGCGGCCGCGGAATTCCGGCGACTCGTAGATGAAGAAGTTCACCGCACTGCGGTAGGCCCAGTCGGTGTAGGCGTACAGCTCGCTGCCATCGCTGAGCGGGAAGCCCACGCGCAGGGTCGCGTTGTGGATCCACTTCGGCGCCTGCGGCAGCGGGTTGCCGTTCACCAGCGCATAGGTCTGGCCGTTGATCACCGTGGTCGGGTCGGTGATGGTGCAGCCACCGCCGCAGATCGCCACCGCCAGGTTCTTGTCCTTGATCTCGGTGTCGTTGTAGCTGCTGCCGAAGGTCAGCAGGACGTTGTCGGCCAGGTAGGCCTCCAGGTCCAGCTCGACGCCCTGGCCGATGGTCTTGTCGGCGTTGAGCAGGGTGGCGGTGTTGTTGCTGCCGCCCACCGCGATCAGCTGCTGGCCATCGACGTTGTAGCGGAACACGCTCAGGCCCAGGCGCGCGCGGCGCTCGAACAGGTCGGCCTTGATGCCGGCCTCGTACGAGATCACCTTCTCCGAATCGGCCTGCGACAGGCCTGGCGCGAAGGCCAGGCGGCCCTGGATCGACGGCGCGCGGAAGCCCTTGGCCACACGGGCATAGGCGTTGATGTCGTCGGTCAGCTTGTAGACGCCGCTGAGGTCCCAGCTGACGTCGTTGACGTCGGTGTTGGCCAGGTACGGGCCACTGACCGGGGTGCCGAACGGAACGGCCTGCAGCACGCTGGCGCTGAAGTCCTTCTTGTCCTGGGTGTAGCGCACGCCGGCACGCAGCTTGAAGCGGTCGGTGACATCGAAGTCACCCGAGGCGAACACCGCCCAGGCCTTGTTGCGCTGGTTCTGCACCACGTGGCCGGTCTGCGGATTGCCCGGGGCCAGCGAGTCGTAGTTGAAGTTGTTGATGGTCACGTCTTCATCGAAGTAGAAGACGCCGGCCTGCCAGTCGAAGCGGCCCCACTCGTTGGACTCGATGCGGACTTCCTGCGTCCACTGGCGGTGATGCGGCAGGCCGTCAGCCGACTCCGACGAGAACGGAATCAGGCCGGGGCCGTAGTTGCCGGCGCCAAGGAACGCCGCGCCGTAGCCACCGTCGATGTCACCCCGGTTGAGCGATTCGGCGGTTTCGTAGCCGGTGATCGAGTGCAGCGTCACCGAGCCGAGGTTCCACTGCAGGCGCGCGCTGCCACCCCAGGTCTTCAGGTCGGAGAAGTTGACGCCGTCGTTGGCCACCTTGTCGCGGTCGAAGTTCTCGACCAGCGAGTTGCCACCCTTCTCGATGATGTTAGCGCGGAACAGGCGGGCGGTGCCATTGAGCTTGCGCTTGTGCAGGTTGAACAGCGCTTCGAAGTCATCGCCTTCGTACAGGAACTGCACGCGGCCGGCGGCTTCGTCATAGCCTTCGAAGCCACTGTTGGGAGCGCCGACGCGGGTGTTGTCGACCCAGTCATCGCGGCGCTGGTAGATCGCCGAGACGCGTGCCGACCAGCGATCGGTCAGCGGGCCGCCGTAGGCGCCCTGTACGTTCCAGCTGTTGTAGCTGCCGTAGCCGACGCGGATGTAGCCATCGGCATCCTGCGACGGACGCGCCGAATCGAACTTGACCACGCCGGCCGGGGTGTTGCGGCCGAACAGCGTGCCCTGCGGACCACGCAGCACTTCCACGTTGGCCAGGTCGAACAGCGGGAAGCCCTTCAGCAGCGGGCTTTCCTGCACCACGTCGTCATACACCAGAGACACCGGCTGCGAGGCATTGAGGTCGAAATCGGTGTTGCCCAGGCCGCGGATGTAGAAGCGCGGGAAGGCACGGCCGTAGGACGACTCGATGTTGAGGCTGGGCACGCGCGCGGCCAGGAAGCGGATGTCATCGCCGGCCGAACCGAGCACATCCAGCTTCTCGCCCTGGATCGCGGAGAGCGCGACCGGCACGTCCTTGGCGTTCTCGACACGGCGCTGCGCGGTCACCTGCAGGGCGTCGAGGGCAACCGGATCCTTGGCAGCGGGGGTTTCCTGGGCGGCTGCTACCAGCGGCAGCAGGGCGGAAAGAGCGGCAACGAGGGGGCGCGCGACCGGAAATCGGCCACGGGAAGTGCGGGTCGGGGACATGGCGGTAGGCTGTGTTTGGAGGGGTGGTAAAACGGCGCTACCAGATAATTGTTGCAATACAGCACCTACGCCGCAAATGCCCGCCGTTCATGGCCCCGTCGCCGGCACCCCCGGGCGCTCGCTAGACTCGGGGTTTCCACGCGACGGACCCGCCGCCATGACCCAGTGGTACTTCCATGCCTCCGCCCAGGCCGAGCGCATCGGCCCGCTTGATGACGGGGCCGCACGCCGCTACGCGCAGGCCAATCCACGCGCCCTGGCATGGTGCCAGGGCATGAGTGGGTGGACGCCGATCGCCGAGGTGGCCGAGCTGCAGGCTCCAGCCCCGGGCATGCCCAACACGCCGCCGCCGGTCCCGGTCCCCGCCGGCGCCGGCGGCCGCGCCGACGACATCGAGTTCCGCATCGTCGGCCATGAAATGCAGTTCGTGGAGATCGAGCTCGACCCCGGCGAGAGCGCCATCGCCGAGGCCGGCGCCTTGATGTTCAAGGACGCCACGGTGCAGATGGACACGGTGTTTGGCGCTGCCAACGGTGACCAGGGCGGCTTCATGGGCAAGGTGATGGCCGCCGGCCGCCGTGTGCTGACCGGCGAGAGCCTGTTCGCCACCGTCTACACCCAGAGCGGGCATGGCAAGGGCAAGGTCGCCTTCGCCGCGCCCTACCCCGGCACGGTGCTGGCGATGAAACTGGACCAGCACGGCGGCCGCCTGATCTGCCAGAAGGACAGCTTCCTGGCCGGCGCGCGCGGCGTGCAGATCGGCGTGCAGTTCCAGCGCAGGATCATGACCGGCCTGTTCGGCGGCGAGGGCTTCATCATGCAGAAGCTGGAAGGCGACGGCTGGGTGTTCATCCACGCCGGCGGCTGCGTGATCGAGCGCGAGCTGGCCGCCGGCGAGCGCCTGGACGTGGATACCGGCTGCGTGGTGGCCTATCACTCCAGCGTGGACATGGACGTGCGCCGGGTGGCCGGCATCAAGAGCATGCTGTTCGGCGGCGAAGGCGTGTTCCTGGCCACGCTGACCGGCCCCGGCAAGGTCTGGCTGCAGTCGCTGCCGTTCTCGCGCCTGGCCGGCCGCATGTGGATGGCCGCACCGCAGGGCGGCGGCCAGAGCCGCGGCGAAGGCTCGGTGCTGGGCGGCCTGGGCCGGATGCTGGATGGTGACAACCGGTTCTGACCCACTCATTTGGTAGGTGCCAACCTTGGTTGGCACATTCCTTCAGCGCGCGACCAGGCATTTGTGCGGACCAAGGTCCGCACCCACCAGAAGCGATTCACGTTTTTTTGCTGAATAGGGAGTTCCCCCCACCCTGCCCGCCCCGCCACGGCTTCGGTATGCTGGCGCCCTTTCCTGAATCCAGCGCCGCGAGCGCACTGCCGATGAGCCTGTTCCGCCCCCGCATGCTGCTGTCCGTCGCCCTGATCGGCCTGCTGGCCGGCTGCGGTGGCGACCCGGTCCGCCCCACGCCGCCGCCGGCGCCGACCGTGGTGCCGCAGGCCAAGCCGATCAGGATCGGCATCGCCCTCGGTGGCGGCGCGGCCAAGGGCTTCGCGCACATCGGCGTGATCAAGATGCTGGAAGCCAACGGCTTCGAGCCGGCCGTGGTCTCCGGCACCAGCGCCGGCAGCGTGGTCGGTGCGCTGTATGCCAGCGGCATGGACGCCTTCCAGATGCAGAGCAAGGCAGTCGCGCTGGACGAAGCCAGCATCCGCGACGTACGCCTGTTCTCCGGTGGCCTGGTGCAGGGCCAGAAGCTGCAGGACTACGTCAACGAGCAGGTCGCCAACCGTCCCGCCGAGCGCCTGAAGAAACCGTTCGCCGCCGTTGCCACCCAGCTGGAAACGGGCGAGCGCGCGATCTTCGTGCGCGGCAACGTCGGCCAGGCGGTGCGCGCGTCGAGCAGCATCCCCGGTGTGTTCGAGCCGGTGAAGATCGGCGGCCGCAATTACATCGACGGCGGCGTGGTCAGCCCGGTGCCGGTGGATGCCGCGCGCCAGCTCGGCGCCGACTTCGTGATCGCCGTGGACATCTCCAGCAAGGCCAGCGGCAAGGCACCGACGGACATGCTGGGCATCGTCAACCAGTCCATCTCGATCATGGGCCAGCGCCTGGGCGAGCAGGAGCTGGCGCGCGCCGACATCGTCATCCGTCCGAAGGTACTGGACATCGGCGCCGCCGATTTCAGCCAGCGCGGCACCGCGATCCTGGAAGGCGAGAAGGCCGCAATGGCGGCCATGCCGCAGATCCGCGCGAAGATCCAGCAGTTGCAGCGCGCGCGCGCCGCCGCAGCGGCACCCGCGCCGGTGGCCGCACCAAAGTGCGAGGAAGCCTCGCGCCTGGGCAAGCTGATGGGCCGCAAGGACAAGTGCTGATCCATTGATGCCAGGCCACCGGGCACGCCTGGTGGCTGCTCAGGGCTCCAGCTGCGACAACGGCAACGCCTGGAAACCCTTCACCGTTCGCAGCACGAAGCTGGAATTGGCATCGGCCACGCCGCCGGCGTTGAGCAGCCGGTCCAGCAGGAAGTGCGAGAAGTGCTCCAGGTCGCGCACGTAGACGTGCAGCAGGTAGTCCATGTCGCCGGTCAGCGCATGGCAGGCCACCACCTCGTCCCACGCTTGCACGCTGTCCACGAAGTGGCCGATGGCGGCCTGGTCATGCTTTTCCAGCTGCACGCGCACGAAGGCCTGCAGGCCCAGGCGCAGCTGGCGCGGTTCCAGCCGCGCGCCATAGCCGACGATCACGCCCTCGCTTTCCAGCCGCTGCAGGCGGCGCAGGCAGGCCGAGGGCGAGAGGTTCACCCGTGTCGCCAGCTCGGCGTTGGTGGCGCGCCCATCCCGCTGGATTTCAGCCAGTAGACGTATATCCGTGCGATCGAACTGGACTTCTCCGGCCATTGTTGCCCCGCAACATGGTGAGTACGCAAGGATATTGCGCCAACAAGGCCAATCGACGCAACTTTTGCAACCCTGTTGCGCGCGCCCTGCCCTAGCATCGTGGGTATCCCGTCAAGGAGTGCCCCATGGACCTCGCCCAGCCCCGCCGCGTCGAACACCAGCAGACCGACAAGGGCTACGTGCCGGTGTATACCACCGCGCTCGTCGAGCAGCCGTGGGACACCTACAGCGCCGATGACCACGCCACCTGGAGCACGCTGTACCAGCGCCAGCGCGAACTGCTGGTCGGCCGCGCCTGCCAGGAGTTCCTGGACGCGCAGGACGAGATGGGCATGAGCGCACACATGATTCCGCGCTTCGACCAGCTCAACGAAGTACTGGGCGCCGCCACCGGCTGGACCCTGGTCGGCGTTGAAGGCCTGCTGCCGGAACTGGATTTCTTCGACCACCTGGCCAACCGCCGTTTCCCGGTGACCTGGTGGATCCGTCGCCCGGACCAGATCGACTACATCGCCGAACCGGACCTGTTCCACGACCTGTTTGGCCACGTGCCGCTGCTGATGAACCCGGTGTTCGCCGACTACATGGAGGCGTACGGCCGTGGCGGCGTCAAGGCCCACGCGATCGGCCCGGATGCACTGCAGAACCTGACCCGCCTGTACTGGTACACGGTGGAATTCGGCCTGATCGATACGCCCGACGGCCTGCGCATCTACGGCGCCGGCATCGTGTCGTCGAAGGGCGAGTCGCTGTACTCGCTGGAGTCGCCCGCGCCCAACCGCATCGGTTTCGACCTGCAGCGGATCATGCGCACCAAGTACCGCATCGACACCTTCCAGAAGACCTACTTCGTCATCGACAGCTTCGAACAGCTGATGCAGGCGACGTCGCCGGACTTCACCCCGATCTACGCGGCACTGGCCGACCAGGTGCATCTGCCGGCCGGTGATGTGCAGGACGACGACCGCGTGTTCCAGAAGGGCACGGGTGAAGGCTGGGCCGACGGCGGCGACGTGTAAGCGCGTAACGCACACCGCTTCGCAGTGGAAACGGCGCACCCTGGTGCGCCGTTTTCGTTGTTGCCTGCACCGTTCTGTCGCGACGGCGCAGGCGAGGGCAGGACACTCAGCCGTCCACGGCCCGGCAGGAACCGCGCACCATCAGTTGCGGATGCACGCTGGCCGCAGCCGGCGCCTCCGGTACGTCGGTCTGCACCAGCATCGCGGCAGCCATGCGGCCGATGTCGGAGACGTGGCGGCGTACCGACGTCAGCGGCGGCCACAGCCGCGACGCCAGCGGGCTGTCGTCGTAGCTGACGATCGACAACTGCTGCGGCACCGCGATGCCCGCACGCAATGCCACCTGGTAGACGCCCGCGGCGATTTCGTCGTTGCCGGTGAAGATCGCACTGGGGCGTTGTCCGCCCATCAGCAGGCGTTCGGCGGCATGCACGCCGGACTCGAAGGTGTCGCCCGCTTCCAGCACGCGCTCGCCCGGCAGGGTCACGCCGACCTGGGCCAGCCGATCAAGGAAGCCGTGGGTCCGCTCGCGGGCAGCGCGCCGGTCACCGGGACCGGCAATCACCGCGATGTCGCGGTGGCCGAGCGAGAGCAGGTAGCCCGCAGCAGCAGCAGCACCATCGCGATCGTGGGTGACCACCGCCTGCACGTCTTCTTCCGACGCATGCGCGTTGATGCGGATGTGGCGGCAGTCGATCGCGTCGAGCATCTGCGCCAGCGCCATCGATTCGGAGGCGCGCGGGCCGAGGATCACGCCATGCAGTTTCTGCTGCTGCACGAAACGGCGCACGCCGTCCGCACAGTCCGGATCCTGGCTGTTGCACGGGTGCACCACCAGCTCATAGCCGGTGCCGCGCAGCGCTTCCAGCGCGCCGTGCTGCAGGTCGACAATGCATTGGGCGCCGGGGTCGTCATACACCAGGCCGATCAGGAAGGAGCGGCGGAACGCGAGTCCGCGCGCCAGCGGGTCGGGCACGTAACCGACCTCGCGCATCAACGCCTCGACCTTGTCGCGGGTGTCTTTGCGCACCAGCGGCGAGTTGTTGATGATTCTTGAAACCGTTTTCTTGGAAACTCCCGACAGTCGTGCGATGTCGTTGATCGTGGCAGCCTTGCCTTTCGATGCCGGCAACGCGGCATCGCTCATATTTCGCACTGACATGTATAGAACCAGGTAAGTCGGAGAATTCTAGCCTTGCACCCGTCGGATGCGAAGTTGCGGAACGTTGCAGCGGATCTGAATCGCGTCGTGTTCGACACGTTTTGCTTCGCGAGGTTCCCTTGTGATCGCTCTAGTGCCTCTGCATCTGAACCGTTCTTCTGCGCGTGTTCACCCTGAATGCGGACGCGACGCGCGCGAACGCCAACATTCCCTTAACCATGCTCCGCTACAGTCAGGTGCATGGACCTGCAGACCTCTCCGTTTCCGCCGTTCCGTGGCCGCGACCGGTTGATCGCTGCGGTCGACGCCGCGGTGACCGCCGGTGATGCCGGGCGCATCACCGCCGACCTGCAGCTGGCGCTGCAGGAAGCCATAACCGACAGCCGCATCGAATTGCCCGAGTGCGTGCATCGGCCGGTCAGTGATCATTACGCGCGACGTCCGCTGTACCACAGCCGCGAACACGGCTACAGCGTGATCGCCATGAGCTGGGGCCCAGGGCAGGGCACGCCGCTGCACGACCACGATGCCATGTGGTGTGTGGAGGGAGTGTGGTTGGGCGAACTGGAGATCACCCGTTACGAGCTGCTGGAGCGCGCCGGCGAGCGCTGGCGTTTCCACCGCCACGCCACGCTGCGCGGAGGCTGCGGCAGTGCCGGCAGCCTGATCCCGCCGCACGAGTACCACACCCTGCGCAACGCCAGCGACGACGCATTGGCGATTTCTGTGCACGTGTACGAGTCGCAGATGGAGCGCTCGGCGGTGTTCGACCCGCTCGGTGGCGACTGGTACCAGCGCCGCATCCAGGCGCTGCAGGCCGACCCGGCCTGACCGGGGCAGGGCGGGGCGACGCTGCCAGCACCTTCGTGAGCCACGTGGCATCATGCGCCGCTGCGCTGCCGTACCCGGCGGCGATCCGCGATGCCCCGTCGGGCAAGGAGCAAGACCATGTCCAGCGCTGATCCGCGCCTGCGCGCGCTGTTGAAGCTGTCACCGGTGATCCCGGTGTACACCCCCGAAGATGTGAATGAAGCGGTCGACGTCGCCCAGGCACTGTTCCGCGGCGGCCTGCCGGTAATCGAGGTCACGCTGCGCACGCCGCAGGCGCTGGATGCGATCAAGGCGATGGTCGAGGCCGTGCCGGACGCGGTGATCGGTGCCGGCACCGTACTCGACGCCGCGCAGATGCAGGCAGCAAAGCAGGCCGGCGCGCGATTCGCGGTGTCCCCCGGTGCCACGCCGGCGTTGTATGCGGCCGCGCGTGATGCCGACCTGCCGTACCTGCCCGGTGCCGCCACCGCCTCGGACCTGATCCTGGGCCTGGAGCATGGCCAGGACACCTTCAAGTTCTTCCCGGCGGTACAGGCCGGCGGCGCCGCGCTACTGGCCGCCTGGCACGGTCCGTTCGCCGATGTGCGCTTCTGCCCGACCGGCGGCATCAGTGCGCAGACCGCGCCGCAGTTCCTGCACCTGCCCAACGTGCTGTGCGTCGGCGGTTCGTGGCTGACCACCCCGGCACTGCTGCAGACCCGCGACTGGGAGGCGATCGAACGCCTGGCCCGCGAGGCGTCCGTGCTGGCCAGCTGAACCTGCTCCGCGAATCTTCAAAGGTTTGATCGTGATCAAAGCGCCGGCCTCGTGCCGGCGTCATTCTGTGGGCAAGCGCACTACGGAGATCCGAACATGAATTCGACCATGAAGGCCGCTGTCGTGCGTGAGTTCGGCAAGCCACTGGTGATCGAGGAAGTCTCGGTACCACGCCCGGGGGCGGGCGAGGTACT
Organism: Stenotrophomonas sp.; assembly: GCF_059505245.1. Classification (NCBI taxonomy): domain Bacteria; kingdom Pseudomonadati; phylum Pseudomonadota; class Gammaproteobacteria; order Lysobacterales; family Lysobacteraceae; genus Stenotrophomonas; species Stenotrophomonas sp. The sequence continues at coordinate 212,286 of NZ_JCACKF010000045.1, forward strand.
GGTCAGGATCGAGGCCTGTGGCGTCTGCCACACCGACCTGCACGCCGCCGAGGGCGACTGGCCGGTGAAACCGAACCCGCCGTTCATCCCCGGCCACGAGGGCGTGGGGCACGTCGTGGCCGTGGGAGGCGGGGTAGGGCACGTCAAGGAAGGCGACAGGGTCGGCATCCCCTGGTTGTACTCGGCGTGTGGCCATTGCGAACACTGCCTGGGTGGCTGGGAAACGCTGTGCGAGACACAGCGCAATACCGGTTACTCGGTCAACGGCGGCTTCGCCGAGTACGCACTGGCCGATGCCAACTATGTCGGCCTGCTTCCGAAGGACGTGGGCTTCGTCGAGATCGCACCGGTGCTGTGCGCCGGCGTGACCGTCTACAAGGGCCTGAAGGTCACCGACACCAAGCCCGGCGACTGGGTGGCGATTTCCGGCATCGGTGGCCTGGGCCACATGGCGGTGCAGTACGCCCGTGCGATGGGCCTGAACGTGGCTGCGGTGGACGTGGACGACAACAAGCTGGCATTGGCCCGGCAGCTGGGTGCGCAGATCACCGTGAACGCGCGCACCACCGATCCGGCCGCCTTCCTCAGGAAGGAGATCGGCGGCGCGCACGGCGCCCTGGTCACGGCGGTCTCACCGAAGGCGTTCGAGCAGGCACTGGGCATGGTCCGCCGTGGCGGCACCGTCTCGCTCAACGGCCTGCCGCCCGGTAATTTCCCGCTGGACATCTTCGGCATGGTGCTCAACGGCATCACCGTGCGCGGCTCGATCGTCGGCACCCGGCTGGACCTGCAGGAGTCGCTGCAGTTCGCCGCCGAAGGCAAGGTCGCGGCCACCGTCAGCACCGACCGCCTGGAGAACATCAACGACGTGTTCGCGCGCATGCACGCGGGCACCATTGAGGGCCGCGTGGTACTCGACTTCGCTGCCTGACCGCCCGTGCATGGCCGCCGTCGCTCCGTCCCCCTCTCCCACGGACGCGGCGGCCATGCCGATTCATCGGTAGTGCCGGCCGCTGGCCGGCAAACCCCAGGCGGTTCGGTAGTGCCGGCCGCTGGCCGGCAACGCGGGCAGTCTGTGGCCGCCGTACAATGCGCGCATGCCCGGCCTGCTCAAGACCCTGTTCCTGTCCATCGTCGCCCTGATCGGCGGCGTCCTGTCGCTTGCGCTGGTCAGCAGCGTCGCCAGCTGGCTGCCCCCGTTGCTGGGCCTGTCGCCGGACAACAACAGCGTGCAGCTGGGCTGGGACCTCACCTTCAGCGTTCTTGGTGGCATCGCGGGCGTTTCCTTTGCCACCTATTACGCCCCCTGCTGGCCGCGTTCGCATGGCTTCTCGATCTGGTCGCTGATCGCGCTGGGCTGTGGCTACGCGATGTGGACGGCCGGTGCGGATTTCCCGTTCTGGTTCGTCATTTCGCTGCTGGCATCGCTGCCGCTGCAACTGCTGGCCGGTTGGTGGTTCGGCCGCCGCGCCTCGCGCGACGCAGGGTAACGCCGCCTTTGTAGAGCCGAGCCCATGCTCGGCTTTCATGCACATCGACACATGCAGCCTAGCATGGGCTCGGCTCTACAGGTCCATGCGCGGCAGCGTCTGCTTCAACTGCGTGATGCCCTGCCATGGGTCACTCTTCAGGCGTTGCGCCCTCGCCAGCGCCTTGCCCATGGGAAAGGCGTCGGCGGCACTGATACGCGCCAGTTCCTCCCAGCGCAGCGGCACTGCCACACCGGCGGAATCGCGCGCGCGCAGCGACCACGAGCACACGCTGGTGGCCCCTCGGGTGTTGCGCAACCAGTCGATGAAGATGACGCCACTGCGCTTGGCCTTGCTCATCGTCGCCACATAGCGATCAGGTTGCTCCTTTGCCATTGCCTGCGCAAAGGCCTCGCAGAACGCCTTCGCCTCGTCCCAGCCGGCCTTGGGCTGCAGCGGTACCACCACATGCAGCCCCTTGCCGCCAGACAGCCGCACGAAGCTCTCCAGGCCCACCTGCTGCAGACGATCACGCACATCACGTGCACCCGATTTCACCTGTGCCCAGCTGACGCCGTTGCCAGGATCGAGATCGAATACCAGTCGATCCGGATGCTCGGTGTCTGCTACGGTCGCACCCCACGGATGCAGCTCCAGCGTGTTCATCTGCACCAGCTGCAGCAGGCCCCGTGCGTCGTCGATATAGACATAGTCCTCGCGGCCGCTCTTCTGCTGCAGGGGCACCGCGTGCACCGCGTCGCCCAGGCCGGGGCCATGATGCTTCTGGAAGAAACAGGCCTTGCCCACCCCATCGGGGCAGCGCAGCAATGACAGCGGCCGTCCGGCAATTTCGGGCAGGATCCAGCGCGCCATGCGCCGGTAATAGTCGGCCACGTCGCCTTTGCCCAGTCCCTGACTGGGAAACACCACCCGCTCCGGATGCGTGATCTGGACCTCACCCCCGGCTTCAGCAACTGCTGTTGCGTTGCTCATTCCCAGGTCCTCCTTCTGCTTGTCGCTGCGCAGCCGCTTGAAACTGGCCTGGCGCAGCAGGCCTTCCTTGCCCCAGCCACGGAACGCCACTTCCGCCACCGTCACCGGCTTCACCCAGCGCACGCTGGCGGCGCGGAACGGCACATGCGCCGGAAGCTGCAGCACGGGCGTCTTTACTGCCAGTGGCTGCAATGCCTTGAGCAGCGCGCGCAGGTTCTCGTCGTCGAAGCCGGTACCGACGCGGCCCACATAGCGCAGACCCTCCTTGTCCGGCGTTGCCAGCAACAATGATCCGAAACCCACCCGCGAGCCCCTGGGGGCCGTGTAGCCGACAATCACGAACTCGTCGGTGTCTTCGTGCTTCACCTTCACCCAGCTGCGCGCGCGGGTATTCACGTACGGGGCATCCACCTGCTTGCTGACGATGCCTTCGAATCCGGCCTGGCCACTGGCATCGAACACCTGCGGGCCCTGGTCGATCACATGTTCGCTGAAGGCCAGGATGCCGGGCACCGGTCCGATGAGATCCTTCAGCAGCGCTTTGCGTTCCAGCAATGGCGCACGACTGATGTCCGCGTTGGCCACACCCGGAAGATCGAACACGATGTAGCGCAGCGGTTGCTTCGAGCTTCCATCGATCACGCGCTGCAACGCTGCGAAATCGCTGCGCCCTTCCTTGTCCAGCACCACCAGCTCACCGTCCAGGCGCGCATCGCGCACCGGCAGCGCCTGCACGGCCTGCACGACCTCGGGGAAGTCATCGGTCCAATCCAGGCCATTGCGGGAGCGGAGCTTCACCTCGCCGTCGTGCAGATCGGCCAGCAGGCGATAGCCGTCCCACTTGATCTCGTGCAGCCAACGCGCGCCGTCCGGCGCGCTGTCGCGATGATCGGTCAATTGCGGTTTGAACCCATGCGGGTAGGGCGTGTCACGTGCGCCGTCCAGTTTCAGCGCGCGCGCATGCCAGCGTGCATCGGCCTTGCGGGTAGCCGTGCGTGCGGCGGGCACAGCACGCCCTGCCTTCCCCTCAGTGCGCTTCATCACGGTGGATGCGCGCTTGGGCACGTGCGCGTCCAGCAGATCGTCTGCTTCGGCATCGCGCGCCTGCTCGTCGTCGCGCTTGATCAGCAGCCACTGCACCTGGCGTCCCTTCATTGCCGTGCGCACCAGCTTCCAGCCACCGGCCAGGCGTTGTCCATGCAGTACGAAGTCGATCTTTCCAGCTGCCAGCGCCTGCAGTGGATCGCCTTCGCAGGCCCAGGTGCCCTGATCGAACACCTCCACGTGCCCCGCGCCGTAGTGGCCTTCGGGAATGTCGCCCTCGAAGCCAGCGTAGGACAACGGGTGATCTTCCACTTCCACGGCCAGCCGCTTCTCGCCGACGCGAAGCGAAGGACCTTTCGGCACCGCCCAGCTCTTCAGCACGCCGTCCATCTCAAGGCGGAAGTCATAGTGGCGCGAACTGGCATGATGCAGCTGGATGACGAAGGTTGGCCGCCGCTGCGGATCACCGCGTGCGGGTGTGTCGTCAGGCTCCGGCGTCTGCCCTGTGCCTCCGCCAAGCCGGCGCTTGCGCCGGTACTGGTGCAGCGACATGGTTCAACCTGCCTTGCGCCGTGGTGCGGCCTTCTTTGCAGCCTTCTTCGTTGTCTTCTTTGCGGCCTTCTTCACCGTCGACTTTGCGGCTGCCTTGCGCGTTGCGGTCTTCTTCGCCGGCGTGCGCTTGTTCGCATCCAGGCTCTTCTGCAGCAATGCCATGAAGTCGACAACGTTCGTTGTCGCATCCTCGTGTGGTGCGGGCTCATCTTCCACCCGCGTGGTGCCGCCCTTGGACTTGATGCGCTTGTTCAGCACCTGCTGCAGGCGCTCGCGGAATTCATCGTGGTAGTGCGATGGGTCCCAATCGCCGGACATCGACTCGATCAACTGCTCGGCCATCGCCGTTTCCTTGCTGGTGATGCGGTAGTCGGACAGCTTGCCGGCAGGCAGCTTGTAGTCCTCGGGATCCACCAGTTCCTGCGGATAGCGCAGGATCATCAGCACCAGCGCGTCCGCATGCGGCATCACCGCACACAGGTACTCGCGCGTGCGCACCACCACCCGGGCAATGCCTACCTTGCCGGTACTGCGCAGCGTTTCGCGCAGGAGCACGTAGCCCTTTTCGGCCTTCTTGCCGGGCACCAGCAGGTACGGCTTCTCGTAGTAGCGCGGGTCGATCTGCGCTGCGTCCACGAAGGATTCCACCTCCACCGCTTCGTGGCTTTCCGGCGCCGCCGAGCGGATGTCGCCTTCCTCCAGCACGACATAACTGCCCTTGTCGTACTCATAGGCTTTCACGATGTCCTTCCAGGGCACTTCCTCGCCGGTGTCGGCGTTGACCCTTTCGAAACGGATCGGCTTGCGATCGCGCGAGTCGAGCATGCGGAACTGCAGGTCAACCTTGCGTTCGCCGGACATCAGCGACACCGGCACATTGAGCAGTCCGAAGGACAGCGTACCGGTCCAGATCGGGCGGGCCATGGACGCACCTTTGATGGGGCAGGGCACCCAGCTTCGGATGGGCGGTGTAAACCACCCGTGTCGATACCGTGCACGTGGGTTCCACGCAGGTGCGGTAGTGCCGGCCGCCGGCCGGCAGAGCTCGCGGCCTGAAGTGTCCTGGGGTTGCCGGCCAGCGGCCGGCACTACTGCAGCAACGGCCTCACCGCCGCCGCCGGAATATGGTCCAGCGCGCGCCAGGCGTCCTCCACCACCGGCCGCGCCTGCGACCAGCCCAGCCGCGACTGCCCGCGCATCTGTTCCCAGTGCTCGGCCAATTCCTCGCAGGTATCGGCAGCGTCACCGCGCGGCCAGTCGGCAGCATGGGTGGTCAACGCGAAGGCATAGACCGGGCACAGGTCACGCCAGTTGCGATGACTTTGCCCGCGACGTTCCTCGTAGTCACTGAGCATGTACTGCAGATAGTCCTGGGCCACCGCCTGCGGATCCTCATGGCGGCGCGTGCGGCGCTGCGCGGTACGTTGGCCGAGCGGATCGAGCAGGGCGTTGAACACGGACGGTGCGGGTCGTTCAAGACGGGGCATGGCCGGCTCCTGCAGCGGGGGCGGGTGGGCAGGAATACGCGCGGTGCCGTTACCAGCGGGTGAGCGAGATGTTCATGACGCCAGGTTCGCGGCGGCTTTACCTGCGTCGCGGTGTAGTGGGAACCCCGAGCGCAGGTAGCCAGACCATGAGCCGAGAGACCTCCCGCGACCCGCTGCGCGCAAACCACCCGCCCATTCCGGGCGAGCAGCGCGGCAAACGCGATGCCGACAACGCCGACTACCGTGGCACCGGCGCACCGTTCTTCGATGCCGAGCACGGGAGCGACCATCTGCCGGTGAAGCACGAGGCTGAACAGGCAGCGCAGGACCCCAAGGATGGCGGTGACCGCCATCGCGGTGGCCAGGAAAGCCCGCTCAAGCGCCGCGAACGCAAGCAGCGCGCCAGCGACAACCAGGACGAAGCGCTGGAGGAGACCTTCCCGGCCAGCGACCCGACATCGCCGTTCGTGCCAGCCAAGGCCCCCGACTGACGGGTAGTGCCGGCCGCTGGCCGGCAACCTTCTGACGTCCTGCACGGCGCGATGCCGGCCAGCGGCCGGCACTACCCCTTCAACGCCACGACCATTGCAGGCCGACGTTGGCCCGCCGTCCCGGTCCCGGTTCGTAGAAGCGCCCGTTGCCATCGTTGACGATCACCGAGCCTATGTAGGCCTGGTCCAGCACGTTCTCCATCCGGGCGAAGGCGCGCAGCTCGCCACCCGGCAGGGCCCAGCGACGGCCGCCTTCCAGATGCAGCAGGGCGAAGCCGGGCGCGCGTTCGGTCGCCGCGTCGTTGACTACGGTATCACTGCTGGCGGAGGCCTCCAGCGCCCACTGCCACTGGCCGGGCGACCATTGCAGCCGGGCAAAGGCCTGCTGGCGCGGTACCCCGGGCAGGCGGCTGCCGGCGGCAACCAGGGTGTTGGAGGTGAGGTACGGCGAACGCGCCTGCGCCTGCAGCCAGGTCCACGCCAGCTGCAGCTCCAGCTGCTCGGCCAGCGGCTGGCGATACTGCAGTTCCACACCCTGGCGGCGGGTGCGGCCGATGTTGCGATACGTGCTGCGACCGCCGATGTTGCTGGCAACTGCCAGCTCATCGTCGGTATCTGCACGGAACAGGCTGACATCGAGCTGGGTTCCATCCTGTGCGTGCCACTTGCTGCCTAGCTCCAGGCTGCGGCTGCGGGCGGCCGCCAGATCCAGCGCCAGACCCGCCTGACCATCGGCGCGATACCCCAGCTCGTTGAAGGTGGGGGTCTCGAATCCACGCCCCACGGCGGCATGCAGGCGCCACTGCGGGCTGGCCTCGAAGCTGACGCCTGCCACCGGCGTGGTCGCCTGGTAGCGCCGGTGGCCACTGTCATCCGGGTTGCGGGGGGTGAAGTAGCGATCGTCCGAGTCGAAGCGCACCGCGCTGTGGCGCACGCCGGCCAGCAGCGACCAGCGCGGGCTCCATTGCCACCAGGCCTGGGCGAACTGGTCCACGTTCTGCACGGTATCGATCTGGTCACGGCGCAGGCGCCCGCGCACCCCGAGGGCGCTGCCCACGAAGTTCTCGTAGCCGGTGCGGTGCTGGCGCTGGCGGTCGGCGCTGAGCCCGGCCACCAGGTCCAGCGGCCGGCCGGCGAGGTCGCCGTGCCAGCCCCAGCGCGCGTCCAACCCGCCATACCCGCCCTGCAGATCGATCACGCCGCCGGCATGCAGCGGGCTGTTGGTCTGGGGTGCCGGCGGAATCGGCAGGTATTGGGTCACCGTGCGTTGGCCGGCGTAGCCCATCAATTGCCAGCGCTCTGCCCCGGTCTCCCGGGTCCAGCGCAGGCCAGCCTGCTGCTGGCGCACCGATTTGCGGGTGTTGTACTGGTGCGCGACTGCCGTGGCCTGGCGCGGATCAGCCGCCACCTGGGCACGGCTCAGGCCCAGCGGATCCTGCGCATCGGGGGCATCCAGCGCATTGAGCAGCAGCTCCAGCCGCCCACCGCCCAGATCACCACCAATGCGTGCGTTGAGCGATTCGCGGCGCGCACGGCTGTGGTCCCGCCAGCCATCGGTGCGGAAGTGGTTGGCCGCGATGTTGTAGTCCAGCGCTGGGCCGGCACCCTTGAGCTGTGCGCCGACACTGAGGGTGTTGTCGGCGCCGGCATTCACGCGCAACCGCCACGGGTCACCGGCCTGGCCCTGCGCGCTCCAGACCTGCAGCACGCCGCCGGAGGAATTGCCGTACAGCGCCGAGAACGGCCCGCGCAGCACCTCGATGCGCTCGGCGCCCAACAGGCTGGCATGCGACAGCTGGCCCTGGCCGTCAGGCATGGTGGCCGGCACGCCGTCGATCAGCACCCGCAGCCCGCGCACGCCGAAGGTCGAGCGTGCGCCGAAGCCACGAATCGACAGCTGCGTGTCCTGGGCGAAGTTCTGCCGGTCACGTGCCAGCAGTCCGGGGACCCCGGCCAAGGCCTCAGACAGCTGCGCACCGGTGCCCGCGCGGCTGGCGTCGATCCAGACCGTGTCCTGGCTGGCCGGCAGCGCGAGCGGATCGATGCCCGGCACCCGGGCGGCCTGTACCTGCACCGCAGGCAGGGCGGTGGGCGCAGGCTCGGCCACCGCCGTCCAAGGCGACAGCAGCAGGGCGGACAGCGGCAGGCAACGGCGTCGTGCGGCGGGATTCATGATTCAGGTTGATGGATCGGGCGGCAACGCACGCCATGGTACGGGGCCGGGGATGACGATGGCGGCGGCCAGCCCCGGCAGGCTTTGTTACGATGGGCTGTTTCCGGCCGAAAAGCCGCGGACCGCGTAGCGCACTTCCTCCCCCTTTCCGTCTACCGAACGAGTACCGCCGTGTCCTTCTTTGCAAACGTGGAACTGGTCCCAGGCGACCCGATCCTGGGCCTGACCGAGGCGTACAACGCCGACAGCCGCCCGACCAAGGTCAACCTGGGTGTGGGCATCTACTACGACGAGAGCGGCCGCATTCCGCTGCTGCGCGCCGTCAAGCAGATCGAGCAGCAGCTCGCCGCTGAAGCCAAACCGCGCGGCTACCTGCCGATCGATGGCCTGCCGGCGTACACGCAGGCGACGCGTGAGCTGGTGTTCGGCAAGGATTCGCCGCTGCTGGCCGCCGGCCGCGTGACCACCGCGCAGACCGTTGGTGGCAGCGGTGCGCTGCGCGTCGGCGCCGACGTGCTGAAGAAGCTGCTGCCGCACGCCACCGTTGCGCTGAGCAACCCGAGCTGGGAAAACCACCGTGCGGTGTTCAGCGCCGCCGGTTTCGAGGTGCTGGATTACACCTACTTCGACCCGGGCACCCATGGCGTCGATTTCGACGGCATGCTGGCCGACCTGGGCAAGCTGGAAGCCGGCACCGTGGTGCTGCTGCACGCCTGCTGCCACAACCCCACCGGCGCTGACCTCACGGTCACCCAGTGGAAGCAGGTCGCGCAACTGCTGAAGGACAAGCAGCTGTTCCCCTTCATCGACATGGCCTACCAGGGCTTCGACAAGGGCATCGAGCAGGACGGCGCAGCGGTGCGCATCATCGCCGAAGCTGGCATCGACAGCTTCATCGTCGCCAACTCGTACTCCAAGTCGTTCTCGCTGTATGGCGAGCGCGTGGGTGCGCTGTCGATGGTGGCGCCGACCGCCGCTGACGCCAAGGCCGTGCAATCGCAGGTCAAGCGCGTGATCCGCACCATCTACTCCAGCCCATCCACCCACGGCGCTGCACTGGTGGCCGGCGTGCTGACCAACCCGGAACTGCGTGCGATGTGGGAGCAGGAGCTGACCGAGATGCGCGAGCGCATCCACGCCCTGCGCCACGGCCTGGTCGAGAAGCTGGCCGCTGCCGGTGCACCGCAGTTCGGTTTCATCAACGAGCAGGCCGGCATGTTCTCCTACTCCGGCCTGAGCCGTGAGCAGGTCGAGCGCCTGCGCGACGAGTTCGGCATCTACGCCGTCGGCACCGGCCGTATCTGCGTGGCCGCGCTGAACCAGAACAACCTGGAATACGTCGCCAAGGCCGTGGCCACCGTCGCCAAGGGCTGAAGCAACGCTCCAGTAGCTTGAGGACAAAGGCGCCGAAAGGCGCCTTTGTTTTTTGCTTTTGCTCTTGCCTTTGCCATCCCCACCGCGCTCGCGGCGAACCCTGAAGCGCGTGGGAGGGGGAGGTGATGCAGGACCGTTGGCGCCATGGATGGCGCCATCGAGCTTACATGGACGTACTTGCAGCGTGTCCTGCATCGCCTCCCCCTTCCACGCGCCTCGACAAAAGGAAGGCGCCACAAGCGCAACGCATCTGGAAACGATTACGCCTTCCCGCGCTCACGCACGCCCCCGCCAGACGGGCGACAATAGGCGTTTTCCCGCTGCCGAGACCTGCCCGCTCATGTCCCGTACTTCGTTGACCCGCTTCCTGATCCAGGAACAGCACGCCGGCCGCATCAATGCCGACCTGCGCCAGCTGATCGCGGTCGTCGCCCGCGCCTGCACCAGCATCTCCATCGCCGTCAGCAAGGGCGCCCTCGGTGGCGTGCTCGGCGACGCCGGTACCGGCAACGTGCAGGGTGAAGCGCAGAAGAAGCTCGACGTCATCAGCAACGAGATCCTGCTCGAAGCCAACGCCTGGGGTGGCCACCTCGCCGCCTGCGCCTCGGAGGAAATGGACCACAGCCAGCCGGTGCCGGACATCTATCCCCGCGGTGATTTCCTGCTGCTGTTCGATCCCCTCGATGGCAGCTCCAACATCGACGTCAACGTCTCCGTCGGCACCATCTTCTCCGTGCTGCGCTGCCCGACCAATGTCGAGCTGCCGGGCGACGACGCCTTCCTGCAGCCGGGCAGCAAGCAGATCGCCGCCGGCTACTGCATCTACGGGCCCAGCACCCAGCTGGTGCTGACCGTCGGCCATGGCACCCACGCCTTCACCCTGGACCGCGAGAAGGGCGAGTTCGTGCTGACCACCGAGAACATGCAGATCCCGGCGGCCACCCAGGAATTCGCGATCAACATGTCCAACCAGCGCCACTGGGAAGCGCCGATGCAGGCCTACGTCGGCGACCTGCTGGCGGGCAAGGAAGGCGTACGCGGCAAGAACTTCAACATGCGCTGGATCGCCAGCATGGTGGCCGACGTGCATCGCATCCTTACCCGCGGCGGCATCTTCATCTACCCGTGGGACAAGAAGGACCCGTCCAAGGCCGGCAAGCTGCGCCTGATGTACGAAGCCAACCCGATGGGCCTGCTGGTCGAGCAGGCCGGCGGTGCCGCCTGGACCGGCCGCGAGCGCATCCTCGACATCCAGCCCGACCAGCTGCACCAGCGCGTGCCGGTGTTCCTCGGTTCGCGCGAGGAAGTGGCCGAGGCCGTGCGCTACCACCACGCACACGACGACGCACAGGGCTGACAACCGATCGCCTGACAGCGGTCATGGCAGATCGATGACATGACCGTGGGGTGACACCGAGGGCGGCAAACGGCACCATCAAGCCGTTGCCGCCTAAGGAATGCACGCATGCACCAGCAGGGCCCGGTCGATTTCATCGAAGTCATCCACAACGCCGTCCCCAGCGAGGTCTGCGCGGCGATCGTCGAGCGCATGCGTGCGACGCGTGGCCTGCTGCCCGGTGCGGTGGGCAGTGGCGTGTTCCCGGAACTCAAGCACAGCAAGGATCTGCGCATCAGTGGCCTGGACGGCTGGCAGGATGTTGATCAGCAGCTGCAGCTCGCGGTGTTCAACGGCCTGCTGACTTATCTACGCCGTTATCCACAGGCGTTGATCGCGCCGCTGATGTTGCAGATCCAGGACAGCAACGGCCAACCGCGACGCCTGTCTGCCGAGGACTTCCCCGACATGCCGCAGCAGCAGCTGGCCGATCTGGCCCGCACCTGCCTGCGCCCGGGTGCGATCAACCTGCAGTGGTATGCGGCGGGCGAGGGCGGCTACCCGTACTGGCACTGCGAGCTGTACCCGAAGGATGCGCAGGCCGAGACCCTGCACCGGCATGTGCTGTGGACGCTGTACCTCAACGACGACTTTGACGAAGGTGAAACCGAGTTCCTGTTCCAGGGCCGCAAGATCGCGCCGCGTACCGGCAGCCTGCTGATCGCCCCGACGGCGTTCACCCACACCCATCGTGGCAACCGGCCGCAGGGTGGCGACAAGTTCATCGCGACGAGTTGGATCCTGTTCCAGAGTGCGCAGAAGTTGTTTGGGGGGTAATGCCGAGCTGCTCGTCGGCCGCGTATGTAGAGTCGAGCCATGCTCGACTGATGGACTCAGAACAACGAGCCCTGCGGCGACTCCTTCTTCGGCGGCAGCGGCTTCTGGAAACGGCTGCAATCCAGCTTCGGCCAATGGCTGTTCTGTGCATTGAAGCCCAGACGCTTGCGTGCCAGCTTGAAGCGGTTGTTCAACAGATCGGCATACACGCCCTGGCCACGCATACGCGTGCCGAACTGGCTGTCGTAGTCCTTGCCACCGCGCAGCTGCTGGATGGTGCTCATCACGTGCGCAGCGCGATCGGGATGGTGCGTATCCAGCCAGTCGCGGAACAGCGGTGCCACTTCCAGCGGCAGGCGCAGCAGCACGTAACCGGCGGTGCTCGCACCTGCGTCGTGCGCAGCCTCCAGCACGGCTTCCAGCTCGCTGTCGTTGATCCAGGGAATCACCGGCGCCACCATCACACCGACCGGAATGCCGGCGTCATGCAGGCGCTTCATCGCGCGCAGCCGTGCATGTGGCGCTGATGCACGCGGTTCCAGCTTCGCGGAAAGATGCGGGTCCAGCGAGGTCACCGAGAAGTGCACGCTGACCAGGTTCTCCGCGGCCAGCGGCGCGAGCAGATCGATGTCGCGCTCGACCAGTGCGTTCTTGGTGATCAGCGAGAACGGATGCCGGGTCTCCAGCATCACTTCAATCAGCTGGCGGGTCAGCTTGAACTTGCGTTCGATCGGCTGGTACGCATCGGTGTTGATGCCCAGTGCGATCGGCTGCGGCACATAGCCCGGTTTCGACAGTTCCTTGCGCAGCAGCTGCGGCGCATTGGTCTTGGCGAACAGCTTGGTCTCGAAGTCCAGCCCCGGCGACAGGTTCAGATAGGCATGCGAAGGGCGGGCGAAGCAGTACGAGCAGCCGTGCTCGCAACCGCGGTAGGGATTCACCGATTGACTGAAGCCGACGTCGGGCGAGTTGTTGCGGGTGATGATGCTGCGCGCGGTTTCGGCGCGTACTTCGGTGCGCAGGCGCGGGGCGAGGAACTCTTCGCTTTCGTCGACCGCCCAGCCGTCGTCCACCGCCTCGCTGACGGTGCTTTCAAAGCGCCCGGCAAGGTGGGACGTGGAACCTCGGCCCTTGATCGCAATACCCATTGCGGCAGGGTACGTCGTGGCCGTCTCAATGGCTGCGACGGCCGCCTGAAGGGTTCAGGGCGAGGCTGAGCCGAGCATGGACTCGGCTCTACAGTTGATGCAGAGACCTTGTGGAGCCGAGCCTACGCTCGGCTGCAATGCATCAAAGCAGCGCCAGGTACCCGCGCACGGTGGCATCCAGCCCGTCATACAGTGCCTCGCCGATCAGCGCATGACCGATCGACACCTCCAGCACCTCCGGCACGTGGGCCAGGAAGTCGCGCAGGTTGTCCTGCGACAGGTCGTGGCCAGCATTGACACCCAGGCCGACGGCCTGCGCTCGTCGGGCAGCAGTGGCGAACAGCGCCAGCATCGCATCGGCATCGCCCGCCGCATGCGCCTCTGCATAGGGCCCGGTATACAGCTCGATGCGGTCCGCCCCCACCTCGGCTGCCTGCTCCAGCAATGGGTTGCCCGCGTCAACAAACAGGCTGACCCGACACCCCATGGCCTTCAGCGCAGCCACCAGCGGACGCAGGCGCTCGGCATCGCGTTCGAAGTCGAAACCGTGGTCGGAGGTGATCTGGCCATCATCATCGGGGACCAGGGTGGCCTGCGCCGGACGGGTCTGTTCGCACAGCGGCAGCAGCCCCGGGTAGCCCTCGCGCGGCGGCGCGAACGGATTGCCTTCGATGTTGAATTCAACGCCACGCGCGCGGGTCAGCGTGGACAGGGCCAGCACGTCCTCGGCGGTGATATGCCGGCGGTCCGGCCGCGGATGCACGGTGATGCCATGCGCGCCGGCATCCAGGCAGGCCTGGGCGGCGCGCACCACGTCCGGTTCGGCGCCGCCGCGCGAATTGCGCAGGACGGCGATCTTGTTGACGTTGACGCTGAGCTGGGTCATGGAACGGGACTACTTGGAAAGAGGGGACGGGTCGTGGTCGTTGTGGTCGTCAGTGCGGCGGGCCTGGGCCTGTTCGCGCAGGCGGCGCAGCTCCTCGGCATCGATCAGCGTGGCCGGGTCGCGCTGCAGGTCACCGAAGCGGGCCACGTAGCGGCCGCGCACCCAGGCCAGCAGGAAGCCGAGCGCCGCCAGCAGGCACAGGGTCATCAACCCCGCGCTCGGGGTCTTCAGGGCGAAGGCAAAGCAGCCCAGCGCCAGCAGCAGGTACAACCAGTACATAGTCGGGCTCCCCGGATGATCGCCGCAGTGTAGCGCTGCGTCAGAGCAGCGGCGAGGCCAGCCGGGCGAAGGCCTCGGGCAGGCGGTGCAGCCACAGCGAGCGGCCGGCCTGGTCGTGCACCCGCGTGGAACGGTCGAATTCGCCCTGCAGCAGTTCGGCCAGCGCAGCGACGCGGTCACGGTCGCTGATCATCATCGACAGTTCGAAGTTCAGCCGGAAGCTGCGGTGGTCGAAGTTGGCGCTGCCGACGATGCAGACATCGTCGTCGGCGATGAACGCCTTGGTATGCAGCATGCGCGGGCCGTACTCGTAGATCTTCACGCCCGCGTGCAGCAGTTCGTCGAAGTAGGACCGTGCGGCCTGGGTGACGAACCAGGAGTCGCTCATCTTCGGCACCAGCAGGCGCACGTCCAGGCCGCCCAGCGCGGCCGAGGTCAGCGCCATCCTCGCTGCTTCACCGGGCACGAAGTAGGGCGTCACCAGCCACACGCGCTCGTGTGCTTCCTGGATCGCCGCCACGTGCAGGCGGTGGATGGTCTCCCAGCCCGAGTCGGGCCCGGACACCAGCACCTGGGCGCTGATCGATCCATCCGCACGCAGCGGCATGTCGGCCGGCCACAGGCGGGCGATGTCGAAACGCGAGTGGTCCTGGCCACTGGCATAGAGCCAGTCCTCGGCGAACACCAGCTGCAGGCTGCGCACCACGTGGCCGCGGATACGCATGTGCAGGTCGCGGTAAGCGTCGGGCCTGCGGCTCTCGTCTTCCTCGTCAGTGATGTTGATGCCGCCGGTGAAGGCGAGGCGACCGTCGACGATCACCAGCTTGCGGTGGGTGCGCAGGTTCAGCCACGGGCGCTTGAACGGCTTCAGCAGCTGTCGCGGATGGAACCAGATCGCTTCGCCGCCGGCGTCCAGCAGTGGCTGCAGGAAGCGCCGGGGCAGGGCGGAAGAGCCCACCGCATCCAGCAGCAGGCGCACCTGCACACCGGCCTGCGCACGTTCGACCAGGGCATCGCGCAGTGCGGTGCCGGCATGGTCGGGGTTGAAGATGTAGTACTCCAGGTGCACGTGGTCGCGCGCCTGCGCGATCGCGTCGAGCAGCGCGGCATAGGTGGCTGCGCCGTCGACCAGCCAGGTCACCTCGGTGGCACTGCTGGGCGCCAGTCCGGTGGTGGCCTGGGCAACCTTGGCCAGCTCGGTGCAGTCCGAATCGGGCGGGCAGACATCGCTGTAGTGCTCCATGCCCGAGCGTGCACGGCCACGACGCAGCCGTTGCCGCTTCACCTTCTGCGGCCCCAGCAGGTAGTAGATGAAGAGCCCGAGGTAGGGCAGCAGTGCCAGCGAAAGGATCCAGCTCAGCGTGGCCACCGGCTCGCGCTTCTGCAGCATGATCCAGCCCGCCAGCGCGAACAGGTAGAGCAGGTAGGCCACCGCCAGGATCGTGCCGAGGTGGGCGATGCCGTCGAGCCAATGGCGCAGGGAGTCGAAGAGGGCGAGCATCCGCCGATCATAGCGGCGCCTGCTGCCGGATGGGGTCGGATGGTCTCAGATCCCTTTTCCTCAGGAAAAGGGATCTGACCCCAACCCGTGCGCCACGACGAGAACACAAAAAAACGCCCCTGTTTCCAGGGGCGTCTGCAGTCGCGTCATGACTGTTGTATTGCGGTGTAGCGTTTACTGCTGCACAAATCCGATCTTCTTCATCTGAGCATTCTTCGCGGCGGCCAGAACCTTGGCCATCACGTCGTACTCGGAATCCGGGCTGGCGTCGATGCGCAGTTCCGGCTGGTTGGTCGGGTCACGCTGGACCTCCTGCTCCATCCGCTGCTGCAGCTCGCTGGTATTGATCGGGCTGTTGTTCCACGAGACCTGGTTGCTGGCGTCGATCTTCAGTTCGATCGGCGGCGGCGGTTCGACCAGCTGCGGCGGTGGGTTGAGCACGCGCTGCGGCAGGTCCACGGCGATCGGGTACGTCATGATCGGCGCGGTCACGATGAAGATGATCAGCAGAACCAGCATCACGTCCACGAGGGGCGTGACGTTGATGTCTGCCATGGGGCCCTTGCCACCACCACTACTGAATGCCATGGCTTATTGCCCCTTTTCTTTGGTCGCAACGAAGCCGACGTCCAGCATGCCCTGTTCCTGCGCGACCTTGGTCAGGTCGTTGATGACGCGCATCTTGGTGGTGCGGTCACCACGCAGGTTCAGCGGCGGCTGCGGGGTCTGCTGTGCGGCGGTCGCCAAGCGGGACTCGAGAGTCTGCTTGTTGATTTCTTCGTCGTTCCAGTAGATCGAGCCGTCTTCCTTGACTGCCAGCGTGATCGGGTTCGGACGCTTTTCAGCATCTTCCGGCTTCTGGATCAGGTTGGCTTCCGGCAGATCCACCTTGACCTTGTGGGACATCAGGGGCGCCGTGATGATGAAGATGATCAGCAGCACCAGCATCACGTCCACGAGGGGCGTAACGTTGATGTCGGCCATGGGGCCGCCGCTGTTACCACTACTGAAAGCCATAACGGGCTCCGTCTAGATCTTGGTGACTACTTACTTCGTCGCTGGGTGACGCGCGCCGCAATTAGCGGACGCGCGAACCGGTGGCGAAGAAGTCGTGCAGGTCGTGCGCGAAGGTATCGAACTTGCTGATGGTCGCGCTGTTGATCTTGCTGAAGAAGTTGAAGGCGAACACGGCCGGGATTGCGACGAACAGACCGATCGCGGTCATGATCAGCGCTTCACCCACCGGGCCGGCAACGGCGTCGATCGAAGCGGAGCCGGTGGCACCGATCTTGATCAGCGCGCCGTAGATGCCCCACACGGTACCCAGCAGACCGACGAACGGAGCGGTCGCGCCGACGGTGGCCAGCAGGGTCATGCCCGACTGCAGCTTGTTGCTTTCGCGGGTGACGGCCTGGCGCAGAGCGCGGTCGACGAACTCCGAACGGCTCAGGTTCTCACCGACGCCGCCGGTAGCACCGCCTTCAGCGCGCTGGTGGTGGGCAGCGGCCTGGGCAGCGTCCAGGGCGATCTTCGAGAACGGCTCCGAAGCCGGCTGCTCTTCCATCGCACGGATGGCGTCCTGCGCGTTCGGGGTGTCCCAGAACAGGCTGACGACGCGGTCAGCGGCGCTCTTCAGGCGGGTGGCACGGAAGATGTTGATGACGGTCCAGTACCAGGACATGGCCGACATGGCGATCAGGGTCAGCAGCACGACCCAGGAAACCGCGAAATCACCCGGCTTGGTGGTCATTTCGTGGATCAGGTGCTCGAAGCCCATCTGCGACAGGGCGTTGGACGGATTGCCCCCGGCAGCAGCGGCGATGAAAATTTCCTGCAGCATGACGCTTACCTTTGTTGTGTGTGGTGATAAAGGGTGTAGCTAAGCTAAACAATCGAACCGGGAGCGGGGGTGGCCGGAGGGCCACCCGGACGCATCAGTTCAGCGCAAAGTTGACCGGGACGCGAACGCGACCTGCCGCCTTCTTACCGCCAGATTCAGCGGCGTTGAAGCGCCACTTGCGAGCTGCTTCCATCGCAGCACGGTCCAGGTCGCGGTTACGGCTGGACTTTTCCACCGTGACATTGGTGACGTTGCCGTTGGCATCGACATCAATGATCAGGATCACTTCGCCCTGGATACCCGCGCGGAAGGCGGCCGGCGGATAGCGCGGCGGATTCATGGCCTTCGACGAGATGTCCACGCTGGCCTCGATCGAGGTCGGCGGAGCCGGCGGCGACGGGGGCGACGGCGGGGTGACGATATCGTTCGGGCGCGGCTCCGGCACGTCCACGACCGGCGCCTGCGGCGGCGGCGGTACGGGCGACGGCTTCGGCGGCGACAGATTCTTCACCGGCGGTGGCGGAGTATCCTGCGGCGGCGGCGGCGGCGGCGGCGGTGGGGGCGGCGGCGGCGCGTCGACGATGGTCACCATGACGTTGCGCTCCTTCTCCGCGACGGCCTTGGGAGCCACGGCGGGAATGAGGAGCATCATGAAGGCGGCCAGATGCAGGGCAATTACAAACGCGATGCCGACGATGCGAGGCCAGCTCAGCCCCTTGTCATCGGGTTGTTCGTACCGGTGAACGACTAGTTGTTCCGTCATGCGCCAAGAGCTCAATAGTGGGGCCGGAATCCCGGGGGCGGGATCCCTGATCAGCGGTGCATGACACCGCAGGAACCTCCAAGCTTATACCAATCCTGAGCGCCTGCGCATCAACTGAGCAGGCATTCAGGCGTTATTCCTACTTACTTCAGGTTGATGATTTTTTTGGCATCCGCCTGGTTCTTCACGCCCTTCGCCAGCGCCTGCTGGGCGGCCTGCTTGGCCTCGGGGACGCGACCTTCGGCATGCAGGACGCGTGCCAGGTTCAGGTAGGTCTCACCGTCCTTGGAGAGCGGGGCAGCCTTCTGCCACGCATCGATCGCCTGCGGCACCTGGTCGGAGTAGTAGTAGGACTGGGCCAGCGCCAGGTAGACCTGGTAATCCGGCTTCAGGATGCCCTTCTGCAACCCTTCGTTGATGACCGCGATGACGTCCTTTTCCTTGTTCTCGGTGTTGGCATAGATCGAGTACAGCTGCTTGTACTCGCGCTCTTCGGTGAGCTGGCCGCTGCTGCGCAGCTTGTCCATCACCGCGGCGGCCTTCGGCATCTGGTCAGCCTGCATGTACATGTTGGCCAGGTTCAGCTGGGCCTTCTTGTCCGTCGGATTCTTGGCCGCCAGCGCTTCTGCGGCCTGCACGGCCTCACCGGTCTGGCCGGCTTCGGACAGGGCCGCCATCAGCAGCTGGTTCCAGTTGTCCTTCGGCTCGGCGGCGCCGGCGATGGCCTGCTTCAGCACCGGGATCGCTTCCTGGTAGCGCTCCAGCTGGTACAGCGCCTGGCCCTTGGCGATCAGCTCTTCCGGCTTGGTCGACTTGCTCTCTGCGAAGTACTTGTCCAGGGTGGCCAGGCCTTCGGCGGTCTTGTCTTCCTGCAGCTGCAGCTGGCCCAGCATCAGCATCGACTGGAAGTGGCCGTTGTTGTCCAGGCCGTTGAACTGGATCACCTGCTTCAGATACGCGATGGCGCCCGGCACGTCGTCGGTCTGGTAGGCGGCCTGCGAGGCCAGCTGCGCGGCCAGCGACTTGTCGTACTCGTTGGAAGCGCTGTCGGCCAGGATCGCGTCAGCCTGTTCGCGCGTCTCCGGGAACTTTTCCTTGTTGTAGCTGTCGATCATTTTCTGCAGCTTGCTGCCCATCTTGGCCGAGGCCTTGGCGGTCGGCTCTTGGCGGGTCGCATTCGGGTACAGCGGTTCGGCCTTGGCCTGCTTGCTGCTACCGCCGCGGCTGCCACGGTCGGAGGAACGCGAGGACTGCGCAAAGGCATCGGTGACCACGGCGCCGGTCAGGGCGGTCGCGACGAGGACGGAAAGCACAGCTTTGTGGTTACGGAAAATCATCGTTCACCTCGATCGAACCGCCGGATAGCGGCAAAGTCGGACTGTCAGAAAAATCTGAGCCGCCAAACGTATCAGAAACAGATGGCGTGAGAAATCGTTTTATGTGCTGCAATACAGCATAGAACTGCGCACTCATCCGCACTTTGGCCGCAGCCCGGCCGCCTGCGCCTGCTGGTAGACCGGCGTCAGGCCCGGTGCATCACGTCGCAGCTCCTGGATCCGGTTGGCCGGATCGGGGTGGGTGGACAGCCATTGCGGGCTGCGACCGCCGCTGGCGGCCATCATGTTCTGCCACAGGTCCACGGCCTGGGCCGGGTTGAATCCAGCCTGCGCCATCAGCCGCTGGCCAATCACGTCTGCCTCGCTTTCCTGCGTGCGCGAACCCGGCAGCAGGAAGGCCGCCTGCGCGCCCATCCCGCCCAGCTGGTTGACCGTGCTGGCGGCGCCATCGCCATAGGCGGCACCGGCCAGCGCGCCCAGCACGGCCAGGCCGGTCTGCGCGCCCATCTGCCGGGTGATGCGTTCTTCGTGGTGACGCGCGATGACATGGCCGATCTCATGGCCGATCACGGCAGCCAACTGGTCCTGGTTCTTGGCGACGGTGAAAATGCCGGTGTTCACGCCCACTTTTCCGCCGGGCAGGGCAAAGGCGTTCGGTTCCTTGTCGACGAACACGGCGGTCTCCCACCGTACGCCACGGTACTGAGGCGGCAACTGCGCGACCAACGCGTTGACCACGCACTGCACGTAGCCGTTCTGGCGGCCATCGGTGCTGATCTTCTCTTTCTGCTTGGTCTCGGCAAACGCCTGCGCGCCGAGCTGGTCAAGCTGTGCCTGCGATACGCCGCCCACCATCTGCCGTCTTCCGGTTGGCGAGGTGGTGGTCGCACAGGCACTGACTACGGTGGTGATGACTAGAGCCAGCAGCAGTTGTTTCATGGGTCCGCCCCCGTGTTCATGTGCGCAGTGTGTAGCGTACCTGCTTAATCTTTCGTCAAGCGGGCACGGCGTTACGTTGACCCCAGGAACACCATTGCGGCGAGCGCCACCGCGTTGTTCAGCGCATGCGCCGTGATCGCCGCCCACAGGGTGCCGGTGCGGCGGTACAGCCAGCAGAAGGCGGCACCCATGCCGCCGTAGACCAGCCACAGCTGCGCCATGCCCAGCAGCGAGTTCTTGCTGACACCGGGCACTTCATGGACCAGGGCGAACGCCAGGCTGCTGAGGATGAGGCCCAGCCAGGGGCGGCCGGCCTGCCACAGGCGCCCGAACAGGACACGACGGAACAGCAGCTCTTCGTAGGCGGGGGCGAGGACGACCGCAAACAGCACCAGGAACAACGGGAAGCGCGCGATCGCGCTCTGCATCAGTTCCACGTTGGTCGGCACCGGCTCGATGCCGAACTGCTTGGAAAGGAAGGCGACGCCGTTGCTGCCAACCACGATCAGCGTGGCCACCAGCAGGGTCCAGCCCCAGGTGGAAGGACGCTGCAGCGCCTGTCGCGAGGCCAGGCGTTCGCCGGCGTTCGCCGGGCGCCGCCAGAAGTACAGCAGCAGTGCGGCACCACCGGTGGCGATCAGGGCCATCAGGATCTGGGCCAGGGCCCCGGGCTGGCCCACTGCCGCGCCGGCGCTGTCAGGTGTGAGTGCACCGCCATTGGCCGCGACGTTGGCGCGGCTGACCACGATCGCACGGTAGAAGCCCCAGAACAGTCCGGTGACCATGCTCAGGCCGACCAGGGTGACGGCGGCGATGCCCAGGTCGATGAAGAAACCTGCCAACGGTGCCACGGCGCGCGGCGGGGTAGACGGCGGCGGAACCGGAGGCGGAGCGGCGGAGACCGGGGCGGATGCGGACATCAGGTACCTGCGTTCAAGGGACGAAGGCCGGTGCAGCTCCCCGCGCACCGGCCAGGTCCCGATTGTGTCAGATATCCAGGTTGGCGACCTTCAGCGCATTGTCTTCGATGAAGTCGCGACGCGGTTCGACCACATCGCCCATCAGGGTGCTGAAAATCTGGTCGGCGGCGACCGCGTCTTCGATACGCACCTGCAGCAGGCGACGGGTTTCCGGGTTCACCGTGGTATCCCACAACTGCTCCGGATTCATTTCACCCAGACCCTTGAATCGCTGGATCTGGCGGCCGCGCTTGGCCTCCTCGAGCAGCCAGTTCTGCGCCTTGGCGAAGCTGTCGACTTCGATCGACTTGGCGCCGCGGGAAATCGTTGCACCTTCGCGCACCAGCCCGTGCAGCAGCTTGGAGGCCTGGTGGATCGCACGCAGTTCGCCACTTTCGAACGCCGACAGCGGCAGCACCTGGATGTGCTCCTCGCCCATGTGGCGACGGGTCACCAGCACGGCGGCGGGGCGTTCCTCGTTGGCCTCCTGCAGTTCCAGGCTGAAACGCGGGCTGCCCAGGCTGCCCTGGTTGAGGCGCTTGGCCAGCGCATCCAGGCCTTCGCCTTCGCCGGCATTGCGCAGGCTGTCCATGTCCATCGGCACGAAATCGACCAGCGCTTCGAGCAGGTTGCGGTCATAGCGGTGGGCATTGCGTTCGATGGAATCAAGCGCGGCGGCATAGGCCAGCAGCAGCTTTTCCAGCGCCAGGCCTTCGATGCCCGGTTCGCCGGTGGCCGGCACCAGCGCGGCGTTTTCCACCGCACTGCTGGCCAGGTAACTGTCCAGCGCCGGGTCGTCCTTCAGGTACAGCTCCTGCTTGCCCTGCTTGATCTTGTACAGCGGCGGCAGGCCGATGTAGACGTAACCGCGCTCGATCAGCTCCGGCATCTGACGGTAGAAGAAGGTCAGCAGCAGGGTGCGGATGTGGGCGCCGTCGACGTCGGCGTCGGTCATGATGATGATCTTGTGGTACCGCAGCTTGTCCGGGTTGTACTCGTCACGGCCGATGCCGGTGCCCAAGGCCGTGATCAGCGTACCCACCTGGTCGGAGGACAGCATGCGGTCGAAGCGTGCGCGTTCCACGTTGAGGATCTTGCCGCGCAGCGGCAGCACCGCCTGGTTCTTGCGGTTGCGGCCCTGCTTGGCCGAGCCACCTGCCGAGTCACCCTCGACGATGAACAGTTCGGACAGCGCCGGGTCCTTTTCCTGGCAGTCGGCCAGCTTGCCCGGCAGGCCGGCGATATCCAGCGCGCCCTTGCGGCGCGTCAGGTCGCGGGCCTTGCGCGCCGCTTCGCGTGCACGCGCAGCGTCGACGATCTTGCCGGCGATCGCCTTGGCTTCGTTCGGGTTTTCCTGCAGGAACTCTTCCAGGCGCGCGCCGAAGGCGTTTTCCACCGCCGGGCGCACGTCGGAGCTGACCAGCTTTTCCTTGGTCTGGCTGGAGAAGCTCGGGTCCGGCACCTTCACCGACAGCACCGCGATCATGCCTTCGCGCATGTCATCGCCGGTCAGGTTGATCTTGGCCTGCTTGGCGATGCCGTTCTGCTCGATGTAGTTGTTGAGCACACGGGTCAGCGCACCGCGGAAGCCGGCAAGGTGGGTGCCGCCGTCCTTCTGCGGAATGTTGTTGGTGAAGCAGTACATCGTCTCCTGGTAGGAGTCGGTCCACTGCAACGCCACATCCACGACGATGCCGTTGTGCTCGCCGGTGACCGAGATGACGTTCGGGTGCAGCGGGGTCTTCAGCTGGGCCAGATGCTCCACGAAGCTGCGGATGCCGCCTTCGTAGTGGAAGTCATCACGGCGGCCATCGCCACGTTCGTCGGCAAGGACGATCTTGACGCCGGAGTTCAGGAACGACAGCTCGCGCAGGCGGCGAGCCAGGATGTCGTAGTGGAATTCCACGTTGTCGTGGAAGGCGACCGTCGACGGCCAGAAGCGCACGGTGGTGCCGCGCTTGGTGGTGGTTTCCAGCTTGGCCAGCGCGGTCACGGCGGCGCCGTTGCTGAATTCCTGCTGGTAGTGGAAGCCGTTCTGGAACACGTCCACCAGCAGCTTCTGCGACAGCGCGTTGACCACGCTGACGCCGACGCCGTGCAGGCCGCCGGACACCTTGTAGCTGTTGTCGTCGAACTTGCCGCCTGCGTGCAGGACGGTCATCACCACTTCGGCGGCCGACACTTCGCGACCGAGCTTGGCGCTCATCTGCTCGTGCTTGCCGGTCGGAATGCCGCGACCGTTGTCGGACACCGAGACCGAGCCGTCGGCGTGGATCGTCACCGCGACATGGTCGGCGTGGCCGGCCAGCGCTTCGTCGATCGAGTTGTCGACAACCTCGAACACCATGTGGTGCAGACCGGTGCCGTCATGCACGTCGCCGATGTACATGCCGGGTCGCTTGCGGACAGCCTCCAGGCCTTCCAGGGCGGTGATGCTGTTGGCGTCGTAATTGCCGTTGTTTGCCGGGGTGTTCTGTTCGTCGCTCATTGCGCTTGCCGTAGGCTCCGCAGGTCGGCCACCGCTTGGAGCGATGCGCCGAGAATGAAAGGATTCCAACCCGAATTATACCAGCCGGGGTCGAGCGGCCCTGTGTGCCCACTATGGCACAGCCACGATCTGTGCATGTTCCACGTGGAACCGGGCGATGTGGGTCAGTTCCTGCAGCGCCGCCGGCGTTTCGGTGGCGGTGATGAAGATCTGCGCGGGCCCACCGAGCAGGCGCTGCAGAACCCGCGCCTGGTGGGTGCGATCCAGCTCCGAGCCCAGATCGTCCAATGCGATCACCGGCCATTCGCCGCGCTGTTCCGCGTAGTCCTCGGCCTGCGCCAGCAGGCAGGCCAATGCCGTCAGCTTGGCCTGGCCGCGGGACAGCGCATCGCGACCCGGAATGCTGTGGAAATCCACGCTCCAGTCTGCCCGGTGCGGACCGACCGAGGTGTATCCGGCCTGGCGGTCACGTTCCCGGGCCAGAAGCAGCGCATCGGCCAGAGGGAGCTCGTGCCGACGCCAACCCGGGCTGAGTTCCAGTGCCTGGATGCCGAGCTGCGGGGCCAGGCTGGAAGCCAGCGCCACGGTGCGCTGCTGCAGACGCTCCAGGTAGTGCTGCCGACGGCTGGTCAACGGTTCGCCGGCTTCAGCCAGTTCGTGATCCCAGGTATCCAGCATCCGCGACGGGCCACCTTGCTTGAGCAGGGCGTTGCGCTGTTTCAGTGCCCGCGAATACCGGCGCCACAGGGACAGGAAATCAGGTTCCACGTGGAACAAGCCCCAATCGAGGAATCGGCGGCGGGGTTCGCCACCACCGCTGACCAACGCATGGCTGCCTGGCTCGAATGTGACTACCGCAAGCGCTGCGCACAGATTGCCGAGCTGGGCCACGTCTTCGCCGTCCAGGCGCCCCTTCCAATCCTGGCCACTGTGCCGCAGGCCGGCCTTTCGGCGGTGCGGCGGGTGATTGGCACGTTGCTCGTCCCATTCCACGAAGATTTCCAGCGCTTCCTGGCCCTGGCGCACCAATCCATCGCGGACACGACCACGGAAGCTGCGCCCATAGGCCATCAGGTGCAGGGCCTCGAGCACGCTGGTCTTGCCGGCACCGTTGTCGCCGGTCAGCAGGTTCAATCCCGGCTGGGGCGACAGCTCCACCGCATTGAAGCGACGCAGTTGGTGCAGGGCGAGGCGGCGGATAAGCATGGGGCGCGAAAGACCATCCGCACGGGGCGGCAGAGGGGCAGGGAATCCATCAGCTTACTGCATCGGTCAAGCCGGACGTGCCCGGCCAGCTATCCGGCCAGCTATGGAGCAGTTACCGCAGGTCTGCCTGCGCCCCGACCGCTGGTTCCACGTGGCGCTGTTTCCTCATCCCAGCAGATGCGGGTCTCGGCAAGCCCGGAAATCCTTCGATTCTGCGAAGGGTAGCGGGGGTGTGAGCCTTGGATTTCGCCGATTTCAGGCGATGCCGTAGACAGCGCTTGCCTCGTCGCCGACAAGTACCAGCGGATGAACCTGCAGATTCCTTGAAATCTACGGTCCCATGCCCTGGGCGGTTCCACAGATTTCAAAGAATTCAGACCGATCGTTCCACGCTGTCCACAGCTGCCCTGTATGACTTATACACAAGGTATGGGCAATCTGTGGATAAAAAAGCCCTTTTGCCATGCCTTCGAAACTATCCACAGGTTCCCCCCCAGGCTGGGAGGCCGATATACAGGGGGTTTCAGGTGCATAAATTCCTTTTAAATCAGTCAGATAAGGTGTTTTTCCACGAGATCTGGCTCTACCATCACCACCATGCTTTAGATTTATACCCAGATTTAGAAGCTAGGCTTGCCCCAATCTGCATCGAATCTTCCCTGTGGACAGCGGCGTTTGCAGAGGGAAGTCCATCGCGCCGCGATGCAGGATCATCGGTCCCTGTCTGGCCAGATCTGGGGACAGGCGACGAGTATCGGATCCTGCACCTGGACTTTCGATCAATCGCGACTCGTCATTGCTACGATTCAGCGATCCTGTTTTCAACGATCGAGACGAACATCCCGGAAAGGCAACGGATTTCAACCGAGCCCATCGACGGAAGTGACGTCGTCCGGAGAACTGAGTCTTCTAGATGCTCCACGTGGAACCTGCAAAAAAAACGCCCGGGAAGATCCCGGGCGTCGTTCGGTTCCACGTGGAACAGCAGCTGTCAGAGACGCAGCGGCATCACCACGTGGCGCGACTTCTCGCTGCTGGACTCACGTACAAGCGCCGAGGAGTTGGAATCGCGCAGCTGGATGATGACTTCCTCATCGCGCAGGGCGGAGAGAGCGTCCAGCAGGTAGTTCACGTTGAAGCCGATGGCCAGATCGCTGACCGTGGTGTCGGCTTCGATCTCTTCCTGGGCTTCTTCCTGTTCCGGGTTGTGCGCGCTGATCTTCAGGTTGCCCGGCGAGACTTCCACGCGGATGCCGCGGTACTTCTCGTTGGACAGGATCGCGGCGCGCTGAAGCGAGGCGCGCAGCGCTTCGCGATCAACCTTCACTTCACGGTCGGCACCGATCGGAATCACCGCTTCGTAGTCCGGGAAGCGGCCGTCGATCAGCTTCGAGGTAAAGGTGACATCGTCGCGCTTGACGCGCACGTGGCTGCGGCCGACTTCCAGCTCGATCTCGCGATCGCCGCTTTCCAGCAGGCGCTGCAGTTCGGTCACACCCTTGCGCGGCACGATGATCTGGCGCTTGGACCCGCTGGGCTTGGCCAGATCGGTTTCACACAGCGCCAGGCGGTGGCCGTCGGTGGCAACGGTACGCAGGGCATCGCCGCGCAGGTCGAACAGCAGGCCGTTGAGGTAGTAGCGCACGTCCTGCTGGGCCATCGCGAACGCGGTGCGCTCGATCAGCTCCTTCAGGGTCGCCTCACCGATGGCCACGCGCTCGGTGGCTTCCACTTCATCCACCGACGGGAAGTCGTTCGAAGGCAGCGTGGCCAGGGTGAAACGGCTGCGACCGGCCTGCACGGTGATCTTGTCTCCGGTCTGCGAGACGGTGATCCGGCTGCCGTCGGGCAGGGCGCGGATGATCTCGAACAGCTTGCGGGCGGGAATGGTGGTTTCGCCGTCCTGGGCATCTTCAACCGCGATCCGCGACACCATCTCCACTTCCAGGTCGGTACCGGTCAGCGACAGCTGGCCGTTCTGCACCTGGACCAGGAAATTGGCCAGAACCGGAAGGGTCTGGCGGCGTTCGACCACGTTGACGACCTGTGCCAACGGCTTGAGAAAGGCTTCGCGCTGCAGTGTGAAACGCATGTGGTTCCGTGCCCCTATGCTTTAAAAAATGTGGAATAAATCAAAAGCTTGGTGGTGCTGGTAGAGACAGAATCGCTGGAAAACAATGCTAAGTCTTTGTAATTAAAGGTATTTCAGACCTCGAAACCCTCTGCATTACCGACCCCCAAGGGGTGGGGAAAGCTGTGGATAAATCTGGCGCGATTTCAAACGGCATTTTTATCCACAACGTGTCCCGCGCTTGCTACCGGATTCTGCACCGTTTTGTGCGATGACGCCTCATCGGCATCCGTGCATCATTCGCTCAGCTTCCGGATCAGCTTGTCCCAGTCTTCGCGGAGCTTGCCGTCGGTTTCCATCAGGGTCCGGATCTGGCGGCAGGCATGCAGCACCGTGGTGTGATCGCGACCGGCAAAGGCGTCGCCGATCTCGGGCAGGCTGTGCTCGGTCAGTTCCTTGGTCAGGGCCATGGCGACCTGGCGGGGACGGGCCAGCGAGCGGGTCCGACGCTTCGACAGCAGATCCTTGATCTGCAGGCCGTAGTAGTCGGCAACGGTTTTCTGGATGTTGGGAATGCTGATCGCCTGCTGCTGGGCGCGCAGCAGGTCGCGCAGGGTTTCCTGGGCGAATTCGGTGGTGATCGCGCGGCCGGTGAAGTTGGCGCGGGCGGTCAGGGTATTCAGCGCGCCCTCGAGGTCGCGCACGTTGGAGCGCATCTTCTTGGCGATCAGGAACGCAACATCATCGGGAATCTCGGCACCGCGTTCGCGCGCCTTGGCCAGCACGATCGCGGCGCGGGTCTCGAAGTCCGGCGGTTCGATCGCGACCGACAGGCCCCAGGCAAGCCGCGACTTCAGGCGCGCTTCCAGGCCCTCGACTTCGCGCGGATAGCGGTCGCAGGTCAGGATGATCTGCTGCTTGCCATCGAACAACGCGTTGAAGGTGTGGAAGAACTCTTCCTGGGTGCGGTCCTTGCCGGCAAAGAACTGGATGTCATCGATCAGCAGCGCATCCACCTGCTGGAACTGGCGCTTGAACTGATCCATGGTCTTTTCCTGCAGGGCCCGGATCATCGCGCTGAAGAACTGTTCCGAACGCAGGTACAACACCTTTGCACCTGGATTGGCCTGGCGCATGGCGTTGCCGGCGGCGAACATCAGGTGGGTCTTGCCCAGGCCCGTGCCTCCGTACAGCAGCAGCGGGTTGTGCGCCCGGTCGCCCGGCTTCTGCGCTGCCTGGAAGGCGGCGGCCAGGCCCAGCTGGTTGCTGCGGCCTTCGACGAAGTTGGCGAACGTGTAGTGGCTGTCCAGATTGCCGGCGAAGGGCACCTGCGGTTCGCTGGACACATGCGCCGAGGGCGTGGAAACCGGCGCGTTCTGCGCCTCCACAGGGCGCGGGCGCGAGCCGATTTCAAGAAAAACGTCGCTGAAACCGGCGAAATGCGCCAGCAGCTCGCGGATCCGGGCCAGGTACAGCTCGCGGACCTGGTCGACGATGAAGGCATTCGGTGCATACAGCACCAGGCTGTCCACGCGCAGATCGGCCTGCAGCGGCTTCAACCAGGTATGAACGTCTTCCGGCGGGAACTCCGCTTCGAGGCGCTCGAGACTACGGGACCAGGCATCCATCAGCAATAATCGTCCGGTGGCCGGGGCATGGACGCGACAAGGCGCCCAAACACAGGCCGGAAAGGGGGGAAATGGATGGCTCAGACTACCACCGAGCGCCCGCCTTCGGAATGCTTGTCCCCTACTTATTCACAAAAACATCCACAGCTATTGCACAGCCCGGTGAATTCGCGTAGCTGCCAGGGGTTGACGCGGGGTAGGGTACCTCTCTAGAATTTCCGGTTCTTTCCGTCCCATTCATACGAGAGGCCCCCAATGGCCACGAAGCGCACCTACCAGCCCAGCAACCTCAAGCGTAAGCGCGACCACGGCTTCCGTGCCCGTATGAAGACCGCTGACGGCCGCAAGATCCTGTCGCGTCGCCGCGCCAAGGGCCGCAAAGTCCTGAGCGCCTGATTGCCATGCCGCACCCCGCGGCAGACGCAATCCCTTCGACAGTGAATACTGCAGACCCGCGCAAGCGATTCCCTCGCTCTGCGCGGGTTCGCACGCGTGCCGAATATTCAACGGTCTTCAACGGCGCCCGCCGTGTGTCCGATCCGCTGATGACCCTGCACTGGCTGCCGGCTGACCGGCCGGCCAGGCTGGGTCTGGCGGTTTCCCGCAAGGTTGATCCGAACGCCGTGGGGCGTAACCGGATCAAGCGCGTCCTGCGCGACATCCTGCGTCAGACACGTACCGAAATCCAGCCAGGCGACTTCGTCGTCGTGGCGCGTAGTGCTGCGCGTTCCGCCAGCAACGACGAGATCCGCCAGGCCTTCCTGCGCCTGCTGCGTCGCCTGCGTGCATTGCCCGCGCCGGGCGTGGACGGCACAATGCCGCCGCCTGATGGCATCGCAACTCCTTCTTTGACCGAGCCGGCATCGCGTCCCGGCCCCGCCGAGCCTGTCCGCTGATGAACCAGACCCGCGTATTCCTCATTTTTGCCTGGCTGATGGTGGCCGTGCTGCTGTGGATGGAGTGGAGCCGTGAAAAGGCTGCTCCGACCCCGGCACCGACGACCACGTCGGCCCCGGCTGCTGCACAGAGTGTTCCGGGCGCGACCCCGGGCAGCATCCCCAGCGCGCAGGTCCCGGGTGCGCCGGGCCAGGCCGCTGTGCAGGCCCAGGCCAGCGCCACCCCGGCCAGCCAGCGCGTGACCGTCACCACCGACGTGCTGCGCCTGGTGCTGGACGGCGGCCGTGTGCTGGATGCCGAGCTGCTGCAGTTCCCGCAGACCAAGGACGAAGGCAGCCCGCCGGTTCGCCTGCTGACCGAAGACCCCGCGCATCCGTACAGCGCGATCAGCGGCTGGGCCAGCGAAGACAAGAACAGCCCGGTTCCCGGCGCTGACGGCTTCAAGCTGGTCGGTGATACCAAGGACTTCGTGCTGGCCAAGGGCCAGAACGAACTGCAGATCCCGTTCGTGTGGACCGCCGACAACGGCGTGACCATCAAGCGCACCCTGACCGTCTCGCGCAACGAGTACGCCGTGCGCTTCAAGGACGAAGTCAGCAACGCCGGCGCCGCACCGTGGAACGGCTACGTCTACCGCACCCTGGACCGCACCCCGACCATCCTGTCGCGGAGCATGACCAACCCGGATTCGTTCAGCTTCAACGGCGCCACCTGGTACGACAACGACAAGAAGTACCAGCGTCGTGCGTTCAAGGATTACCTGGACGACGGCGCACTGAACCAGAACATCACCGGCGGCTGGCTGGCGATGCTGCAGCACCACTTCTTCACCGCCTGGATCCCGCAGAAGGACCAGACCGCGCACTACGTGCTGTCGCAGGTGGCCGGTCGTGACCTGATTGAAGCGCGTGGCCCGGCCTTCACCGTGGCCCCGGGCCAGTCCACCAGCACCGAGGCCCGCCTGTGGGTCGGCCCGAAGCTGGTCAACCTGATCGCCAAGGAAGACGTGCCGGGCCTGGACCGCGTGGTCGACTACAGCCGCTTCTCGATGATGGCGGTGATCGGCCAGGGCCTGTTCTGGGTGCTGAACCAGGTGCACAAGCTGGTCGGCAACTGGGGCTGGGCGATCGTCGGCCTGGTGGTGCTGCTGAAGCTGGTGCTGTACCCGCTGTCGGCGACCCAGTACAAGAGCGGTGCCAAGATGCGCCGCTTCCAGCCGCGCATCGCGCAGCTGAAGGAACGCTATGGCGATGACCGCCAGAAGTTCCAGACCGCGATGATGGAGCTGTACAAGAAGGAAAAGATCAATCCGATGGGCGGCTGCCTGCCGATCCTCATCCAGATGCCGATCTTCTTCGCCCTGTACTGGGTGCTGGTGGAATCGGTCGAACTGCGCCAGGCGCCCTGGTTCGGCTGGATCCAGGACCTGACCGCACGCGACCCGTACTTCATCCTGCCGGTCATCAACGTGGCAGTGATGTGGTTCACCCAGAAGCTGACCCCGGCACCGGGCATGGACCCGATGCAGCAGAAGATGATGCAGTTCATGCCGCTGGTGTTCGGCGTCATGATGGCCTTCATGCCGTCCGGCCTGGTCCTGTACTGGGTGGTCAACGGTGGCCTGGGCCTGCTGCAGCAGTGGTGGATGACCAAGCGCCATGGCGGCGAGCCGGTTGCGGCCCCCACCGCTCCGGCCCCGGTCAAGAAGAAGTAATCGGTAGAGCCGGCCGCTGGCCGGCTGACCCCAGCAAAAGCCCGCCGCAAGGCGGGCTTTTCGCATGCGGCGGTAGAATCGCCGGC
The DNA here is from genome assembly GCF_059505245.1 of Stenotrophomonas sp. Taxonomy (NCBI): domain Bacteria; kingdom Pseudomonadati; phylum Pseudomonadota; class Gammaproteobacteria; order Lysobacterales; family Lysobacteraceae; genus Stenotrophomonas; species Stenotrophomonas sp. Next base: position 243,784 of record NZ_JCACKF010000045.1, read on the forward strand.
ACACCGTTCCTCCCACCTTCGAGTCCGCCATGCCGCGTGCGTCGTCGTTCCGCCTGTTCCTGCCCTCGCTGTTGTTGACCCTGGTTGTTGCCGGCTGCGGCGACAAGGACGCGAAGGCGCCGGCGACCACCGTCACCCAGCCAAGCGCGCAGGCCGCGGCCGCCGCCGATCCGGCCGCCGCGCCGTTGCTGGCGGCGCTGCAGAAGCAGCTCGACGGCTACCGCCGGATCATCGTGCTGCTGGCAGACGAGGAACAGCAATCGGCCGCCGACCGCGGCACCTCCACGCGTGTGGGCCAGCAGCTGTTCCACGATGGCCTGGAACAGCGCACGGCGATCGCCGCGCAGTTCGACACCCTGCTGCGCGGCTCCAGCCCGCAGCGCTTCGCCACCCTCGGCACCGTGCTGGACTACATCGAGTCGGCGCCGGAACTGTTCGACGCCGACCGCCTGGCCTTCCGCGAAGTGCTGCGTGATCTGCATGAGCGGGTCGGCACTGATTCGTCGCTGCCGGCGGTCAAGCTGCACCAGCGCATCGGCGAGGACCTGGAGGCACTCGACGAGATCGAGCGAAACTACAACCAGGAACTGACCCGCATCTTCAGCCGCTTCGAGCGCACCCGTGCCATCGAGCTGAAGCGTGAGAAGTGGGACGACTACATCGCCCACCTGCACAAGGACTACAGCCGCGAAGCGATCCTGCGCGACTACGGCGTGATCGAGCCCTACCCGATGTCGATGAAGGACAGCGACCGCGAGATCTTCGGCCGCGACCTGCCGGCCAAGACCGTGGTGCTGACCTTCGACGATGGCCCGCACAAGGCCTATACCGATGAAGTGGTGGCCATCCTCAAGCGCTACGACGTGCCGGGCGTGTTCTTCGAAGTGGGCCGCAACCTGGGCAAGGTCGAGGCCGATGGCAAGGTCAGCCTTGGCCCGATGGCGAAGATCAGCCGCAACCTGATGGAAGAAGGCTATGCGGTCGGCAACCACAGCCTGACCCACGCCCAGCTGTCGCGCACCACCGGTGACGCGCTGCGCCAGCAGGTGCTCGACACCGACACGCTGCTGAAGGATGTCGACAGCAAGCGCGCGCCGCTGTTCCGTTTCCCGTATGGCGCGCGCAATGCCGAAGGCCTGCAGCTGCTCAACGAGGCCGGGCTGAAGTCGATCATGTGGAACATCGACTCGATGGACTGGGCCGACCCGGTACCGGAATCGATCGTGCAGCGCGTGCTCGACCAGGTGAACAAGGAACAGCGCGGCATCATCCTGTTCCACGACATCCACGATCGTGCAGTGAAGGCGCTGCCGCAGATCCTCGACCGGCTGATCGCCGATGGTTACCAGTTCGCCGGCTGGAACGGCCGTGACTTCACCGTCGCCCGTGCGCGCAAGGGTGATGCCGGTGCCGCCACGGTCACCACCGGCTACGAGAAGTCCTGGGCGATCGTGGTCGGCATCGACAACTATGCCAAGTGGCCGAAGCTGGAGTACGCCAGCCACGACGCGCAGGCGGTGGCCGATACCCTGACCGGGCAGTTCGGCTTCCCGTCCTCGCAGGTGATCGTGCTGAAGAACGAGCAGGCGACCCGCAACAACATCCTCGCGGCCTTCCACGATCGCCTGGCCGATGACCGCACCGGCAAGAACGACCGCGTGTTCGTGTTCTTCGCCGGCCATGGCGCGACCCGCCAGCTCGCTTCCGGGCGCGACCTGGGCTACATCATTCCGGTCGATTCGGACCCGAAGGAATTCGCCACCGACGCCATCGCGATGACCGACATCCAGAACATTGCCGAGAGCATGCAGGCCAAGCATGTGATGTTCGTGATGGATGCCTGCTACAGCGGCCTGGGCCTGACCCGCGGTGGCCCGTCGTCGTCGTCGTTCCTGCGCGAGAACGCGCGTCGCAGCGCGCGGCAGATGCTGACCGCCGGTGGTGCCGACCAGCAGGTGGCCGATGCTGGCCCCAACGGCCATTCGGTGTTCACCTGGGTGCTGTTGCAGGCGCTGGCCGGCAAGGGCGACCTCAACGGCGACGGCCTGATCACCGGTACCGAGCTGGCCGCCTACGTGGCGCCGGCCGTATCGGCGGTCTCGCACCAGACCCCGGCCTTCGGCAGCCTGCCCGGTTCGCAGGGCGGCGAGTTCGTGTTCCAGGTGCCGGACAGCCAGGAATTCCTCAACGCCGATACGCGCCAGCTGACCGCCGATGCGATCGCGCTGAACAACAAGGTGGATGCGGCCAGCGAGGCCAAGGGCAGCCAGGCGCCGGTGACTGTGGCCGACCTGCAGGGTGGCAAGGCCAAGCTGGTGGTGCCCACCGCTGGCCCGGCGTCCGACCGTCAGCGCGCGCAGCAGGCCAACGACCGCGGCCTGCAGCTGTACCGCGAGAAGCAGTACGACGAGGCAGCCGCGCAGTTCGCCGAAGCGCTGAAGCTGCGTCCTGATTTCGCCCAGGCCGCCAACAACCTCGGCTTCGTCTACTACCGCCAGCAGCGCTATGCAGAAGCCGCGCGCTGGCTGGAGAACACGCTGAAGATCGACCCGTCGCGCGCGGTGGCCCATCTGAACCTGGGCGATGCTTACTTCAACGCCGGCGACAAGGCCAAGGCGAAGCAGGCCTACACCACCTACCTGGCGCTGCAGCCGCAGGGCAGTGGCGCGGCCCAGGCGCGCGCGCAGCTGGAGAAGCTCTGAGCCATGAACGACGCGATCCGCACCGACACCATCGTGGCCATCGCCAGCGCCCCCGGCGCCGGCGGTGTCGGCCTGTTGCGCCTGTCCGGTCCGCGCGCTGCGGCGATTGCCAATGCGCTGGGGGCACCTGCACTGCGCCCGCGCCACGCGCACTACGCGCGCCTGCGTGATGCCGACGGCGAGGTCATCGACGATGGCATCGTGCTGTGGTTCCCGGCACCGAACAGTTTCACCGGCGAAGAGGTGGTGGAACTGCAGGGCCATGGCAGCCCGGTGCTGCTGCAGCAGCTGGTCGCGCGCTGCATCGCGCTCGGTGCGCGGCAGGCGCGGCCGGGTGAGTTCAGCGAACGGGCGTTCCTCAACGGCAAGCTGGACCTGGCCCAGGCCGAGGCCATCGCCGACCTGATCGCCGCGGGCGACAACCGTGCCGCACGCGCGGCGCGTCGTTCACTGGATGGCGTGTTCTCGCGCCGCATCGATGCGGTGGTCGAGCAGCTGGTGCTGCTGCGCATCCACGTGGAAGCGGCCATCGACTTCGCCGACGAACCGCTGGATACCCTCGGTGGCGCGCAGGTGCGGCGTGGGCTGGAACAGGCGCGCAGCGATCTGGCCATTCTGGGCCGCGATGCCGAACGCGGCCGTCGCCTGCGCGATGGCCTGCACGCGGTGCTGATCGGTCCGCCGAATGCGGGCAAGAGTTCACTGCTCAACGCACTGGCCGGCAGCGAACGCGCCATCGTCACCGACATCGCCGGCACCACCCGCGACACCCTGCGCGAAACCATCCGCCTGGACGGGCTGGAGCTGACCCTGGTCGACACCGCCGGCCTGCGCGACGGCGGCGACGCCATCGAACGCGAAGGCATGCGCCGCGCCCACGTGGAAATCGAGCGCACCGACCTGGCGCTGATCGTGCTGGATGCGCGCGATCCGGCGGCCGGTGAAGCGGCGCTGGGCGAGGCCGTGGCGGCGGTACCGCACAAGCTCTACATCCACAACAAGTCGGATCTGCTGGCGGCGCTGCCGTCGCTGGATGATCCGGATCGGGTGTTCGTTTCGGCCGCCACCGGCGCCGGGCTCGACGATCTGCATGCGCGCCTGCGTTCGATAGCTTCGGCCGGTGCCGGTGAGCAGGTGGACGGCGAGTTCTCCGCGCGTACGCGCCACGTGGATGCGATTGAACGCGCGCAGGAACATGCGCAGCGCGCCGATGGCGAGCTGGCCCACGAGCACCTGGAGCTGGCCGCCGAGGAACTGCGGCTGGCCCACGATGCGCTGGGTGAGATCACCGGGCAGATGAGTGCCGATGATCTGCTGGGGAGGATCTTCTCCAGTTTCTGCATCGGCAAGTAACACGGGGTCAGATCCCCAAAGGGGCTCTGACCCTGCACGGTTCCGCCACGGGGTCGGAGCCCCTGCGGGGATCCGACCCCAGGTCCCCCACCTGTCACATTGCCGCCGCATACTGACGCCCATCACATACCGCTTGGGGAAGTCGCAGTGAAGTCGTGGGGTTGTGCGTTGCTGTTGTCGCTGGCCGTGGCACCATCGGTGGCCATGAGTGCTGAATCCTCCACCCCGGCCGTTCCCAAGGTGTCGGTCTACGGCCATCGCGGGGCAAGCGCACTGCTGCCCGAGCACACCCTGGCCTCGTATGCGCAGGCCATCGCCGATGGCGCCGACTACATCGAACCGGACCTGGTGATGACCCGGGACGGGGTGATGGTGGCCCGTCACGAGAACGAGATCGGCGGCACCACCGACGTCGCCTCGCATCCGGAGTTCGCCAACCGCCGTACCCGCAAGGTGATCGATGGGCAGCAGGTCGAGGGCTGGTTCACCGAGGACTTCACCCTGGCCGAGCTGAAGACCCTGTACGCCCGTGAGCGCCTGCCGGAGCTGCGCAGCACCGCCTACGACGGCCAGTTCCGCATCGCCAGCCTGGAGGAGATCCTGGCCTTCCTGGTGCAGCAGGCCGGGCGCGCCAACCGTGGCATCGGCCTCGTGCCGGAGATCAAGCACCCGACCTATTTCCAGTCCATCGGCCTGCCGATGGAAGACAAGCTGCTGGCCGCGCTGCGTGGCAACGCGTACACCAATGTCGGCCCGGTCACGATCCAGTCGTTCGAGACCGCCAACCTGCGCTACCTGCATGGCAAGATCGGCCGGGGCAGCAACATCCGCCTGCTGCAGCTGCTGTGGAAGGGCGATACCCAGCCGGCCGACATCGCCAAGGCCGGCGGCACGCTGACCTACGCACAGATGATGACCCCGGCCGGGCTGAAGGACATCGCCGGCTACGCCGATGGCATCGGCCCCGAGCTGCGTTCGATCATTCCGCTGGATGCGAAGGGTGCGCTGGGCACGCCGACCGCGCTGGTACGTGATGCGCATGCGGCCGGCCTGATGGTGATTCCGTACACTTTCCGCCCGGAGAACCATTTCCAGCCCAGCAACCTGCGCAAGGGCGCCGACAACGCGCGCAACGTCGAAGGCTCGATCGCCGAGATGCGCGCCTACCTGGCGACCGGCATCGATGCCTTCTTCACCGATGATCCGGCGCTGGGCCGGCAGGCGGTGGATGGGATGGGCACAGCGGGGAACTGAGCGATCAACGCGCCGGGCATGGCCCGGCGCTACCCGGGGGCCGGTGTGCTCTGGTAGGTGCCAACCTTGGTTGGCACGCAACAACCGCGCCGACCAAGGTCGGCCACTACCGGTTCATGAGGTTGCCGGCCAGTGGCCGGCACGACCGTCACCTCAACCGCGCGGCTCGTCCGGGCGGCGGAACGGGATCACCACGTAGTCCTGGCCCTCGCGCGGCTGCCACAACACCGGTACGCGCTGCGGAGACGGCGGCTCCAGCTCGTCGTCGGCCAGCGGCTCTGCCTCGTCTTCTTCGTCTTCCCAGCTGTAGCGCTGGCGCGGCGGCAGCGGATCGGCGTTGCGGAACAGCAGCGCGGCGATGATGCCGGCGAAGGCGCCGCCCATGTGCGACTGCCAGGACACGCCATCGGCATGCGGCAGGATCGTCATCAGCATGCCGCCATAGAACAGCATGCCGATCAGGCCGGTGGCGATTGCCGCACGGTCGCGGCGTAGCAGGCCGAGGCTGGCCAGCAGGAACATCAGGCCGTGGGTCACGCCACTGGCACCCAGGTGCACGCTGCCCGGATTGCCCAGCATCCACGCGCCGAGGCCCGAACCCAGCCACAGCAGGGGCAGGGCGCGCACGGTGGCTTTGGGATACACACTGCCGGCCAGGGTGCCGAGGATCAGGATGGCGATGCTGTTGGCGGCGATGTGCTCGACCGAGGCATGCAGCATCGGGCCGCCGATCAGGCCGAGCAGGCCCTTGGCTTCCAGTGGCGCAACCGCCCACGGTCGCCAGTCGAACGTGCCCTGCAGGGCGAACACGGCCACCAGCACCAGCACGGCCGCCAGGCTGACATTGAACGCCCGCAGGATGCGCGAGCGGTCATTGCGGGGGGCCGGCACGTCGCCGGCGGGCAGGGGCGTGTTGTTGTCCATACCTCAGCAATGGCGGTGGCTGGCGCGAAACCAAGGCCACTGTTGCGGGAGAGTGGGTGCGGCCGGCGGGACAATCCCGCCGGCCGCGTCTTCCCACCGCTCAGGCTCAGGCGTGGCCCGAGCCTTCCTTCGGCGGGTACTTCAGGCTCAGCACCACGGTGGCGGCGATGATCACCGCGACCACGCCCAGCGACACCGGGGTCGGGATCTTGAACAGGTCGATGATCATCATCTTGATGCCGATGAAGGCCAACACCAGCGCCAGGCCGTACGGCAGCAGGTGGAAGCGGTCGGCCATGCCGGCCAGCAGGAAGAACATCGCACGCAGGCCCAGCACCGCGAACACGTTGGAGGTGAGCACGATGAACGGGTCGGTGGTGATCGCGAAGATCGCCGGGATGCTGTCCACGGCGAAGATCACGTCGGTGACCGCGATCAGGATCAGCACCGCGAACAGCGGGGTGAACCAGCGCACGCCATCGCGCTTCACGCTCAGCGCATTGCCGGCGTAGTCCGGCAGCAGGCGCAGGTGCTTGCGCATCCAGCGCAGGGCGGGGTTGGTTTCCAGATCCGGTTCCTGGCCGGCGGCGAACCACATCTTCCAGCCGGTGAACAGCAGGAAGGCACCGAACACGTAGAGCAGCCAATGGAACTGGCTGATCAGCACGCTGCCGGCGAAGATCATGATCGTACGCAGCACGATCGCACCCAGGATGCCGATGATCAGCACCTTCTGGCGCTGCTCCTCCGGTACTGCGAAGTAGCTCATGATCATCAGGAACACAAAGATGTTGTCGACCGCCAGCGCCTTCTCGACCAGGTAGCCGGTCAGGAATTCGAGGCCGACCTTGTTGGCCACCACCTGGCCGGCGGTCTCATTCAGGTAGTACCAGAGGCCGGCGTTGAACAGCAGGGCCAGCGCGACCCAGCCGATCGACCACCACAGGGCTTCCTTGAAGGTGACCTTGTGCGGTCCACCATGGCGCATCAACACGAGGTCGACCAGCAGGGCGATGACCACCACCGCTGCGAAGCCGCCCCACAACCACACGTTACCGATCGTCTGCATTGGGAATGTCCGTTGGAAAGATGAATGCCAGGCCGGACGGCGAGGATCTGCAACGGAGGATCGGGAGGGGGATCCAGGGACAGAGCTTCGCCAGTACGGCGAAGGTCTCGCTCGCAGTTCCAGTCGGCTGGAACTGCCGTTGCACCGGAGCCTGCGGGCTCGAAATGACGGCGACAACGTCTGGGAGCTACTCCCCTTCTGGCGCCGATTCTGCCGTCTGGCTGGGCCGCCGTCAAATGGGGGACGAGGGGTCGGATCCCCGTAGGGGCTCTGACCCCGGCGCCCGGTTTACAATGGGTGGATGAATACCCCCCTTCCGATTGTCCGCCTCAAGAATGCGTGGCGCTCCAGCCACCCGTGGATCTTCCAGAAACTGGTCGAGAAGCCGACCGTCCGGCCCAAGCCCGGTTCCATCGTCGACGTGGTCGGCATTGATGGCGAGTTCGTTGGCCGCGGGTTCTACAACGGGCATTCGCGCATTGCCGTGCGCATCCTTGAGACCGACCAGAACGTGCCGGTGGATGCCGGCTGGTTCTCGCGCAAGATTGCCCAGGCGGTGTCGCTGCGCCGTGAGGTGCTCAAGCTCGACGCGGTCTCCGACGCCTGGCGCGTGGTGCACAGCGAAGGCGACGGCCTGTCCGGCCTGGTGGTGGATCGCTACGGCGACCTGGTGGTGGTCGAATTCTTCGCCGCCGGCATGTTCCGCCACCGCGAGTGGATCTACGACGCCCTGCGCGAGCAGTTCCCGGGTTGCCGCTTCCACAGCTTCGCCGATGAGCACGTGCAGAAACAGGAAAGCTTCGATTTCCACGGCAATACCACCACCGAAGCGTCGGTGATCACCGAGTACGGCATCAAGTTCCGCGCCGACCCGGCCGGTGCGCACAAGACCGGCTTCTTCGCCGACCAGCGCGAGAACCGCGAGTGGCTGAGCCAGCAGGTGGAAGGCAAGCGCGTGCTGGACCTGTGCTGCAACACCGGCGGTTTTGCGGTGTACGCGGCGGCGCGAGGCGCCTCGGAAGTGGTCGGCATCGACATCGATGAAGACGTCATCCAGATCGCCAAGGGCAATTCGCGCCTGAACAACGTGCGCCCGAAGTTCGTCCAGTCCGACATCTTCCCGTGGCTGCGTGATGCGGCCAATCGTGGCGAGCAGTACGACGTGGTGATCCTGGACCCGGCGAAGATGACCCGCGACCGCGACCAGGTCATCACTGCGCTGAAGAAGTATCTGGACATGAACAAGCTGGCGCTGGGCGTGGTCAAGCCGGGCGGCCTGTTCGCCACGTTCTCCTGCACCGGCCTGGTGGCCGAGGACCAGTTCCTCGACATGCTGCGCCGCGCGGCGTATTTCTCCGGCCGCACGATCCAGATCCTGAAGGTGGCCGGCGCCGGTCCGGACCACCCGTTCATGGCCCACGTGCAGGAATCGCGTTACCTGAAGGCCGTGTTCTGCCGCGTGGTGGACTGACCGCGTCACTGCCGATCTCTGTAGAGCCGAGCCCACGCTCGGCTGATCTGTCTGGCAGCCGAGCATGGGCTCGGCTCTACAAAAAGGCCGGGTGCAGCGCTATGGTCGGGCTCTTCCCATTGCCGGTGAGAGCCCATGCCATCGTTGCGCCACCTGTCCGTCGTGCTCGCCGTGGCGCTGTGCGCGCCGCTGTCGGCTCATGCCATCGAGTTCAGCGCCGAGGAACTGGCCCGTGCCAAGGCGCTGCAGCAGCGCCTGGTCACGCTCGACAGCCATCTGGATACGCCGGCAAATTTCGGCCGGACCGGCTTCGACATCGAGCAGCGCCACGACCGCAACGCGCTTTCGCAGGTGGACTACCCGCGCATGGTCGAAGGTGCGCTCGATGGCGGTTTCTGGGCGATCTACACCGACCAGGGCGATCGCAGCGCAGCGGCCCACCTGGCCGAGCGTGACCACGGCCTGCAGCGACTGCTGGAAATCCGCGAGATGCTGGCGGCCAATCCCGCGCGCTTCGCGCTGGCACTGACCGCCGATGATGCGGCGCGGATCAAGGCCGCCGGCAAGCGCGTGGTCTACATCAGCATGGAAAATGCCAGCCCGCTGGTGGAAGACCCGAGCCTGCTCTCGTTCTACCACCGCGCCGGCCTGCGGCTGCTCAGCACCGTGCACTTCGCCAACAACGAGTTCGCCGATTCGGCCACCGATCCCAAGGGCGCGGAGTGGAAGGGCCTGAGCCCGGCCGGCAAGGAGCTGGTGCGGCAGGCAGTGAAGCTGGGCATCGTGATCGACCAGTCGCATGCCTCGGACGCGGTGTTCGACGACCTGCTGGCGATGATGCCGGTGCCCTTCGTGCTGTCGCACAGCTCGGCCAAGGCGGTCTACGACCACCCGCGCAATCTTGATGACGCGCGGCTGCGCAAGCTGGCCAAGGCCGGCGGCGTGATCCAGGTGAACGCCTATGGCGGCTACCTGATCGACACGGCGAAGACACCCGAGCGCACGCAGGCCGAAGAAGCGCTGAGCAGGCAGCTGGGCGGCTGGGAAGGGATGGGCATCGAGCAGGGCGTGGCCCTGCTGAAAGCCGAACAGGCACTGGACCATGAACACCCCGTGCGGCATGCCAGCCTGGACGACTTCTTCGCCCACTTCGAGCACATCCTCAAGGTGGTCGGCCCCGAGCACGTGGGTATCGGCCTGGACTGGGATGGCGGCGGCGGCCTGAGTGACCTGCCCGATGTCAGCCAGCTGCCGAAGATCACCGCCTGGCTGCTGCGCAAGGGCTATACCGAGCAGCAGATTGCCGGCATCTGGGGCGGCAACCTGCTGCGGGTGATGCGCCAGGCGCAGGATTACGCCGCAAAGCAGGGCGGTTGACCGCCCTGTGGTAGTGCCGGCCGCTGGCCGGCATTGCCCGTATCAACAGGATGAGAGGTGCCGGCCAGCGGCCGGCACTACCGGTGATCCGGTTATTTCGCGATCAGCGCGTGGCGACGGCTGTACAGGAAGTACAGCACCAGGCCGGCCACGTTCCACAACAGGAAGTACAGCTGGGTGGTGTGCGGCAGGCTGATGAACAGGTAGATGCAACCCAGTGCGGCCAGCGGGCCAACCACGAAGGCCAGCGGCGTGCGGAACGTGCGCGCGCGGTCCGGCTCGCGCAGGCGCAGCACCACCAGGCAGACGCCCACTGCAGTGAACGCGGCCAGGGTACCGGCATTGGCCAGCGCGGCGATCTCGTCCAGGCGGGCCACGCCGGCCAGCGCCGACACCACCACCGCAGTGAACAGCGTGGTCGCTACCGGCGTGCCGGTACGCGCGTTGACCTTGGACAGGCCACGCGGCAGCAGGCCGTCGCGGCTCATCACGAAGAAGATGCGGCTCTGGCCGTACAGGAAGGCCAGCAGCACGGTCGGCAGCGCGATGATCGCAATCACGCCGATCACCATCGCCGCCGTCGGATGGCCCAGCTGGCGCATGATCAGCGCCAGCGGCTCGGCGCTGTGCCCGAACACGGCGTAGCTCATCGCACCCACTGCGGCCAGCGCCACCAGCACGTAGACGATGGTGCAGCCGATCATCGAACCGATGATGCCGATCGACAGGTCACGGCCCGGGTTCTTGGTCTCCTCCGCAGCAGTGGAGATCGCATCGAAGCCGTAGAAGGCGAAGAAGATGATCGCCGCTGCCGCCATCACGCCGTGCTCGACGCCATCGGGGCCCATCGACTTGGCAAAGCCATACGGCATGAACGGCTGCAGGTTGGCGCTGTCGAACGCAGGCAGGGCCACGGCCACGAAGATCGCCAGCGCGATCAGCTTGAACACCACCAGGATGGCATTGAGCGTGGCGCTTTCCTTGGTCCCGGCCATCAGCATGCCGGCCACCAGCCAGGTGATGATGATCGCCGGCAGGTTGATCATGCCGCCTTCCACGTGCGGGCCGGCTGCCAGCCAGGCCGGCAGGTGCACGTTCCAGCCGAACTGGGTGTGGACCCATTCGAGGAAGCCGACGAAGTAGCCGGACCAGCCCACCGCCACCGTACTCACCACCAGCGAGTACTCCAGGATCAGGCTCCAGCCCACCACCCAGGCGAACACCTCGCCCAGCGCACTGTAGCTGTAGGTGTAGGCGCTGCCGGCGGCCGGCATCATCGTCGACAGCTCGGCATAGGACAGCGCCGCACAGGCGCAGACCGCACCGGCGATGGCGAAGGAGATCAGCACGGCCGGGCCGGCCAGATTGGCACCGACGCCGATCAGCGTGTAGATGCCGGTGCCGACGATGGCACCGATGCCCAGCGCGATCAGGTGCGGCCAGCTGAGCGTCGGGATCAGGCGCCTGCCGGCTTCGTGGACGGTGACGGAATCTAGGGACTTGCGCCGGAACAGGGACATGCAGGCCTCGGAAGGGGTGACTAAGAACGACAAGTTCCCGAGTGTGACCGAACGCAGCGCAGCATTACCACTGACGGGGGTCATGCATGGCGGGGCACGCGCTGCGCCCCGGCCAGGCTGCCGGAATCGGCATAATCCGGCGGCAGCCACCGGTGTACGTTCGTCCCGGCCCCCGCTAGGACTCGATGTTGGCCATGCCGCTGTCCGAATAGCGTTCGCCGGCCGCGGCATGCAGCGGGAAGGCCGCATCCAATGCGTCCAGCGTGGCCGCATCCAGTTCCACCTGCAGTGCAGCGAGGTTCTCGTCCAGCCGTGCCCGCCGCGTCGTGCCCGGGATCGGCACGATGTGCCCGCCGCGCGACAGCACCCAGGCCAGCGCCAGCTGCGAGGCAGCGATGCCGCGCTCGGCGGCCAGCGCCTGCACGGTGTCCACCAATGCCAGGTTGCGCTGGAAGTTTTCGCCTTCGAAGCGGGGCGAGGTGCGCCGGTAATCGTCGGCGTCGAAGTCGTCCGGGCTGCGGATGGCGCCGGTCAGGAAGCCACGGCCCAGCGGCGAATACGGCACGAAGCCGATGCCCAGCTCCGCCGTGGTGACCAGCACTCCGTTCTGCTCCGGCTCGCGCGACCACAGCGAGTACTCGCTCTGCACCGCCGTGATCGGGTGCACCGCATGGGCGCGGCGGAGGGTGGCCGCCGAGGCCTCGGACAGGCCCAGCCAGCGCACCTTGCCCTGTTCCACCAGGCGTGCCATCGCACCCACGGTGTCCTCGATCGGCACGGTCGGGTCGACGCGGTGCTGGTAGTACAGGTCGATGTGGTCCACGCCCAGGCGGCGCAGGCTGGCCTCGCAGGCGGCCTGCACATAGTCCGGGTGGCCGTTGATCTGCCGCGCCTTCGGGTCAGCCGGGTCCAGGCCGATGCCGAACTTGCTGGCCAGGAACACCTGGTTGCGGCGGCCGGCAATCGCGCGACCGACCAGCACCTCGTTGGTGTGCGGGCCATACACATCGGCGGTGTCGAGCAGGGTCACGCCACGGTCCAGCGCGTGCCGGATGACGGCAATGCCGTCATCGTCACTGCCGCGGCCGCCGTAGTACGCGCTCATGCCCATGCACCCCAGGCCGAGGGCGGACACGGTGGGGCCGGCGGGGCCGAGAGTACGGGTCTTCATGTGGATCTCCTTGGGGAAGGCGCCACGTCTGGATGGGCAGTGGCGAGGGGCACAGCATCCTCCACGCCATCATGTGGATAAACTGCGTGTCACCGGACTTACCTTGAAGGCTGCCTTCACAATGGATACCTCCGTCCCGCTCACTGCTGTGGTCGCTTTCGTCCACGTGGCCGAGCACGCCAGCTTTACCCGCGCCGCCGATGCCCTGGGTGTGTCGACCTCGGCGCTGTCGCAGAGCGTGCGCGCGCTGGAAGCGCGGATGGGCGTGCGGCTGCTGCAGCGGACCACGCGGCGGGTCAACCTGACCGAGCACGGCGCGCGTTTCCTGCAGCGCGTGCGCGGCGGCCTGGACCAGATCGACCAGGCATTTGCCGAACTGGACAGCGCGCGCTCGGTGCCTGCCGGGCGGCTGCGCGTGACCCTGCCGCGCATCGTCGCCGATCGCATGGTGCTGCCGCGGCTGCCCGACTTCCTTGCGCGTTACCCGCAGGTGCAGGTGGAACTGTGCGTCGACCCCGCGCTGACCGATCTGGTGGCCGAGGGCTTCGACGCCGGCATCCGCCTGGGCGAATCACTCGCACAGGGCATGATCGCGGTGCCGGTCGGGCCACCCGAGCGGCAGGTGGTGGTAGCCACGCCGGCCTATTTCGAACGCCATGGCGTGCCGCAGACCCCGCATGACCTGCAGGGCCACGCCTGCATCGTGCACCGGTTGGCCAACGGCCGGCTGATGCCCTGGGAGTTCAGCCGCGACGGCCACGACCTGGACGTGCAAGTGAGCGGGCGGCTGGTGTTCAACGATGCCGGCGTCGCCCATGGTGCCGTGCTGGCGGGTCTGGGAATGGCCCAGGGCTTCGCCTCGTTGATGGCCGACGACATCAACGCTGGGCGACTGCAGAGCGTGCTGCAGGACTGGCAGCCGCCATTCCCCGGCTTCCACCTGTACTACCCCGCGCGTGAGCAGATGGCGCCCAAGCTGCGGGTGTTCATCGACCACCTGCGCGCGGAGATGCACGACCGGTAGATGCCAACCTTGGTTGGCATGCTTCAATCGACCACGCGCGCCGCTACGCCTCCCGGCCAATGGCAGCCATCCTCCTGCCACGCCTCGCCGTCATCGTGGAAGGTGGTGCGACGGCCATCACGGGCGCGTTCGTAGCTCAGATCCAGTACCAGCGCGCCCTGCGTGCTCAGCAGGTAGCGGCCGTTGAGGCGCCCGTCGATGCGCTCTTCCCACACGCTGTCGAACTGGTACGGGCGGTCTTCGTCCAGCGCCGTCGTTTCCTGCGACACCCGTTGCAGCTGCAGGCGGCCGCGCTGCCCGGCGTACTGCACGTCGGCGCTTCCATCGTCCAGCCAGCGCCACAGCAGGTGGATGCCGTCGTTGCGACCGCCCGTCAGGCAGCGATGGTCCTGCACGCTGGCCGCTGCGGTGTCGGCCAGAAGCCCGATGAGCACCAGCACCAGCACGCGCCGGATCATCCGTTCAACCCCAACCGGATGCCGAACCCCACCAGGAACAGGCCGGCCACGCGGCGCAGCGCATCGCTGATCCGCGGGTGCTGGATCAACCGGCGGCGGGCCAGGTTGCCCACGCCGATCAGCATCGAGCAGTAGGCGATGCTGACCACCAGGATGATGCCGGCCAGCGCGGCGAAGGTGGCGATGCCCTGGTGCGCCTTCGGATCGATGAACAACGGCAGGAAGGCCATGTAGAACAGGATCGCCTTCGGGTTGAGCAGGCTGACCAGGATCGCCTGCTGGAAGTAGCGGCCGGGTTGCATGCGGATCGGGCCGGCGTCGCCGCCCTCGTGCTTGGGCGTGCGCAGCAGGCTGATGCCGACCCACACCAGGTAGGCCGCGCCGAGGTACTGCACGGCGTGGAATACCAGAGGATTGGCCTTGAGCAGCGCCGCCACGCCGGCCAGCGCCAGCCACATCAGGATCTGGTCGCCGACCAGCAGGCCGGCCAGTGCGGTGTAGCCGCCGCGCACGCCGCCACGGCCGGTGGCAGTCAGCAGCGTGAAGGTACCGGGACCGGGCAGGGCGAGAAACACCAGCACGGCGACCAGAAACGTCCACAGGTCCTGGATGCCCATCCACGGCATGGCGGTGCTCTTCTGTTACGGGGGGCCGCCATTGTCGGCCAGCGCTGCGGCGGGCGACAGGGGGCCGGTGGGGCCAACCGGCATCCCGGACAGCAGCGGTTGCAGGTGCTGGCGCAGCTGCGCGTGCAGCTGCCGCACGGCGGGTGAGAACTGCTTGCGATGCGGGCACACCAGCTGCAGCGGGATGCTGCTGCCAACGCCGTCCAGCAGCACCTGCAGGCGCCCGGCCTGCACATCCTCGCGCAGGTCCAGCCAGGACTTGTAGGTGATGCCTTCGCCGGCCACGGCCCAGCGCCGCACCACGTCGGCGTCGTCGCAGACCAGCGGGCCGCGTACCGGAACCACGCTGCGGCGCCCGTCCACCTCGAACGACCAGCGATCGTAGGCGCGGCCATTGAGTTGATAGACCAGGCAGTCGTGCTCGCGCAGATCCTCCAGGCGCGTGGGCGGGCCACGCCGCTGCAGGTAGCCGGGTGAGGCGGCCAGCACGCGCCGGTTGCCTTCCAGCAGGGGCAGGGCTACGTAGTTGGCGTCATCGAAGTGGCCGATGCGGATGGCCACGTCGACCGGTTCGCGGAACACGTCGGCGACCTCGTCGGACAGGCGCAGGTGCAGGCGCAGCCGCGGGTGCGCGGCGCGGAACGCGCTCAGCCAGGGCAGCAGCAGGTTGCGGCCGAAGTCCGACGGCGCCGACAGCTGCAGCGTGCCGTGCAGCTCGGTGTCCTCGCCCTGCACGCGGGCCTGGCCTTCGCGCAGGGTGGCCAGCACCTCCTGCGCATACGGCAGGTAGAGCGCGCCCTCGCCGGTCAGGCGCAGGCTGCGGGTCGTGCGCACGAACAGGCGCAGGTCCAGCTCGCGCTCCAGCCGTGCCACCGCCGCAGCGACCTGCCCCGGCAGCAGGTCGGCCTCGCGGGCGGCCTGCGAGAAGCTGCCCAGCGCGGCAGTGCGGACGAACAGCTGCAGATCGTCGAAGCGGATCATCTTCATCGCCAGAGTGAAAGTGCTGCCCGATTCTGCGCCTTTCCGAGGGAGCGCGCGCGGCGCAACCTGTCGCCTCCTTCCCCACTGGACCGCTGCCATGCGCGCCATTGCCTATACCCACGCCGGCCTGCCGATCGATGATGCCCGGGCCCTGATCGACATCGAACTGGAGCTGCCGCAGCCCGGCCCCCGCGACCTGCGCGTGGCGGTACGCGCGGTGGCGGTGAACCCGGTCGACACCAAGGTCCGCCGCGGCGTGGCCACCGATGGCCCGCGCGTACTGGGCTGGGATGCGGTCGGCATCGTCGACGCGGTGGGCAGCGAGGTGACCCTGTTCCAGCCCGGCGACGCGGTCTACTACGCCGGCGTCATCGACCGCCCGGGCAGCAATGCCGAGTACCAGCTGGTGGACGAGCGCAGCGTCGGGCGCAAGCCGGCCAGCCTCGATGATGCCGCCGCCGCGGCGCTGCCATTGACTGCAATCACCGCCTGGGAGCTGCTGTTCGACCGCCTGCGCATCCCCGAGGGTGGTGGCGAGGGCCAGACCCTGCTGGTGATCGGTGCTGCCGGTGGTGTCGGTTCGATCCTGGTGCAGCTGGCGCGGAAGCTGACCAGGCTGACCGTGATCGGCACCGCCTCGCGTCCGGATACCCAGGACTGGGCATACGCAATGGGCGCGCACCACGTGATCGACCACCGCCTGCCGCTGGCCGAGGGACTGGCGCGGCTCGGCATCAGCGAAGTGCAGCATGTGGCCAGCCTGACCCACTCCGACCAGTACTACGCGCAGATCGTGGAACTGCTGGCGCCGCAGGGCCAGCTGGGGCTGATCGATGATCCTGGCCAGGTGGACGTGATGGCGCTCAAGCGCAAGGCGTTGTCACTGCACTGGGAGTCGATGTTCACCCGGCCGCTGTACCGCACCGCCGACATGCAGCGCCAGCACGACCTGCTGAACCGTGTGGCCGAGCTGATCGACACGGGCGTGCTGCAGACCACGCTGGGCGAGCACTTCGGGCGCATCGACGCGGCCAACCTGCGGCGCGCCCACGCGCTGCTGGAGAGCCACCGCGCCAAGGGCAAGATCGTGCTGGAAGGCTGGTAAGGCCGGGTCGTTCCCGCACCCTTGGGGTCAGATCCCTTTGCCCCGGGAAAGGGATCCGACCCCTGCCTCAGGCCACGCCGTTGTCGACGTGTTCGGCGAAACCGGGCTGCTGGCGCAGGCGCTCGAACCAGGCGCCCACGTGTGCCAGCGCCGGCTTGTGGCCCGGTGTGCTGCGCCAGCGCTGGGTCGACAGCCCGAGCACGATGTCGGCGAGGGTGAAGGTGTTGCCAGCGGCGTAGCCGCCAGCGGCCAACTGGGCATCAAGCACGCCCATCAAGCCGTTCCACTGGACCAGGCTGGCCTCGGCGCGGGCATCGTCCGGGTAGTCCGGATGCTGGCGCACGCGTGCCATGAACACGTGCCGCCAGGCACTGTTGAGGTCGCTGGCCTGCCAGTCCATCCATTGTTCGACCCGCGCACGATCCTGTGCCGCGCGGGGCAGCAGGTCATCACGGCCAGCGCGTACGGCCAGGTAGCGGCAGATGCTGTTGGATTCCCACAGCACGAAGCCGCCATCGCGCAGCACCGGCACCTGCCGGTTCGGGTTCAGTGTGGCCAGCAGGTCCGTCGGCGGCGCTGGCTCGTGGTGAAGTGGCAGGTCGAGGCCGGCGCACAGCCAGAGCACCTTGCGCACGTTGATGGAGGTGGGTTTTCCGTACAGAGCGAGCATGGGGGCTTCCGGGGCAGACCGACCCAGCCTAGCGCAGCGGGGCTAAACTGATCGCATGAATATCGAAGTCCTCATGATCCTGGCAGTGGTCCTGCTGCTGGCGACCCTGGTCGCGCTGGTGCTGCTGTGGCGTCGCAGTGCTGGCGGTGCACCCTCCGACGAACTGCAGCGGCTGCTGGACAGCGAACGCGAACAGCATCGCCTCGCCCTGGTCGATGCCGGCCAGCTGCGCGGCCGCCTCGATGCGCTGAGCGCTGAACTGGAGAACGAACGGAGCCGCAGCCAGCAGCACGCACAGGCCGTCACTACGCTGACCGCCCGGGTGGAGCGCGAAGCAGCGCTGTCGGCCAGTCGCGAAGCACAGCTGGCCGAACGTGAAGCGGCCCTGGCGCAGGCGCGCGCTGCCGTTGCGGAGACCAGCAGCGAGCTGCAGCAGGCGCAGCAGCGCTACCAGCAGTTGCACGGTGAACATGCCCGCGCGGTGGCCAATCTGCAGCACTCCGAACGGGCCAGTGCCGAACTGCGCAGCTATCTTGATACCGCCAAGGAAAAGCTGTCGGGCGCCTTCGCCGAACTGGCGGGCAAGGTGTTCGACGAACGCGGACAGCAGTTCGAGAAGAACGTGCGGCAGGCGACAGTGCAGTCACGCGCGGACATCGAGGGGCTGCTCAAGCCGTTCGCCGACAAGCTGGGCGATTTCCGCACCCGCGTCGATACGCTGTATGGCGAGGAAGCGCGGCAACGCGCCAGCCTGCTGGGTGCGGTGGGCGAACTGAAGACGCTCAACCAGGACATGGCGGCGCAGGCATCGGCGCTGACGAATGCGCTGAAGGGCAATGCCAAGGTCCGCGGCGACTGGGGCGAGCTGATGCTCGACAACGTGCTGCGCGGATCGGGGCTGGAAGAGGGCGTGCACTACCAGCGGCAGAAGCATGCCGTGGATGACGAAGGTGCGCGCCTGCGACCGGACGTGGTGGTGCAGTTCCCCGACGAACGCAGCGTGGTGATCGACAGCAAGGTGAACCTGATCGCCTGGCAGGAAGCCATGAATGCCACTACCCCGGAGCAGTCGGAAGACGCGTTGCGCAGGCACGCGGTTGCGCTGCGCCAGCACGTTAAGGACCTGGGCGAGAAGAATTATCCGAAGGCGTTGGGCAGCGAGACGCTGGACATCACCATCGCCTTCGTTCCCATCGAGGGTGCCTTGTCAGCCGCACTGGGCGCCGATGGCAGCCTGCAGGCGTTCGCCTTCGACAACCGCGTGGTGTTCGCCTCGCCCAACACCCTGATGGCGCTGCTGCGCGTGGCCGAGCGCCTGTGGACGCGCGACAAGGTGCAGAAGCAGGCGTTGAAGATCAGCGAGGCCGGCGGTCTGGTGCTGGACGCCCTGACCGGGTTCCTGCAGGACTTCACCGCCATGGGCAAGAAGCTGGACGATGCCGGCAAGGCCTACGCCGATGCGCGCAATCGCCTGATCGATTCGCCGCAGTCGGCCATCAGCCGCGCCCGTCGGCTTGCCGAACTGGGCAGCAAGGCCAAGCGCGCGCTGCCCCCGGAGCTGACCCCGGACCCGATGCAGCAGCTGGGCGCGCCGGAGGACGACGAGGACGGCAATGCGGGTTGACACGTCCCGTGCACCTGCGCCTGGCTATGCTGGGCACCCTGAGTCCGTGGCGGGTATCGACATGCGCATGCGCTCCTGTGCCGTTCTTGTCCTGGCTGCGTTGCTGGCTGCGTGCAGCAGCACGCCCCCGGTCGCCGACACGACTACGGCCGCTCCTGCGCCGGAAGCCAGCGAGGCCTACCGCGAAGCACGTGACGTCGACTGCCAGGCCGCTGGCGGCACGCTGCAGCGGCTCGGCCGCCTGCAGCGCGAGCAGTGCGTGATTCCCTATGCGGACGCCGGCAAGGCCTGCAGCCGCAAGAGCGACTGCACGGGCCAGTGCCTGGCCGGAGCCGAGGTGGCCGCCGGCAGTGCCGCCACCGGTACCTGCCAGCGTGATGTGCGCCAGAACTTCGGGTGCCGCCAGCGCATCGATGATGGCAAGGCGCAGGGCACGATCTGCGTGGACTGAATCCTGCCTGTAGAGCCGAGCCCACGCTCGGCTGCCATACCATCAGCCGAGCATGGGCTCGGCTCTACAACAGCGCGCGCGGCGCTATGCTGGTGGGCCATTCCCCGCCGTAGCCGGAGCCCCCGCGTGAGCACCCCGATCCAGGACATTCCCCTCACCACCATCGACGGCCAGCCGTCCTCGCTTGCCGACTACCAGGGCAAGGTGCTGCTGCTGGTCAACGTCGCCTCCAAGTGCGGCCTGACCCCGCAGTACGAAGGCCTGCAGGCGCTGTATGCGGAAAAGCACGCGCAGGGCCTGGAAGTGCTGGGCTTCCCCGCCAACAACTTCCTTGGCCAGGAGCCGGGCAGCGAGGCCGAGATCCAGCAGTTCTGCCAGCTCACCTACGATGTCAGTTTCCCGATGTTCTCCAAGATCAGCGTGGCTGGCGAGGACACCCACCCGCTGTACCAGCAGCTGACCGCCGCGCAGCCGCAGTCGATCGGCGAAGGCCCGCTGCGTGAGCGCCTGGCCAGCAAGGAGATCCCGATCCATCCGGCACCGGCGGTGCTGTGGAACTTCGAGAAGTTCCTGGTCGGCCGTGATGGCAAGGTCGTCGCACGCTTTGCCCCGGACGTGGCCGCCGATGACGCGCGCCTGCGCGAGGCCATCGAGGCCGCGCTGGCGGCCTGAGCACGGCGTGCCAACCAGGGTTGGCACCCACCGGAAAAGAAAAACCCCGCCGAGGCGGGGTTTTTCATGCACCGTCGCACGGCCTCAGTGGGTCCACTGCGGCATCGGCATCGCATCGACCGGGATCGGCGAATTGGCATCGTCATGGCCGCGGTCGCGCTTGCTGCGCAGATCGTTCTCGATCTGGTAGTTGCGGCGCTGCATCCAGGCATCGCGGACCAGGGCGTACTCGTCCACTGCGGTGTCGCGCAGATCGTCGATCGCCAGCAGCTGTGCGCGGGTGTCGACCAGCTGCAGGCCCTGCAGGCCGATGCGGATCTTGTCTTCCTCGACGCGCCGGATCGGCGACAACGGGATGTCACCCGCCAGGCCGAACACGTCGCGTACGGTACGCGGGCCGAAGAACGGCAGTTCCACGTAGCGCGAACGACGCCAGCCCCAGGCACCCAGGGTCTGGCCGAAGTCTTCATTGCGACGCGGCACCATCGCCTTGCTGGCTGGATCGAACAGGCCACCGATGCCCAGCGTGCTGTTCATCAGGAAGCGGCCGAGGCTGTCCCACGCATCGGCACCACGGCCCTGCAGCAGCTGGTTGGTGATGGTCACCGGCGCACGCAGGTTGCTGAAGAAGTTGCTGACGCCGGTGCGCGCGAAACGCGGCACCACATGGGTATAGGCGGTGGCCAGCGGGCGCGCCACGCCGCGGTCGACCGCATTGTTGAAGGTGTGCACCTTGCGGTTGAACGGTTCCCACGGATCGTAGGCCGCCGCGTTGCCGGTGTTGCCGATACCACCATAGAGGGCGTCGAAATCATCGTCGCCGGCGGCGGCGGTGGACGCTGCGGCCTTCGGTGGGCTGGCCTCTATGCCCTGCGGCGCAGCCGTCGGCGCTGAAGCGGTGGGCGCGGCAGGGTTGGCCACGGAGGCGACCGGAGCAGCGTCGACCCCGCCGGTATCGGCCGTTGCGGCCGGAGCAGCAGGGCCGGGCGCAACCACGGTGCTGGCGACCGGTGCATCGCTGCGCGCGGGCTTGCCGGCACAGGCGGTCAGGGCGGTGGCCAGGAGGATCAGGGGGAAAGTGCGTACGACGTTCATGTCAGCTCGCAGCAGAAGTAGCGTTGAAATCCAGGTCGGGCGACAGCCGGTAGGCTGCGCTCAGCTCGTTGAAGCCGGCGGGCGCGCCGGAGATGGCCAGCGCATGGCCCGCCTTGCGTGCACGGGCCGCCAGCTCGGCCAGCAGCGCCAGGCCGGCGCTGTCCACGCGCTCGACCTCACCCAGCTCCAGCCGCGCCAGCTTGGCCGGCAGGGCCTGAAGCTGCGGCCACAGTGCGATCACCGCGGCACGGTCAAGCACCCCGCGCAGGCGCAGGGTGTCGCCTTCCAGCAGCGCAAGTGCGTTACTTGCCATTGCCGGCGGGCCCGGCCTGCATGCTGCCGCTGTGCAGCTCGCTGGCCACCTGCTTGATGCCCTTCTGGCGCAGCGGGGTATCGAACTGGTTGCGGAAGGTCTGCACGTAGGAGATGCCTTCGATGTTGACGTCGAAGATCTTCCACTGACCGTTCACGTTGCGCATCCAGTATTCGACCGGGGTCGGTTCATTGCCGGCGCGCACCAGTTCGGTGCTCACGCGCACGCCACGGTTGCCCGGCAGCGGGCTTTCACCCTTCAGGCGGAAGCTCGGCTTGCCCTGGATGTTGAGCAGGGTCGAACCGTAGCGCTGCATCAGGCTGTCGGCCATGGCATCGGCGAACAGCTTGATGTCGGCATCCGAGGCGCCGCGGGCGTGCGGGCCCAGCACCAGGCGCGCGGCATAGTCGCGATCGAAGGTGCGGTTCAGTTCGCTGTCGATGTAGCTGCGCAGGCTGGCCGGGTTGCTGCTGAACTCGCTGCGGCGCTGCTGCAGGGTGGTGAGGATGCGCGTGCTGGCATCGATCACCACCTTGCCGGCCTGGCCCTGCGCCGCGGCAGCGGCGGGGGCGGGAGCGGTGGCCTGGGCCTGGGCCTGGGCCTGGGCGAGGAATGGAGTAGCCGCCAGCAGCGCCGAGGCGAGCAGGGCCGGGATCAGTTTCATCTTCATGGTTGCGGTTCCGTTGCAGGCGCCTGCGCGCCATCGTTGGGCTTCTGGCCTGCGCCACCACCGGCGCCGCCACTGAACATGTACTTGCCGACCAGCTGGATCAGGTCCACCGCCGGCTGGGTGAAGACGATCTCGTCACCGGCCTTGAGCACGTCCGGGTCACCGCCCGGCTGCAGACCGATATAGCTCTCGCCGAGCAAACCACTGGTGAAGATGCCGGCCGAGGTGTCCGCCGGCAGGTCCTTGACCTTGCTGTCCATGCGCAGGGTCACGATGGATTCGAACTTCACCGGATCCAGGTCGATCGAGGCGACCTGGCCGACGGTGACGCCGCCGATCTTCACCGGCGCCTGCTTGCGCAGCTGGCCGACCTGGGAGAAACGCGCCTTCAGCTCGTAGCCCTGGCTGCCCCAGCTCCAGCGCTGGTTGGTCGAGGCCACGGCCAGCACCATCAGCGAGGCCAGGGCCAGCAGCAGGAAGGCGCCGACGGAGAATTCGAGTCTGGGACCGCGGATGGCCATGTGGATTACCTGATCGAGTCGTGGTGGCCGCGCGCGCCTGCGCACCGCCGGTGGAGGGGTTAGGTGAACAACATTGCCGACAGCACGAAGTTGAACATCAGTACCAGCAGCGAGGCGTTGACCACCGCACGGGTGGTCGCCACCGAGGTGCCCTCGATGGTCGGCTCGGCGTGGAAACCAACGTAGGCGGCGACCAGCGCGGCGGTGCCGCCGAAGATCGCCGACTTCAGCATCGCCACGCCGAAGTCATCCCAGAAATCGACGCTGTTGCGCAGCGCCGACCAGAACACGCCATTGTCCAGGCCCAGCACGTGTACCGCTTCGAAGTAGCTGGCACTGATCGCCAGCGAACAGAAGATGCCGGTCAGCAGGGGCACGGTCAGCACCGCCGCCCAGAAGCGCGGCGCCACGGCCTTGGCCACCGGGTCGATCGCCATCAGCTCCAGTGCCTTGATCTGGTCGGTGGCGCGCATCAGGCCCAGTTCGGCGGCGATCGAGCTGCCGGCGCGGCCGATGAACAGCAGCGCGGTCAGCACCGGTGCCAGTTCGCGGTACAGCGACAGGCCGAGCAGGGTCGACAGCGCGTCGGCCGCACCGAAGGTGGTCAGCGTGCGGTAGCCCTGCAGGGTCAGCACCAGGCCGACGAAGGCGCCACCGACGGCGATGATCGGCAGCGAGCGCGCGCCGATCTTGTAGATCTCGCGGGTCAGTTCGGCCAGGAAATCACGGGTTGGCAGCGAACCACGCAGCACGGTCAGCGAGAACAGGCCGGCGCGGCCGAGCGAGCGGGTGGCTTGGACGAACGGCATCAGGCGACCCTCGCGCGCGGTGCGGCATCGAACGGGATGGGGCCGTCAGGCTGGCCGTGCAGGAACTGCCGCAGCAACGGGTCCTGGCTGGACTGCAGCGCGTCGGGCGTGCCCTGGAACACGATGCCGCCATTGGCGATGGCGATCACCTGGTCGCAGATCGGCAGGGTCTCGTGCACGTGGTGGCTGACGATGATGCTGGTCAGGCCCAGGCTGTGGTTGAGGCGCTGGATCAGGCTCATGATCACGCCAGAGGCGATCGGGTCCAGCCCGGTCAGTGGCTCGTCGTAGATCATCAGCGGCGGGTCCAGCGCCAGCGCACGGGCCAGCGCGACGCGGCGCGCCATGCCACCGGACAGCTCGCGCGGCCAGGCATCGGCAGCGGCCAGCAGGCCCACCGCATGCAGCTTCATTTCCACAAGGCGGCGCAGCACGGCGGTCGGCAGGCGGGTATGCGTGCGCAGCGGCAGCGCGACGTTTTCGGCCACAGTGAGGTCGGTCAGCAGGCCGTTGCCCTGCAGCAGTACCCCCACACTCTTGCGCATTTCCAGCAGCGCGCCGCTGTCCTGCGGAATCGGCTTGCCGAACAGGGTGACCTCGCCAGCCACCGGGCGCAGTTCGCCGGTCAGTGCCGCCAGCAGGGTCGACTTGCCGCTGCCGGACGGACCCAGCACGGCCGTGATGCTGCCCTTGGGCACCTGCAGCGACACGTCGCGCAGGATCGTGCGCCCGCTCCGGTCGATGCGGACGTTGGATAACTGCACCAGACTGGAGGTGGAAGCCGACATGGGCACCATTAACGTTTTTTAGACATCGAAGGATCGGGCCCGTCGGCTGAACATAAGCAGACTGGACGGTCCAGTATTGTGGCACGGCAAGACCCTTGCCAGGCCGGGATAATCGGCCGGCAGCCCGGAACAATCCGTACCGGCGATGGACCGGCCATTGAATACTGCCTGCCGTGCTGCACACTGTGCATGATGAGTGACCCGGGCAGCGATTTCCGCCTCTACCATTCCAACTCCCTGGACGTGCTGGCCGCGCTGCTGGCGCGCAACGTGCGTGCGCCGGTTGCGGGTCAGCCGCTGCTGGCGCCGGAGGTGGTGCTGATTCCGCAGGTGGCGATGCGGCGTTGGCTGCAAGCAACACTCGCTGCCGAATATGGCGTGGCCGCCAATCTTGAGTTCCTGACCCCGGGCGAGTTCGTTGCCCGTGCACTCAACGCAAATGTGCCCGGCGAACGCGACGACCTGGACGCGGCCGGCCTGCACTGGAAGGTGTACCAGGCACTGCGCGACCCGGCGTTGCTGGCGCAGCCACCGATGCGCGCGCTGCAGTCCTATCTTGCCGGTAGCGATGCATTGAAGCCGTGGGCGTTGGCCGGTGAACTGGCGTCGGTGTTCGAGAAGTACCAGGCCTGGCGCCGCGACTGGCTGCTGCGCTGGGAGGCCGGCGCCGACCCGGCCGACCCGCAGGCCATCCTCTGGCGCAGCATCGCCGCTGGCCACGACTACCGCGCGCGCCGCATCCAGGCTTACCTGGACCGCTTCGAGGGCGCCGGCCAGCCGTTGCCGCAGGGCCTGCCACCACGCATGTCCGCGTTCGCGACGCTCAACATCTCGCCCGATGTGCTGCGGGTGATGGCCACCCAGGCGCGGGTGGGCGAGCTGCACTTCTATATGCCCACGCCGGTGCAGTCGTACTGGGGTGACCTGCAGACGCTGGCCGAGCGCCTGCGCAGCGGCGCGCCCGATCCCTTCGGTGAAGCGGCCGGTGAGAACCGCCTGCTGGAAGCCTGGGGCGCGGCCGGGCGCGATTTCATGGCGGTGCTGGGCAGCTACGAGGTGGTGCACCCGGCCGGCGAGATTGCCGCGTATTCGGATCCGGAGGACGACACCCGGCCGACGCTGGCCGAAGGTGGACTGTCCGACAGCCTGCTGCATCGCCTGCAGCGCGATCTGTTCCACCGCCGTGCGCTGCCCTCGGGCGAGCTGCGCGACGGGCTGCGCAGCGACGATCCCAGCCTGCAGGTGCATGCCTGCCATACCCGCCTGCGCGAACTGCAGGTGCTGCACGACCAGCTGCGCAGCCTGCTGCAGGACCCGCGCTTCGACCCGCCGCTGCAGGCGCGGGAGATCGCCGTGCTTGCACCGGACATCGACCCCTATGTGCCGTATCTGGAAGCAGTGTTCGGCGGCCGTGGGGGCGAGGACGAGCACATTCCCTATGCGCTGGCCGACAGCAGTCCGCTCGCCGGCGAGCCACTGGCCGACGTGTTCGTGCACCTGCTGGGCCTGCCGGTCTCGCGTTTCGGCCTGAACGAAGTGCTGGACCTGCTGGCCAGCGCGCCGCTGGCCGAAGCGGCCGGGCTGGAGGCGGTGGACTTTGATCGCCTGCATGGCTGGCTGCAGCAGGCTGGCGCGCGCTGGGGCCTGGATGCGAAGCACCGCAACCAGCACCAGGCCCCGGCCGACGACGCCTACACCTGGCAGTTCGCGCTGGATCGCCTGGTGCTCGGTCATGCCACCGGCAGCGAGGCCGACCTGGCCGGTGTTGCCCCGTGGATCGAGCTGGAGGGCGGCGCATTGGACGCCCTGGACCGGCTGCTGCGCCTGTTGCGCGTGTTGGCGGTCTACCAGCGCCGCCTCGGCGAACTGCTGACGCCGGCGCAGTGGCGGCAACGCCTGCTGTCGCTGCTGGACGCGCTGCTGCCGACTGCGCCCAGTTCGCCCAACAGCCAGCGTGCCCTGGAGCGCCTGCGCAAGCTGCTCAACCAGTTCGCCGATGATGCCGCCAAGGCCGGCTTCACGGACGGGGTGCCGCCGGAGGTCGTGCGCGCGCACTTCGCCGGAGCACTGGGCGAGGCCGATACGCGCGCGCCGCTGCTGACCGGTGGCATCAGCTTTGGCCGCATGGTGCCGATGCGCCTGCTGCCGTTCCGGGTGATCTGCGTGCTCGGTCTCAATGATGGCGATTTCCCGCGCCGTGACCCGGCTGCCGGTCTCAACCAGCTTACTGCCGAGCTGGACACGCCGCGCCGCCGGCCCGGCGACCGCTCCACCCGCGAAGACGACCGCTTCCTGTTCCTGCAGCTGTTCGCCGCCGCGCAGGAGGTGTTCTACCTGAGCTACCTCGGTGCCGATCCGCGCGATGGCAGCGCGCGTGAGCCGTCGGTGCTGGTCAGTGAACTGATCGATGCCGCCGCTGCGTATCACCTCGATCCGCCTGCGGCGGTCCGCGACTTCACCGTGCGCCACGCACTGCAGCCGTTCTCTCCGGCGGCGTTCGGTGACGGTGATCCACGCCGCTTCAGCTATCGCCGCCAATGGCATCCGGCCGCCGGTCGCCTCACCGGCGCGCGCGGAGGCCTGCAGCCGTGGTTCGATGCCGCGTTGCCGCCGCTCGACGATGCGGTGGAAGACGACGTTGCACTCGATACCCTGCGCCGCTTCCTGTGCGATCCGGCCGGGCAGTTCCTGGCGCAGTCGCTGGGCCTGCGCCTGGCCGACGATGTCGAGGAGGTCGATGACCTGGAACCGCTGGTGCTGTCCTCGCGCGGGCCGGAAAAGCGCAGCGTGCAGGCGGCGGTGGTACGCGCCACGCTCAGTGGCGATACCGAGCCGTTGTATCCGCGGCTGCGCGCGCGTGGCCTGCTGCCGTCGGGCCCCCTGGGTGAGCGCCAGTTCGAGGTGGAGCAGTTGAAGACCCGCCCGTATGCCAGTGCATTGCTGGGCTGGATGCGGGGCGAGCCGCTGGAAAGCCGCCGCTATGAAGTGGAGATCGATGGCGTGCGCCTGCATGGCCGTGTGGCCGATCGACACCCCGACGGGCTGGTGCGCCTGCGCGCTGGCACCCTCAATGGCACTGCGGTGATCCGCCAGGGCCTGGATTGGCTGCTGGCCAACGCTGCCGGCGATGCCCTGCCGCTGGTGCAGTTCCATGATGGCGGCGACGCCGGTCCCGGCCCGCATGTACTGCCGGCACTGAGCGCTCCTGCTGCACGCGCGGCATTGCGCGCATTGCTGCAGTTGCGCCAACGCGGACTGCGTGAACCGCTGCGCTTTGCCCCCTACACCGGCTGGGTGCTGTACAACGCGCCGGCCGAAAAGCAGCGCAGCGAAGGCTGGAAGCAGTGGCACGGCAGCGACCGCAGTTGGGGTGAATCCAGCAGCGACGCCTGGCAGCTGCTGCTGCGCGGTGCCGATCCATTTGCCACCGACGCCGGCTATGCCGATCTGCTGCGCAACAGCCAGGTGGTCTTCAGCGCGGTGCGCGAAGGCCGCACCCTTGGCGCCGATGCACGCCAGGAGGGCAGCACATGAGCACCGCCATCGTCGATGAGGACTCCCAGCGCATGGCGGGCGATCCCTATCTGGCCCTGCCGCTGGATGGTATCCGCCTGATCGAGGCCAGCGCCGGTACCGGCAAGACCTTCACCCTGGCCACGCTGTTCACCCGCCTGGTGGTGGAGCAGGGCCTGCGCATCGGCCAGATCCTGGCGGTGACCTTCACCGATGCCGCCACCCAGGAACTGCGCAAGCGCATCCGCGAGCGCCTGTCGCTGGCCGCGCGCCTGGTCGATCTGGAACCGGCCGAGGGCGAAGCACCGGACACGAGGCTGACCCGCCAGGTGCTGCAGCGCCATCTGCAGGGGGGGACCGAGAGCGCCGCCGCACTGAAGCGCCGCCTGCAGGTGGCCGCCGACGAAATCGACCTGGCGTCCATCTTCACCATTCATGGCTTCTGCACCCGGGTGCTGCGCGAGCACGCGCTGGAAAGCGGCCACACCTTCGATCCGCCGGAGCTGCTGGCCAGCGACCGTGAGTTGCTGGAAGAGCTGGCCGCCGACCTGTGGCGCGTGCATGCCAATGACCCGGCTACGTTGGAGCCGCTGACCTGGCTGTGGTCCAACCCGGACGCGCTGGCCGCCGATCTGCGCGCGCTGCTGGGCGCGCCACCGCTGCATCCGTTGCCGCGGCCGGTGGCGCTGGCCGATCCACAGCCGGCTTTGCAGGCCGCCGCCACCGAACTGCAGCAGGCGCTGCGCGGGCATGGCGAGCAGTTCTTCATCGACCTCTGCGATGCCGTCGACAACAAGTGGATCAACGGGGTGTCCTACAAGCTGGGTTGGCTGCACACGCTGGGCCGGCAGCTGCTGGCCTGGGCCGAGCGCGGCGACCCGCGCGAGCTGCTGGCCAGCGAGCGCCTGCCGGCACTGCTGCCGGAGGTGCTGGCCGACAAGACCAACAAGAAGTTCCCCGACCGCACGCCGTCGTCGCCAGTGCAGGTGCCGTTGGCGCGCTATGTCGCGCTGCTGGCCGAACGCGATGCCTGGCTGCGTGGTACCGCGCTGAATTTCCTGCACGCGCTTCGCGCCGAAGCCATGCAGCGCCTGCAGGCGCTGAAGCGCACGCGCCGGGTGCAGACCTATGACGATCTGATCGATGGCGTGGCACTGGCCCTGGAAGGCCCGCAGCGGCTGCCGCTGGTAAGGCAGCTGCGCGCGCAGTACCGCATCGCGCTGGTCGATGAGTTCCAGGACACCGATGATCGCCAGTGGAACATCTTCCACACCGTGTTCGGCAATTCGCCGGAGGTGCGCGAACTCGGCCTGGCACCGGCGCTGTTCCTGATCGGCGATCCCAAGCAGGCGATCTACGGGTTCCGCGGCGGCGACATCCACACCTACCTGAAGGCCAAGCAGGTGGCGCAGCAGGCGCCGGTGCTGGACCAGAACTTCCGCTCGCGACCGTCAGTGCTGCGCGCGTTGCAGGCGCTGTACGACAACGGGGGTGAGGACGCCTTCCTCGAGCGTGACATCCAGTTCGAGCCGGTGCGTCCCGGTGGCGTGCGCACCGATGAGGACTATCTGCACGACGGCCACGCCGCCAAGGCACTCACCCTGCGCGTGCTGCGCAGCGGGGGTGACAAGGCGATGAGTGCCGATGCCTCGCGTGAGGCAGCGACCCAGGCCTGCGTGGCTGCGATCCACCAGGCCCTGGTCGAGGCGCGTGCGGGCAAAGCGGTGTTGCGTGGGCGCCCGTTGCAGCCTGGTGATATCGCGGTGCTGGTGCGCTCGCATCGCGAGGCCACGCTGGTGCAGCGCGCGCTGGCTGCGGTTGGCATACCCGCAGTGGCGGCGGGCAAGCAGAGCCTGTTCGCCACCAGTGAGGCACGTGATCTGCGCGCGCTGCTGCTGGCGCTGCTGCAACCGGCAGACGAAGGCCGCCTGCGTGCAGCGCTGGCCACGGTGTTGCTGGGCCAGCGGGCCAGTGCGATCGCGGCGATGGAGCGCGAGGGCGACCTGCAGCGCGGGTTCCAGGCGCAGCTGCTGCACTGGCGCGAGCGCTGGCAGCGCGGTGGTCCGTTCGCGGTGATCGCCGATGTCTGTGCCGCGCACGGCGAACGCCTGCTGGCGCTGATCGACGGCGAGCGCCGCCTGACCAACTACCTGCAGCTGGGCGAACTGCTGCAGGAAGCCTCGGCGCAGGCGCTGGGCATGCATGGCCTGCTGGACTGGCTGCAGGGGCAGATGGCCAGCGCCGACCAGGATGACGAGCAGCAGTTGCTGCGCCTGGAATCGGATGCACGCCGCGTGCAGATCATCACCCTGCACAAGAGCAAGGGCCTGGAGTATCCGCTGGTGTTCCTGCCCTTCGTCGGCATCGACGGCGGCGCACCGAACACCGCCTCGCACTGCACCGTGCACGTCGATGGCCAGCGCCAGCTGCACTGGAAGCTGGACAGGGACGAGGCCTGGGAAGCGGCCAGCACACAGCGCGAGCGTGAGCAGCGGGCCGAGGATGCGCGCCTGCTGTATGTGGGACTGACCCGCGCCGAGCATGCGCTGTGGATCGCCGTGGGTGATCTGGCCGGGCTTGGCAAGACGCGCCTGGCGCCGCTGCTGGGTGACCTGCAGGCGCTGCGCGCGCACGCCGACGTGCACATCGATGACAGTGAGACAGTGGCCGCGCTGCCGCAGCTGGCGGCCGAAGTGGAAGGGGATCTTCCGGCAGTGCGTGCACTGACCCGGCGCGTGCCGCACGACTGGTGGGTATACAGCTTCACCCAGCTGGCGCATGCCGACGCGGGCGCTGGCAGTGATATTGAAGCCGCCGCCACCGAGCTGCCGGCGCCCGCCGCCGACGAACCCGCGGGCCCGGAACTGCCGCTGGAGCCCGCGCTGCCGGAACCCGCCGCCGTCGAAGACAGCCCGCCGGTCGACCCGCGCTTCATGGGCAGCCGCTTCGGCAACGTGCTGCACGAGGCGATGGAGAACGTCGACTTCGCTGCGTGGGGGGGCTGGCAGCCGGGCCTGGAAGCGCCCGAGGGCCAGGCCGAGGTGCTGCGCAAGGCGCTGCACGATGAAGGCTATGCCGACGTCGACCTGGACGATGGCGTGGCGGTGCTGGTGCCGTTGGTCGGCCACACGCTCACCGTGCCACTGCCCGAGGGCGGTGCGCTGCACAGCCTGGGCGAAGGCGAGCGGCGCGCGGAAATCGACTTCCATTTCGCCATCGAACCGACCACGGTACCGGCGCTGTTGCAGCTGCTGCATGCACATGGGGTTTCCAGTGCGCGTCGCGGCTTCGGCCAGCGCCGCCGCCTGGAAGGGCTGATGACCGGCATGATCGACCTGACCTACGTGCGCGACGGGCGCTGGTACGTGCTCGACTACAAATCCAACCGGCTGCCCGGCTACAGTCCGGACCTGCTGGCCATTGCCATGCGCCACAGCGAGTACGACTTGCAGGCGCTGATCTATACCGTGGCCCTGCATCGCTGGCTGCGCTTCCGTCTGGGCGCGGCCTACGATTACGAGCGCGACATGGGGGGCATCCGCTACCTGTTCTGCCGCGGCCTGGATGCTGCCGGCAACGGCGTGCATGTGGACCGCTTCCCGTTCGCGCTGGTGGATGCACTCGACGCACTGTTCGCAGGTGGCGAACAGGCCCAGGCCGAACTGGCCGCACGTGCCCGTGGGGCCAGCGCATGAGCCTGCTGAAGGAACTGCACCAGAAGGGCCTGCTGCGCACCCTCGATCACGCGTTGGCGACCAGCCTGCAGCGGTTGCGCGACGACACGCCGGACAGTGTGGCGCTGGCGGCCGCGCTCGCCTCGCTGGCGGTGTCGCAGGGCCACGCCGGGTTTGATCCGGCACAGCCGCAGCGGTTGCTGGACGGCGTGCCCGAGTGGCCTGCCGCGCAGGACTGGCTGGCGCAGCTGCGCGCATCGCCCTGGGTAGCGACGCCGGAGCAGGCCGATGCCATCGCCGAGGATGCGCCGCTGGTGCTGGAGAACGGCCTGCTCTACCTGCGCCGCTATCGCGAGTACGAGCGGCAGTTGGCGGCCGGGCTGCAGCGCATCGGCCGGCATCCACTGCCGGCACCGGACATGGCCGCGCTGGCACCGTTGTTCGCGCAGCTGTTCCCGCAGGCACTGGGCAGCGAGGATCACCAGGCACGCGCCGCCGGCGTGACCCTGCGCCATCCGCTGGCGCTGGTCACCGGCGGTCCCGGCACCGGCAAGACCACCACCATCGCGCGGCTGTTGCTGCTGCTGGCCGCACAGGCCCGGCACGCTGGCCAGCCGCTGCCCGAGGTGGCGCTGGCCGCGCCCACCGGGCGCGCCGCCGAACGCATGGCCGAGAGCCTGCGGCTGGCCGTGCAGCGCCTGCAGGAGCACGGCGTGGACCCGGCGCTGTGCGCGGCACTGCCCAGTTCCGGCACCACCCTGCATCGCCTGCTCGGCGTGATCCCGGATTCGCCGCGCTTCCGCCACCACGCCGACAATCCGCTGCCGGTGGACGTGGTGGTGGTCGACGAAGCCTCGATGATCGATCTGCCGATGATGGCCAAGCTGGTCGATGCGATCGCCAGCGGCACGCGGCTGATCCTGCTCGGCGACCCCGATCAGTTGCCCTCGGTCGAAGCCGGTGATGTGCTCAGCGCGATCCTGCGCGCCAGCGGTGATGGCATCGGCACCCGCGCCGATGATGCGCAGGCACTGCAGGGTCTGTTGGCACCGGCCACGTTGCAGCCCCAGGCCACGCCGCGCGCCTTCGCCGGCCGCCGCGTGCAGCTGCAACGTGGTTACCGGCAAAGCGATGCGCTGGACCTGGCACCACTGGCGCATGCCGTGCGCGAAGGCGACAGCAGCACCGCATTGCAGCTGCTGCGCGGTGGGTCGCTGGCAGGCGTGCATTTCCACGAAGGCGAGGCCGATCCATTGCGCGGCCAGCGCGAGCACCTGCTGGGCCACTGGCGTGCACTGGCCGACGCGGCCGATCCAGCGCTTGCCCTGCAGCAGGCCGGGCGCCTGCGCGTGCTGACCGCGCTGCGCGAAGGCCCGCAGGGTGCGCGCGGGCTCAACAGCCGCATCGAACAGCTGCTGGCCGGCAACACCCCGGGCTACTTCCAGGGCCGCCTGCTGCTGGTCACCGAGAACAGCTACCGGCACCGCCTGTTCAACGGCGATATCGGCATCTGCCTGCGCGATGGCAGTGGCGCGATGGTGGCCTGGTTCCCCGGCGACACCGTCGAGCAGCCGCGCGCCTTCCACCCGGCCGCACTGCCCGCGCACGAAAGCGCCTTTGCGATGACCGTGCACAAGGCACAGGGCTCGGAGTTCGATGAAGTGTGGTTGCAGCTGCCACGCCAGGACAGCCGTGTGCTGTCGCGCGAACTGGTCTACACCGGCCTGACCCGCGCCCGCCAAGTGCTGCATGTGGCGGGCAGCGCAGAGGTGCTGCAGGCCGCATTGAAACGCCACGCCAGCCGGTTGGGTGGCCTGGCCTGGCGGCTGGGTGCGGAAGCGGTGGCCGAAGCACCGGCGCGCCTCGAACAGCCCACGGTGCAGGGCCAGTTGTTCTGAATCGGGGTCGGATCCCGTTCCCACCGGGAACGGGATCCGACCCCTTCACCTGATCGCCAGGCAGAAGCAGTCGAGCATGGCTCGACTCTACAAAAGCGTACTTCGATCATTCCGACGTTCATCCACGCATGGCGTGGATCTACCGTGTCGATCAAGGTCGACGCCCACCAGAGCAGAACGCCGTGCCGACAGATCACAGGAAACTGTCGAAGGCGGGGTGGGGGGGGGGGGGGGGGGGGGGGGGGGGGGGGTGGGGGGGGCGCGCCCCCCCCCCCGGGGGGGGGGGGGGGCCCGCCCCCCCGCGCGCCCCACCCCCCCACCCGCCCCAACACC
>NZ_JCACKF010000045.1:277859-284189 GCF_059505245.1 Stenotrophomonas sp.
GAGGGGGGGGGGGGGCGGGTTGGGGGGGTGTGCGCGGCTTGGTGGCCCCCACCACCCCCCATTGTTGGGTTTACCGGCGCCCCCACAACCCGCCCCCACCCCGCCATCCCAAGGAATACCCGCTTTTGACGTTGACGTTGCCTTGGCAGGTGCAGGGCGCAGCCCTGCCGCCACACCTATTCCGCGATCAACACCAGCCCATCCGGGAACACGATCGCCGCTTCATCGGCACTCACATCGAAGAAGCCCACGCCGTGCTTGTCGGCCAGGTCCTGCACGCGGCCGTGCGCGCGTTCGGCCACCGAATAGGCAAACGCACCGTAGATCACCTGCTGGCCGATGCTGTACTCGGTCACCTCGGCGCGGTCGTCATCGTCGTTGCTCAATGGGCCGTTCAACGGCGGGAAGTCCTGCGCCATCTCCGCGAACCACGCCTGCAGCGCCGCGCTGCTGACTGCCGGGTCGTCGTACTCGTGGCGCTCGTTCCACTGCGTCTGCTTTTCGAACCAGGCGATGAAAGCTGCCGCCTCGCGTGGTGCGGCGCTGGCCTCGAACACCATCATGTCGTAACTCATTGGAGCTTCCTGTGCAGAGCAGGGGTCAGAGCCTTCGCCCGCAGCGAAGGATCCGACCCCGGCAACGGGGTCTGTGGACGCACAGGGTATCGCGCTACGGCTGTTCGGCTGCACTCATGGCCAGGCCCGGCGCCAGCGCCTTCGCCTCCGGGAACAGCGCGAAGCGCAGGCCGATCAGGCCCATCAGCGCCTCGTCGCGTGCCTTGCAGGCGGCTACGCTGCCGACCCGCCCCAGCGAGGTATCCAGCCGCTCGCGCAATGCGTCGGCCGCCACCATCGGCTTGCGTGCGGCAATCTGCCGCCGGTAGTGCGCGGCGATCTCCTCAAGAATGTGCTCGACCGCTTCGCGGCTGCGCTCGGGCAGTTCCAGCCGCGCGCGGCGCAGCTGCAGGATGTTCAGGCCGATGCGCGCTTCGTTGAGCATATCCACCGAGGCGATGTCGCTGCCCTCCGGGGTTGCCGCCAGGCGCGGCGCGAGCAGGCCCAGCAGGTCGAGCATGCGTGCGGCGAAGCGCTGGCGGTCCTGCTGGCCGCGCCCTTCGGCGGCCTCGGCCAGCGTAGTCCAGCCCTGCCGCACCAGCCGGCGCGCGGTCCACTCGGCACCCACCGAACGGAACAGGCGGGTCATCACCACCGCAAAGCCAATGCCGATGAACATCGCGATCGACGAGTTGAGGAAGGTCTGGATGTTGGCGCTGTAGGTGTTCTGCAGGCTCAGCAGCGCGGCCAGGTTCACCGTCAGCGGCAGTGCGAACAGCGCGCTCTTGGGGCGGTGCAGCATCAGCCCCAGCGGCAGGAACGCCACCGCCAACACCAGCGCCAGCAGGCCGAAGTCGTGCACGGCCGGGAACACGCCGAACAGGTACACGCCGGCCACCACCGAGGCGACCATGGCCCACACCAGGAACGACACCATGCTCGGTGCCGGGTCGTCCTGCGCGGCGAAGAACGCCGCGGTCACCGCGGCCATCATCGCGCCGTTGCCACCGCCCTCCCAACCCAGCGCGATCCACAGCACGCAGTAGCTCATCAGTGCCACGCCGGCACTGAGCGCGGAGAACAGCGCCATGCCGTAGTCGACGTGCTTGTCAGCGGCTACGCGTTCGGTACGGATGCGGTAATGCGCGCGGTCCAGCGGCGCGGTGCCGTGGTCGATGGCGTGCTGCAGGGTGCGGCAGTCCTGCCACAGGTCCACCAGTTCCTCCAGGCGCAGCAGCAGGCTGGCCAGCTGCAGGTGCTGCAGGTCGCGGTCCACCTGCGGCTTCAGCGCGCTGATGCGCGCGCGCAGCCGCGCGTACTCACTGGCGTTGGTCGGGCCATCCAGCCAATCGCGGATGTCGTCGACCAGCGCCGGCAGCCCATCCGGCAGGGCCTGGCCATCGCTGCGCAGCGCGCTCAGGCGATCGGCAATCGAGGACAGCACCGGCAACAGCAGCAGCATGCGCTCGCGCAGGCGCTCCATCGACACTGCCGAACCGGCATGGCGTGGATCATCGCGGCGCAGGAATTCGATCAGCGCCTCGAACTGCACCAGGTCGGCGGCCAGCCGGTTGCGCGGCGCGTGCGCGCGTCCACGTTCAAGGATCTGCCGGCACCACTGCGCGGCGTCCTCCATCCAGTTGCCGATGCGCGCGCGCAGCATCGGGCGTACCGAGGCCGGGAACAGCAGCGAAGCGGCCAGCACCGCCACGACCGTGCCGAGGATGATCTCCTCGCTGCGTGCCACCACCGTGTCGAAGATGGTCTCCGGCGAAGTCACCGCAGGGAAACCGATGAAGGCGGTGGTGTAGCCGGCCAGCAGGAACGCGTAACCGCGCGGGCCGCGGTTGAGCAGGGCCATGAACAGGCAGCCGGCCAGCCAGATCGACATCGCCGCGCTCAGCACCAGCGGCGTTTCCACCAGCGCCGGCAGCACCAGCAGGGTGGCCAGGCCGGCCACCAGGGTGCCAACGATGCGGTACACGCCCTTGGCGCGGGTCGGGCCCAGCAGCGGCTGGCTGACGATGTACACCGTGCCCATCGCCCAGTACGGGCGCGACAGGTTGCCGGCCATGGCGATGTACAGCGCGGCCACCGCGGCCAGGTAGGTCTTGATCGAGAACAGCCAGGCCTGGCGGTCGGTCAGCGCGTTCATGGTTTACTTCGCTGCGGTCGAGGCGTTGGGCGCGGTGGCGCTTGCCTGCCAGCCACCGCCCAGCACCAGGAACAGATGGATTTGGTCGCGCGAGACCTGCGCTTCGGCGGCCGCCAGGGTGGCATCGCTGGTGGCCAGGCTGCGGTCGGCATCCAGGCTGGACAGGTACGGCGTGCGGCCACCCTGGTACAGCCGGCGGTTCTGCTCGGCGGCCAATGCGGCCTGTTCCTGCGCAGTGCGCAGCGACTGCAGCCGGCGCAGGTCCTGCGCGTAGCGGTCCAGCGCGGTCTGGGTCTCGCGCAGCGCTTGCAGCACGGTGTGGTCGAACTCGGCCAGCGCGGCATCGGCACCCGCCTCGGCGGCGTGGATGCGTGCGTGCGTGCCGGACGACGGCAGCGTCCACGAGATCAGCGGGCCGATCGACCACTGCTGGGTCATCGGCGTGCCGAAATCCTCCAGCAGGCCGGCGGCACCGAGCGAGGCCCCCAGGCGGATGTCCGGATACAGCTCAGCGGTGGCGACGCCAATCCGCGCGGTGGCCGAAGCCAGCTTGCGTTCGGCCTGGCGCACGTCCGGGCGGCGCTGCAGCAGTGCACGGCCATCACCGACCGGCAGCGGCTGCGCCAGGCCGGGGGCGTGTGCACAGTCGATCACGCCGGCCGGCAGCTGGCCCGGGGTCTGCCCGAGCAGGGCGGCCAGCGAATAGGCGGCCGCGGAACGCTGCGCGCGCAGCGGCGGCAGCGCGGCTTCCAGCAGCGCGACCTGGGCATTGGCGCGGGCCAGTTCCGGCGGCGTGCCACGGCCAGCCGCGATCAGGCGCTCGGTGACCGTGCGGCTGCGTTGCTGCAGCTGCAGCGAATGTTCGGCCACGTGCAGCTCGTGGTTGGCGTGGCAGATTTCCAGATAGCTGTCGGCCACCTGCGCGACCACGCTGACCTGGGCCAGGTCGCGCGCGGCAGCAACGGACTGCTCGTCGGCACGCGCTGCCTCGGCGCCGCGCTTGAGCTTGCCGAACAGGTCGAACTGGTAGCTGACCGCGAACTTGCCATCGGCCAGGTTGATCACCGGCAGCTCGTGCTCCTGCAGGAACGATTCGGCCGACAGCTGCGCGCGGCTGACCCCGGCCTCGGCCTCGTACTCGAAGCCACCGGCGTCCAGCGCCTGCTCGTACACCGCCGCGGCACGGCGCAGATGTGCATCGGCGGCCTTCAGCTCGACGTTGTCACGCAGCGCCTGCGTGATCAGGCCGTCCAGCACCGGGTCGTTGTACAGCGACCACCAGCGGTCGGGCAGCGCCTGGTTGGCGGCCACCTGCGGGTTCTGCGTATCGATGAAGGCCGCATTGGCCTGCGGGCGCTTGAAGGCCGAGCCTTCCGGCAGGGCGTAATCCGGGCCGACGGTCTTGCAGGCCGCCAGGCTGGCCAGCGCAACGATCAGGCCGAGACGGGGCAGGGCGGCGTTCACAGGCCCGCCTGTGTCGGCGCAGTGCCGGCCTTGTCGGTGTGCGGATGGCGGCCGGTGTCCACGGTCACCGTGGCGGTACGGCCGGCGATCAGTTCCACGCCCTTGGGTACTTCGTCGATGGCGATGCGCACCGGAATGCGTTGTGCCAGCCGCACCCAGTCGAAGGCCGGGGTCACGTTCGGCAGCAGGGTGCTGCCGTTGCTGCGGTAGCGGTCTTCGATGCCGGCGGCGATGCTCTCCACATGGCCACGCAGCGGGGCCGACTCGCCCATCAGGCGGATGTCCACGCGCTGCCCCGGGGCCACGCCGCGCAGGCGGGTTTCCTCGAAGTAGCCATCGATGCGGAACGAGCCGGTATCCAGCAGCGCCAGCACCGGCTTGCCGGCTACCACGTAGTCGCCCACGCGCAGGGTGCGGTCGTTGACCCGGCCGTCGGCCGGTGCGCGCACTTCGGTGCGGCCCAGGTTGAGCTCGGCCAGGTCGACCGCCGCCTGTGCGGTGGCCAGCGCAGCCTGTGCGGCCTGCAGCTTGGCGCGGCGCACTTCGGCGTCCTCGGCGGCGACCAGGTCCTGCAGGCTGCGGTCACGGCCGATCTCGCGGCGCAGCTGCGCCACCGATGCCTGGCGCTCGGCCAGGTTGGCGCGGGCCTGCTCCAGCGCGATGCGGTAGCGGGCGCGGTCGACCACGAACAGCAGGTCACCCTTCTTCACCGCCTGGTTGTCGGCCACCTGCACCGTTTCCACCAGCCCGGACACGTCCGGCGCCACCTGCACCACGTCGGCGCCGACATGGGCATCGCGGGTCCACGGCTCATCCATGTAATAGACCCACAGCTGGCGCAGCACCAGCAGGGCGATGATCACGGCTGCGCTGGTGAGCAGCACCGGCAGGGTCTTCTTCACGATCTTGTTCACGATTGCATCCAACGCAGGAGGTGGAACAGCAGGCCAAGCACGATCCCGTACAGGGCCAGGTTGAACAGCGCCGGGTGCCATACGTGGCGATAGGCGCCGGCACGCTGCAGCAGCGCGTGCAGGCCGCTGTTGACCAGGTAGGCCAACAACATCAGCCCGAGCAGGGTCGGGACGAACACTCCGTGGAGACTGAATTCACCGGGCATCGGTAGGGGCGGGGGCGAGGTGGGGGAGGGGAGGAACAACGAAACAACAGCAACGGGTAAAAGCCGCTGGCGTGTGCACGGCAGCGGCGGTATTCGGGGGCAGCGGTCTTACGTGATGCGGTCGGCGGCCTCGGCCAGCAGGCGCCATGCCTTCAGCACGGCGTGCAGTTCATCCATGGAAAGCTCGCCGAACACGTCCTGGCGCAGGCCGATCAACTGGTCTTCCAGCTCGCTGACCAGCGCATGGCCCGCGTCGGTCAGCCACAGCAGGTTGGCGCGGCGGTCGCTGGCGTCGCTCTCGCGGCGGACCAGGTCGCTGGCGCACAGCTTGTCCAGCAGGCGCACCAGGGAAGGACCCTCCATGCCCAGCTGCTGGGCCAGCGCCACCTGGCGGATGCCACCGCCGGAGCGGCCGATCATCAGCAGGGGCATGGTGCAGGCGGTGGAGATGCCGTAGCTGCCGAGCCGGCTGTCGGCCAGGCGCTGCCACTGCCGCCCTGCGTACAGCAGGCCGGAGCTGAGCTGCATCTGCAGCACGGTGCGCTCGTCGAGGGGTCGGTCCATAAGAGATAGATAGGATACTACTAATTTCATTCCTATCAATAGGTTTTTCTGAATGGGGGTGTAGTGGGGAAAGCGTTGCGCCTGCCTGGTGTCGGGTGGGGCAGCGGGGGCCGGACGGTGCAGGACACGCCGCAAGTACGTCCCTGTAGGCTCGGCCGCGGCATCCATGCCGCGGACGGTCCTGCCCCGCCCGGCCCCCGCTGCCCTCCCATCACCCCGCGAGCGCGGTGGGTTGGCTCTTTAAAGGCACGAGCAGTGCGGACCAACGGCCCGCACCCACCGCAGCAGCGGCCCGCGGTGCTTCCGAAGCCATGAACCTCCGCTTTTGCCCCCGCTTTCGGGCGGTCCGGCCGCGCCTGCGGGAAATTGTCGGAGAGGGGGAGGGGCAGGCCGGGCAGGACCGTCCACGGCATGGATGCCGTGGCCGAGCCTACAGGGACGTACTTGCGGCGTGTCCTGCCCGGCCTGCCCCT
>NZ_JCACKF010000046.1:0-18071 GCF_059505245.1 Stenotrophomonas sp.
AGTTGCCGGCCAGCGGCCGGCACTACCGCGGGTGCAGGGCGCAGCCCTGCCGAACAACATCCCTCAGTAACGAGGCCGGCCTTCTTCCAGCACCTGGCGCAGGAACGGCACGGTGATCCGCCGCTTCGCCGCCAGCGATTCGCGGTCCAGCCAGTCCAGCAGGGTGATCAATCCACCCAGCTCACGGCCGGTGTGCGACAGCAGCCACTCGATGGCCGCT
Organism: Stenotrophomonas sp.; assembly: GCF_059505245.1. NCBI lineage: Bacteria > Pseudomonadati > Pseudomonadota > Gammaproteobacteria > Lysobacterales > Lysobacteraceae > Stenotrophomonas > Stenotrophomonas sp. The sequence continues at coordinate 221 of NZ_JCACKF010000046.1, forward strand.
TCGTCGATGGCCAGGCCGCGTCGCAGTGCACGCTCGCGCAGCACCGCCGCCCGTCCTTCCTCATCCAGCGGCTGCAGCAGCACGCGCACGCACTGGCCCAGCCGCGAGCGCAGGTCCGGCAGCACCAGGCCCAGTTCGCCCGGCGCCTTCTGTGCCGTGTACAGCACGGTCACGCCCGCAGCGCGCGCACGGTTGTGGAAATCGAACAGCGCGATCTCATCCTCGCGGTTGCCGGCAACCTCGTCCAGGCCGTCCAGCGCCACCAGTTCGCGCGCTTCCAGCCCATCAAGCGCCGCACGGACACGGCCGGCGGCGCTGGCCAGCGGCACGTACGTCGGCAACCGTCCGGCCTGCTCGGCGCTGGAGCACATCGCCAGCGCCTGGTGGGTCTTGCCGGTTCCCGCCGCACCTTCCAGGTAGACCCAGTCGTGGCTGGCGCCAACCGCGATCGCGCGCAGCTGCGCCAGCGCGCCATCCGGCGCGCCGATGAAGGTCTCCAGGCGCTGGTCCCGCGGGTAATGCAGGGCCAGCGGCAGTTGCGGCACACCCATCACTTCAGGTCGGGGCCCTTGTCGTCCGGAACGATGATATGGGGCGCGTCGACCACGCCATCAAGCACGATCGCCGGCTTCTCGCCCACGTACAGTTCGCTCTGCCGATAGCGCTGGTGGGCATAGCGCAGCAGCACGTTGGTCACCGCCGCTACCGGCAGCGCCAGCAGCATGCCGAGGAAGCCGAACAGCTGGCCGCCGGCCATCACCGCGAAGATCACCGCCACCGGGTGCAGGCCGATCTTGTCGCCGACGATGCGCGGGGTCAGCACGTAGCTTTCCAGCAGCTGGCCCACGGTGAACACCACGCCGACCAGGATCAGCAGCTTCAGGTCGAAGCCCTGCGCCTGCACCAGCGCGGCGATCACCGCCATCAGCACGCCGGTGGTCGCGCCCAGGTACGGGATGAAGCTGATCAGGCCGGCAATCAGGCCGATCAGCAGGCCCAGCTTGAGGCCGACCAGCGACAGGCCACCGGCGTAGATCACGCCCAGCGCCAGCATCACCAGGAACTGGCCACGGATGAACGCACCCAGCACCTCGTTGGATTCACGCGCCAGCGCGCTGATGGTGCCGATCTGGTTGCGCGGAATCACCGAGGCCACCCGCTCGACCAGCTTGTCCCAGTCGCGCAGGAAGTAGAACGCCAGGATCGGCAGCAGCAGGATGTTGACCACCCAGGTCACCATCGCAAAGCCCGAACGCGAGACGTAGCCCATGAACGTGGTGGCGAAGCCGCCGGCCTGCTGCCAATGGCTGCGCACCCATTCGATCAGGCGGTCCGGATCCAGCCACTGCATCACTTCCAGGCCGGTCTTGTGCTCGAACCAGGGGATGCCGGTCTGCATCAGCCACGCCTGCGCCTGCGGCGCGGCCGCGATCAGGGTGGTGATCTGGCGCTCGATCATCGGCACCAGCACCAGCAGCAGTGCCACGATCACCAGCACCATCGCTGCGAACACCAGCACCACGCCGGTCATGCGCGAGCGGCCGGTGGCCTCGATGCGGTCCACCAGCGGGTCACCCAGCCAGGCCAGCGCCAGTGCCAGCACGAACGGGGTCAGGATCGGCGCCAGCAGCCACACCACCCAGCCGATCAGGCCGGCGAACAGGATGTACTTCAGCCGGCGCAGGAACTGCGCGATTTCAGCTTCCGGGCTCAGGATCATCGCAGGCGGTACTCGTTGCTGACCGGCGCGGCCACCGGGGCACCGGTGGTGTCATCGATCGGGGTCGGCAGGGCCGGCAGCGGCGCGCTTGGCACCAGCACGCCGTTGTCGCCAAGCATGCGGTTGAAGCCGGCCAGGCCGGTGGTCATCTCCACGCTCAGCTCCAGTTGGCCGGCCGAGGCGTGCAGCGGGGTGACGTTGCGCACCACCGGCACCTCGCGCAGGCCAGCGGCCAGCCGCAGGTAGTCATCGGCGCTGTTGATGCCGGTCACCACCAGGCGGTAGGTGCCGGCCTGGCCGACGGCAACGCCGGCCTTGGCATAGCGCTTGACCAGCGCATCGGCGGCACCGTCGGCACCGGCGGCCATCGCGCGCATGGCGTTGGCGTCCTTGCTGGTCCACTTGTTCAGTTCGCGGCCGTTGTCGACGAACACCCAGTCCGCCTGCCAGCCACCGTTGGCGCGGTAAAGCTTGCCGATCAGCTGCATCGGCGGTGAGTAGCGCGAGGAGGCACGGGCCACGGCGGCGCTGTCCTGGCGCCAGATGGCACCGGCCAGGGCCTGTTCGGCAGCACCGCCGCTGGGCAGGCCCAGCTTGTAACCCCGCTCGATGGCGCGGTTCAGCAGCGGGCGGGCGGCATTGGCCTGCTGCACGCTGACCAGGCGCGGGCCACTGCCGTCGTCGACGGCCAGCCACAGCACCGGCTTCGGTCGCGGCTGCGGCCACAGCGGCAGGCCCAGCGCCGAGACCAGCGAATCGACGTCATCCTCGCGGAAGCGGGCCACCAGCAGGGTCCGGAAGCTCGGTGCGCCGCTGGCACCCACGCTCTGGTCCTGCTTGTAGTCGTAGCTGGCCACGTAGTCCTTGGCATTGCGCAGCGCCTGCACCACGCCGGGGCGTGACATCACGTTGCGGTCGCCGGACAGCTTGCCCAGCACCACGCTCAGGGCACGGGCCAGGGCACCGTTGCGATCGGCCTCGGCCTGGCTGTTGACGGGCACTTCGGCCTCGTAGGCCCCCGAAGCGGTGGCGACATCTCCCTCGGTGCGCAGGCCGCTCTGGGCCATCGTGGCCACCGGCAGGCTCAGTGCAAGGAGCAGGGTCAGAATCAGGCTGCGGCGCATCAGGACATCCATTGGCTCGACGAATCCGGGGGAATTGTTGCCCGAATACGGCCTTTGCGCCAATGCGGCCTGTTAAAATCGCTCATTCAACCCCTGCCAGCGCCGACGCCCGTGACCAACACCCCGTCTTCCGCCCCTTCCCCCCTCACCTACCGTGACGCGGGTGTCGACATCGACGCCGGCAACGCGCTGGTCGAGCGGATCAAGCCCCTGGTCAAGCGCAGCTTCCGCCCGGAAGTGATGGGCGGCCTGGGCGGCTTCGGCGCCCTGTTCGACCTGTCCAACAAGTACCGCGAGCCGGTGCTGGTGTCGGGTACCGATGGCGTGGGCACCAAGCTGAAGCTGGCCCACCAGCTGAACCGCCACGATACGATCGGCATCGACCTGGTCGCCATGTGCGTGAACGACGTGCTGGTGCAGGGTGCCGAGCCGCTGTTCTTCCTGGACTACTTCGCCACCGGCAAGCTGGACATCGACACCGCCGCAGCGGTCGTGGGCGGCATCGCCAACGGCTGCACCGAGGCCGGCTGCGCGCTGATCGGCGGCGAAACCGCTGAAATGCCCGACATGTATGCCCCGGGCGAGTACGACCTGGCCGGCTTCACGGTCGCCGCGGTCGAGAAGAGCGAGCTGAAGGACGGCGCCAGCGTGGCCGCCGGCGACGTGCTGATCGGCATCGCCTCGTCCGGCCCGCACTCCAACGGCTACTCGCTGGTGCGCCGCATCTACGACCGCGCCGGCCGCCCGGCCGACCTGGAGCTGGAGGGCGGCGTGAAGCTGGTCGACGCGCTGATGGCACCGACCCGCCTGTACGTGAAGCCGATCCTGGCACTGCTGAAGTCGCACGGCGAGGCCATCCACGGCATGGCCCACATCACCGGTGGCGGCCTGACCGAGAACATCATCCGCGTGGTGCCCGACGGCCTCGGCCTGGACATCCAGGCCTCGTCCTGGACCCTGCCGCCGGTGTTCCAGTGGCTGCAGAAGGAAGGCGCCGTGGCCGACAGCGAGATGTGGCGCACCTTCAACTGCGGCATCGGCTTCGTGCTGATCGTGGCAGCCGACCAGGTCGCCGCCGTGTCCGAGGCGGTCAAGGCGCAGGGCCTGGACCACTGGACCATCGGCCAGGTGGTCACTGCTGAAGGCGCCGAGCGCGTCCGCATCGGCTGAACCCGGCCCCGAGGAGCCCGCATGGACGCAATGCCCCCGCTGCCCCCTACCCCCGTGCCGCCGCCAACGACGGCGGTACCGGCGTTCAGCCCCCAGGACGCCGACCACCTGCGCATGCTGTCAATCGCGCACTACGTGGTCGGCGGCCTGATCGCGCTGTTCTCGCTGATCTTCATCGTCCACATCGTGCTCGGCGTCACCGCGCTCACCGGCAACCTGCCGATGAACTCCGGCGGCCAGCCCTCGTCGCCGGCCGAACAGCGCGTGTTCGGCTGGATGTTCGTCGTGATCGGCTGTGTCATCGTGTTCGGTGGCGTCACCCTGGGCGCGTTCGTGGCCTACGCCGGCCGTTGCCTGGCCCGCCGCCGCCGCTACCTGCTGTGCCTGATCGTGGCCGGGCTGGCCTGTCTGTTCACGCCGATCGGTACCGTGCTGGGAGTACTCAGCCTGATCACGCTGCTGCGTCCGCAGGTCAAGGCCGCGTTCGACACAGCGGGCACGGCGGCATGACGAGCCCGGGCGCACCTCCGCCGCTGCCGCAGCAGACCCTGGCGCACCTTCAGCTGGGCAGCCACCTGCAGACGCTGAAGGTGCTGTTCTACGCGCTGGCGGTTTTCCACTGGATGGCCGCGCTGGCCTTCCTCGGTTTCATCGGCCTGGTTGCCAGCTCGCGCGGGCTGGACGATGGCGCGGTACTGGCCACCGTGTACGGCGTCGTTTCAGCGCTGGCTGCCGCGCTGGGCTTCGTGCAGCTGCACACCGCGCGCCTGCTGTCGCGCCGCACCGGGCTGGCCTGGTGCCAGCGCGCGGCCTGGCTGGCGGTGCTGGCCGGCCCGCTGGGCATGGCCCTGACCGCCTATGCCTGGGTGTTCCTGTCCAAGCCTGACATGGCCGCCCTGTTCGACCGCGGCGACCATCTCCGCGTCTGAACTTGCCGGCAGACGCCCCGCCCTTTCCTGATCGACTTCCCATGTCCGCGCCTGCCCTCCCCACGACCGCTTCGCTCAGCGCCTTCCGTTTCTCGGGCCCCAAGAAGCTGGCCTTCGCTGCCGTGCTGGCGGTATTCGCGGTCAGCTGGATCCAGCCGCTGTGGCCCACCGAGCAGGCGCTGCACAGCACGCTGACCGTGATCGGCCTGGGCGCCCTGCTGTGGGTCGACCGCCGGGGTGGCTGGCTGGGCAACGGTGCCTTCATCGCGATCTGCGGCTTCATCGCGCTGCACTGTGTGGCCGCCCGCTGGCTGTACTCGAACGTTCCCTACGACGCGTGGACGCAGGCGCTGATCGGCTGGTCGCCGAATGCGGCGTTCGGCTGGCAGCGCAATCATTTCGACCGCCTCATCCACTTCCTGTTCGGCGTCTGTTTCACGCCGGCACTGCTGCAGCTGGCACGTCACGCCTGGCCGGCGCTGCGCCGCGGCCAGGCCTTCGCCCTGGTGGTGATGACGGTGATGTGCGCCAGCCTGGTCTACGAGTGGTTCGAATGGGCCATCGCGCTCGCCCTGTCGCCGGACGCCGCCGAGGCCTACAACGGGCAGCAGGGCGACATGTGGGACGCCCATGCCGACATGCTGATGGCCACCGTGGGCAGCCTGCTGACCTGGCCGCTGATCCGCCGGAGTACCCCGCAATGACCGCGCCCACCCGCATTGCCGTGCTTGCCTCCGGCCGCGGCAGCAACCTGCAGGCCATCCTCGATGCCATCGCTGCGGGACGCCTGCGCGCCGAGGTCGTCGGCGTATTTTCCGACCGCCCGGCCGCCGCCGCGCTGCAGCGGGTCAGCGCCAACCTGCGCTGGGCGCATGCGCCGAAGGAATTCCAGGACCGCGCCGCCTACGAGCAGGCACTGGGCGACGCACTGGCCGCGGTCGCACCGGACTGGATCGTCTGCGCCGGCTACATGCGCATACTCGGCGCCGCCTTCGTGCAGCGCTTCAATGGCCGCCTGGTCAACATCCACCCGTCACTGCTGCCGCTGCACAAGGGGCTGGACACGCATGCGCGGGCACTGGATGCAGGCGATGCCGAGCACGGTGCCAGCGTGCACCTGGTCGTACCCGAGCTGGACGCCGGCGCCGTGCTGGCCCAGGTGCGGGTACCGGTGCTGCGCGGCGATGACGCCGACACCCTGGCCGCGCGTGTGCTGGCGGTGGAGCATCCCCTGCTGATCGCCACGCTGCAGCTGCTGTGCGCCGGCCGCCTGACTGAACGGGAGGGCCAGCCGCAACTGGACGGTCACCCCCTGTTTAGCCCGCTGGCCCTAGATTCCGCCGGGAGCCTGAACCGGTAACGCCCACGCACACGCCCCGCTGACTGCGGGGCTGGCATCCTGCCCACCTCCTGCGGCTCCTCTCTTCCATGAAGACCACGACCCTGCTGTCCACTTCGCTGCTGCTGTCGCTTGTCGTGCTCCCCGGCGTGGGTTGGGGCCAGGCGCAGGCGCCTGCCGCCTCGCCGGCTCCGGCGCCGGTGCCAGCGGTGCAACCGCCGGCCGAAGCGGCGGCCCTGGCCCTGCCGGCCTTGGCGTGGGAACCGCCGCCGCTGCAGCCGTTCAGCGCCACCTACCAGGCCTTCTACAAAGGCAAGGAGGCCGGCGACGCCAGCATGCAGGTCACCCATACCGGCGGCAACCAGTGGCGGGTCGACATGCAGGTGGTCGGCCGCCGCGGCTTTGCCAGCGTGCTGGGCCTGAACATCGAGCAGAGCACGGTGTTCGAGGAGCGCGCCGGCGCCTATGCACCGCTGAGCCAGAGCACGGTGCGCAAGGGCCTGTTCCTGGGCAAGAAGGCGGTCGGCACGTACAACTGGCAGGCCGGTACCGCGCAGTGGACCGGCGACGTCGAGAAGAAGCGTGCGCAGCCGATTCCGCTGCAGCCGGGCGACCAGAGCGCCCTGCTGATCAACCTGGCGATCATGCGGGATGCCCGTCCGGGTGCCACCATGCACTACCGCTACGTGGACATGGGCAAGGTCCGCCAGCACGACTACCAGGCCGCGCCGCAGACCGAGAACGTCGAGGTCGGCGACCTGTCCTACAACGCGCTGCGGGTCTACCGGACCAACGGCGGCAACAACGAAACCATCCTCTGGATCGCCAACGGTGTCCCCACCCCGGTGCGCATCCTGCAACGCGAAGACGGCGAAGACCGCGTCGATCTGCGCCTGATCGAATACCAAGGAGTCTGAGCATGAGCACCCTGACCCGCCCCCTCACCTGGATCGCTGCAGCCGCGCTGTCGGTGGCCAGCCTGCCGGCCATGGCCCTGCAGCCGTTCAAGGCCGATTACCTGGCCAGCTACATGGGCATGCAGGCCAATGGCAGCATGACGCTGAGCAGCGAGGGTGCCAACAAGTGGCGCTACACGCTGCAGGTGAAGAACCAGCTGGCCGACCTGAGCCAGAGCACCGTGTTCGAAGAAGTGCGCGGCCAGCTGCGCCCGCTCAGCAGCCAGGACCGTTCGGCGCTGCTGGTGAAGAAGCGCAACGTGCAGGCCAACTACAACTGGACCAGCAACCAGGCCACCTGGACCGGCGACATCAAGCCGGACCGCGCTGGACCTATCGCACTGAAATCCGGTGACATGGACGCGCTGCTGATCAACCTGGCGATCGCCCGTGACCTCGCCGCCGGCAAGCCGCTGACCTATCGCATGGTCGACGAAGGCCGCATCAAGAACATGACCTACCGCGTGATCGGCAAGGAGTCGATCACCGTGGGCGGCAAGAGCTACGAAGCGACCAAGGTCTCGCGTGCCGACGGCAACAAGGAGCTGATCGCCTGGATCGTGCCGGAGTTCCCGGTGCCGGCGCGCATGCTGCAGCGGGAGAACGACCGCGATGCCCTGGACCTGACCATCAAGGCGATGAACTGAGTGCCGGGGTCGGATCCCATCCCCTCGGGGATGGGCTCTGACCCCGGTTGTGTGGCTGGGGTCGGAGCCCTTTCCGATGGAAAGGGATCCGACCCCGGGCCCCGCGAAAAGAAAACGCCCGCTTTCGCGGGCGTTTTTCTTACTTCTTTTCTTCGGCCGCCGCCGGCTTGAACTCGGTACGGCAGTCCACGCGGATCTGCTCGCCGGTGCTGCGCCAGACGAAGGTGCGGCAATGGCGGTTGCCGTCCTGGCTGTCATTCACCGCAACCGCATAGAACGACTCGATGATCTCGTCGCGCGAGACCGTGCCATCGCCATTCCAGTCCATGTCCTTCTGCTCGATGCCCTGGGTGATGGCGATGTTGGCGTACCAGGCGTAGCCCAGCCACGCCAGCACGATCAGCACCAGCGCCAGCAGCGCCTTGCGACGCGGGCTGAACTTGCCGCGCAGGATCATGGCACGCGCCGGATGGTGGCACCGAGCGAAGACAGCTTCTCTTCGATGTTCTCGTAGCCACGGTCAAGGTGGTAGATGCGGTCGATGGTGGTCTCGCCGCTGGCCATCAGGCCGGCCAGGATCAGCGAGGCCGAGGCACGCAGGTCGGTGGCCATCACCGGTGCGCCACTCAGGTGCTCGCTGCCCCGCACGATGGCGGTGTGGCCTTCGACCTGGATGTCCGCGCCCAGGCGCAGCAACTCGTTGACGTGCATGAAACGGTTTTCGAAGATCGTTTCGTTGATCACGCCGACGCCGTCGGCCACGCAGTTGAGCGCCATGAACTGCGCCTGCATGTCGGTCGGGAACGCCGGGTACGGCGCAGTGGTCAGGTTGACCGCCTTCGGCCGCTTGCCCTGCATGTCCAGGGTGATGGTGTCGTCGGTGGTCTCGATCTTCGCACCGGCTTCGACCAGCTTGGACAGCACCGCGTCCATGGTGTTCGGGCGCGCACGGTTGACCGTGACCTTGCCGCCGGTCATCGCCGCAGCCACCAGGAAGGTGCCGGTCTCGATGCGGTCGGGCAGCACTTCATGGCGGCCGCCGGACAGGCGCTCGACGCCTTCGATGACCAGGCGGGCAGTGCCCAGGCCTTCGATCTTCGCGCCCAGCGCGATCAGGCAATGCGCCAGATCGGTCACTTCCGGTTCCATCGCACAGTTGTCGAGGATGGTGGTGCCTTCGGCCAGTACCGCGCCCATCAGCACGTTCTCGGTGCCGGTAACGCTGACCATGTCGAAGGTGAAATGGCCGCCCTTCAGGCGCTTGGCCGTGGCCTTGATGAAGCCGTTCTCGACCACGATCTCGGCGCCCAGCGCCTGCAGGCCCTTGATGTGCTGGTCGACCGGACGCGAGCCGATCGCGCAGCCGCCGGGCAGCGACACTTCCGCCGCGCCGAAGCGGGCCAGCAGCGGGCCCAGCACCAGGATCGAGGCGCGCATGGTCTTGACCAGCTCGTACGGGGCGACATGCTGGTTGACCGGGCGCGGGTCGACCACGATCGCACTGCCGCGCGACAGCGTGCCCTGGTCGATGGTGACCTTGGCACCCAGTTCACCCAGCAGCTTCACCGTGGTGACCACATCGTGCAGGTGCGGCACGTTGGTGATCTCCACCGGCGCATCGGCCAGCAGGGTCGCGCAGAGAATGGGGAGGACGGCGTTCTTGGCGCCGGAGATGCTCACTTCACCGTGCAGCGCAGCGCCGCCGGTCACAACGATCTTGGCCATGTATTCGGGATCTTCTGCGGTTCAGCCGGCTTCGGCCGGGGTCACGGTTTTCAGCGCCAGCGCGTGGATCGCGCCGCCCATCAGGTCGCCCAGGGTGGCATAGACCATCCGGTGGCGGGCCAGCGGCATCTTGCCGGCAAAGGCCTCGCAGACCACGGTCGCTTCGAAATGCACGCCATCGTCGCCCTGCACGTCGGCGCGGGCGCCGGGCAGGCCGGTTTCGATCAGGTTGCGGATGGTGTCGGCGTCCAACGGGCTTTCCTAATAAAATGTGCCTCCATTCTACTTCCGCTGCGTGGCGTCCGCATGGCCGAATCCCTGTTGCCCCCCCGTTCCGTCGACCCTGCCGGCCTGGTCGCCAGCGGCCGCCGCGTCTTCGAGATCGAGCGGCAGGCGCTGGATGCCGTGGCCGACCGCCTCGGCGAGGCCTTCCAGCAGGCTTGCCAGGCGATCCTGGCCAGCCGCGGCCGGGTGGTCGCCACCGGCATGGGCAAGTCCGGGCACATCGCCCGCAAGATCGCCGCTACGCTGGCCTCCACCGGCACTCCCGCGTTCTACGTGCATCCGGGCGAAGCCGGCCATGGTGACCTGGGCATGATCACCGAGGCCGACGTGGTGCTGGCCCTGTCCTATTCGGGCGAATCGGACGAAGTGCTGATGCTGCTGCCGGTGCTCAAGCGCCAGGGCAACGTGCTGATTTCCATGACCGGCCGCCCGCAGTCCAGCCTGGCCACCGCCGCCGATATCCACCTGGACGTCAGCGTGCCGGCCGAGGCCTGCCCGCTGGCGCTGGCGCCGACCTCCAGCACCACCGCCTCGCTGGCGATGGGCGATGCGCTGGCCGTGGCCCTGCTCGACGCACGCGGCTTCACCGCCGACGATTTCGCCCGCTCGCACCCGGCCGGCAGCCTCGGCCGCCGCCTGCTGCTGCATATCACCGACGTCATGCACACCGGGGAGGACCTGCCCAGCGTGGGGGCCGACGCCAGCCTCAGCGAGGCGCTGGTCGAAATGAGCCGCAAGCGGCTGGGCATGACCGCCGTGGTCGATGCCGACGGTGTGCTGATCGGCCTGTTCACCGACGGTGACCTGCGCCGGGCGCTGGACAGCGCGCTGGACGTGCGCACCGCGAAGATCGCCGATGTGATGACCCGCAACCCACGTACCATCGGCGCCGACCAGCTGGCGGTGGAGGCTGCCCGGCTGATGGAGACCCACAAGATCACGGGCCTGATCGTGGTTGACGACCAGGGCCGGGCGGTCGGTGCCCTGAACATTCATGACCTGTTGCGGGCCCGGGTGGTTTAACCGACAGTCCGTAGACCCCATTCAGTCTGTACCGTCCCAACCCGAATCCACCGAGCCTGCCACCCTGATGCCCTGGTCCCCCCTGCCCGCCTTCCCCGCCCACCTGCATGCCGCCGCGGCCCGCGTCCGCCTGGCCTGCTTCGACGTGGACGGCACCCTCACCGACGGTCGGCTGTACTACGACAAGGACGGCAACGAGAGCAAGGCGTACTTCGTGCAGGATGGCCTGGGCCTGAAACTGCTGCAGCAGCACGGCATCCACCCCGTGCTGATCACCGCGCGCAACAGCCAGTCCGCGCTCAGGCGCGGCGCCGACCTCGGCATCGATACCCAGATCGCCGTGGGCGACAAGCTGGCCAGCGTGCAGGCGCTGTGTGCGCAGCACGGCATCGGCCTGGAGCAGGTGGCCTTCATGGGCGACGACCTGCCTGACCTGGCACCGCTGGGCGCGGTCGGCCTGGCGGTGGCGCCGGCCAACGCCCACCCGTGGATCGCCGAGCGCGTGCATTGGCAGACCCGCGCCGATGGCGGACGTGGTGCAGCCCGTGAGCTGTGTGACATCCTGCTGGCCGCGCAGGGACATGTGGACGCGGTCCTGGCGAGGTTCGGCGCATGAACCTGCCGAGCCTGAACTGGCGCACCCTGCTCGGCATCGGCCTGCTGCTGGCGGCCCTGCTCAGCAGCTGGGCGGCCCTGCGCAACCGCGACAAGGGTCCGGCCACTGCCGGCCAGGATGTCGGCGTGGACTACGTCCTGCACGACTTCCAGGTCGTCGCCCTGGATGAGCACGGCAAGGAATCGACCACCCTGCGCGCACCGTTGCTGGAGCGCCAGCGTGGCGACCAGACCATCAACATCGCCACGCCGCTGTTCGAGATGCCGGACAAGGATGGCAAGCACTGGACCCTGCGTGCCGAGACGGGCTGGCTCAGCGCCAAGGGCGACCAGATGAAGCTGCGCGGCAATGTCGCCGGCGACAGCCCGGCCGATCCGGGCGTGGTGCCGACCACCTTCCGCACCGACCACCTGGACGTGTTCCCGAAGGAGAACCGTGCCCGCACCGATGCGCTGGTCACCATGACCCGCCCCGGCATGGAACAGTCCGGGGTTGGCTTCGAGGTGGATTCGAAGAACAACACGTATCATTTCCTCAGCCAGTCCAAGGGCCGTTACACGCCCCGACGCTGATTCCGCCGCCCTCCTGCGACGTCCCCGGACAGGCGCAAGGCAGGCAGCCCACCCATCCGCCCCCGGTTTCCCGGGCGGCCCCACCGGTAGAACGGACCCCGATGAAGATTCCCTTTGCAGCCGTACTCGCGCTCGGTCTCCTTGTTCCCAGCGCTGCCTTTGCCAAGTCCACCGACCGCAACGAGAACATGAACATCGACTCCGGCGCGCAGTCGGGCGTGCTCACCGGCGATGGCAAGACCGTGCTTTCGCAGGGCGTGACCGTCACCCAGGGCTCGCTGGACATCCGCTCGTCCGAAGCCGAGATCTACCTGAAGGACGGCGAGGCCGTGCGTGCGGTGTTCACCGGCAAGCAGGCCACGATGAAGCAGCAGCTCGACGATGGCACCTGGATGGACGCGGTGGCTGATCGCATCGACTACGACATCAAGACCGAGATCATCACCCTGACCGGCAACTACAAGGTCACCAGCGCGCGCGGCACCAATGCCGGCCAGCGCATGGTCTACAACACCCGTAGCGGCGAAATGAATTCCGGTGGCGATGGCAGCCGCGTGCGCACCGTCATTCCGCCGAAGAACAAGAACGCGGCGGCACAGCCGGCGGCCACGCCCAAGGCGGCGGCGCCGGCCAGCACGTCGGCCAAGCCGGCCGGGAGCAAGAAGTAATGCTCGTCGCCAAGGGCCTGCGCAAGCGCTACAAGCAGCGCGAAGTCGTGAAGGACTTCGGGCTGACCCTCGACGCCGGTGAAGTGGTGGGCCTGCTCGGCCCCAACGGTGCCGGCAAGACCACCTGCTTCTACATGATCGTCGGCCTGGTCGCCGCCGATGCCGGCAGCATCGTGCTCGACGGCAAGGACATCACCAGCGATCCGATGTACACCCGTGCCAAGCAGGGCGTGGGCTACCTGCCGCAGGAGCCGTCGGTGTTCCGCAAGCTGACGGTGGCCGACAACCTCCGCCTGGTACTGGAGCTTCGCGAAGACCTGGATTCGGCCGGCCGCGAACGCGAATTGAACAGCCTGCTCGACGAGCTGCAGCTGGGCCATGTGGCCGACCAGCTCGGCGCCAGCCTGTCCGGTGGCGAACGTCGTCGCTGCGAGATCGCCCGCGCACTTGCCGCGCAGCCGCGCCTGATCCTGCTCGACGAACCGTTTGCCGGTGTCGACCCGATCTCGGTGGGTGAAATCCAGCGCATCGTCACCCATCTCAAGCAGCGTGGCATCGGCGTGCTGATCACCGACCACAACGTGCGCGAGACCTTGGGAATCTGCGACCGCGCGTATATCCTCGCCGAGGGCACCGTGCTGGCCCAGGGCTCGCCGGAGGCGATCCTGGACAACGCCGACGTACGTCGCGTCTACCTTGGGGATTCCTTCAAGCTGTGACCGCAGGCGCCGGGTCCCTTTCCTTCCGTTCGGCACAGGCATGAAGACTCGGCTGCAGACATCGTTGGGACAACAGCTGGTGCTCACGCCCCAGCTGCAGCAGGCGATCAAGCTGCTGCAGATGTCCACGACCGAGCTGGAGCTTGAAATCGCCCAGGCCGTGGAGAGCAATCCGCTGCTGGACTGGGCCGACAGCAACGACAGCAGTGCCGCCAATGAGGGCAGCGACAGCACCGAGGCCGACGCGCCCGCCGAACGCACCGACAACGGCGACGACTGGGCGCCGGCCGAACTCGACTGGAGTGCCGCCGGCAGTGGTGGCAGCTTCGACGATGACGATGACACCGGCAGTGCCGCCGAGCGCGTGGCGGAAACCGAAACGCTGGCCGACCACCTGCTGTGGCAGCTGCACCTGTCGCATCTTTCCACGCATGACCGCAGCATCGGCGCTGCACTGATCGATGCGCTGGACGACGATGGTTACCTGCGCGAACCGCTGGCCACCATCGCCGAAACCCTGCTGCCGGCGGTCCATGCCGGTGAGGATGAAATCCTCGCGGTGCTGCATCGCATCCAGCGTTTCGACCCGGTCGGCGTTGCCGCGCGCACGCTCGGCGAGTGCCTGCAGCTGCAGCTGGACGTGTTGCCTGCCGACACGCCGGGGCTGGCGCTGGCGCGACAGATTGCCGCAGGCCCGCTGGAACGGCTGCCGCGCAGTGGCGTCTCCGGGCTGGCGCATGAACTGAAACAGCCGCTGGACGAGGTCGAGACGGCGGTCGCGCTGCTGCGCTCGCTGGACCCGCGTCCGGGCACGCAGATCGCGCCGCTGTCGCAGGACACCTATGTGGTGCCCGACGTGGTGGTGTGGCGGCAGAACGGCATCTGGCGCGCAGCGCTGGCGGCCCATGCCGGGCCGAAGGTGGTGATCCACCGTGGCTACGAACAGCTGATCCGCCGCTGTGGCGAGGCCGACGCCGGCTACCTGCGCGGCCAGCTGCAGGAGGCGCGCTGGCTGCTGAAGGGCCTGCAGCAGCGCGGCGAAACCCTGCTGCGGGTGGTGCGCAGCCTGATCCTGCAACAGGCCGGCTTCCTCGAATTCGGCGAGCAGGCGCTGCGCCCGCTGACCCTGCGCGAGATCGCCGCCGAGCTGGGCCTGCACGAATCCACGGTGTCGCGCGCGATCGCCCGCAAGCACGTGCGCACGCCGCGCGGCACCCTGCCGCTGCGCGCCTTCTTCGCCTCGGGCATCGATACCGAAGGCGGTGGCGAGGCGTCCAGCACGGCCATCCAGGCGATGATCCGCCGCCTGATCGACGACGAGAACCCGCGCAAGCCGCTTTCTGACGCCAAGCTGGCTGACCTGCTCAAGTCGTCGGGAATTCCAGTAGCGCGACGCACCGTGGCGAAGTATCGTGAAGCCATGAACATTTCCGCCTCGCACGAAAGGGTCAGAATCGCTTGACGCGCCGCCGCGCCCGGCGGAGAGGTTCATTGGCACATCCGAACACAGGAGAAACCCGATGCGCATCGAAACGTTTGGCAAAGACGTCGAAGTCACCCCGGCCCTGCAGTCCTATGTAGAGGAGAAGCTGGCCCGGATCGGAAAACACTTCGACCAGCACTGCGAAGCGCGGGTGACCCTCAAGCTGCAGAAGACCGAACACCACGTCGACGCCAGCCTCAACATTCCGGGGCAGACCCTGCACGCCGAGGCCGGCGGCCAGACCATGTATGCCGCGATCGACCTGCTTGCGGACAAGCTTGACCGCCTGGTCATCAAGCACAAGGAGAAAAAACAGCAGCACGCACCGCTGCCGGTGGGCGACAATGGTGGCTGATCGCCACCGTTCCCCGCAGACATGCCCCTGACTGACCTCCTGGCGGCCGTGCAGACCCAGCTCTGCACGGCCACCGACCGTGACAGCGTCCTGCAGGCCGCCGCCGGGTTGCTGGCCTGCCGCCAGGCCAACGCCGAACAGATCTATCTGAACCTGTGCCAGCGCGAAGCCCTGGGCAGCACCGCGATCGGCCACGGCATCGCCATTCCCCACGGCCGCGCGCCGACCCTGGACCGCCCCCGTGGCGCCCTGCTGCGACTGGCGACCCCGGTCGATTTCGGCGGCGACGAACCGGTGGACCTGGTGTTCGCGATGGCCGTCCCCGCCCACTACACCCACCAGCACCTGATGCTGCTGTCCGAGCTGGCCGAGCTGTTTTCCGCACCGGACATCCGCCAGGCCCTGCGCGAAGCCGGCGATGCCCGGGCGCTGCGCGAGGCGCTGGACATGACCCCACCTGCGAGTGCCGCATGAATACCAGCATCACCGCCCGTGAACTGTTCGAACAGCAGCGCGAGCGGCTGGGGCTGCGCTGGGCCGCTGGCAAATCCGGTGAGAAACGCGAGCTGGAGGCCGGCAACACGGTCTCGCGGCGTCCGTCGCTGGCCGGCTACCTCAATGCGATCTATCCCAACAAGGTGCAGATCCTGGGCACCGAGGAACTGTCCTGGCTGGACGCGCTGGAACCCCGCCAGCGTTGGGAAACCATCGAGAAGATCATGCAGTCGCATCCGCTGGCGCTGGTGCTGACCCGCAACCAGGCGTGCCCGGAAGACCTGCGCGCGGCCGCCGATGAATCC
The DNA here is from genome assembly GCF_059505245.1 of Stenotrophomonas sp. Lineage (NCBI taxonomy): Bacteria > Pseudomonadati > Pseudomonadota > Gammaproteobacteria > Lysobacterales > Lysobacteraceae > Stenotrophomonas > Stenotrophomonas sp. Next base: position 16,352 of record NZ_JCACKF010000046.1, read on the forward strand.
GGTACACCGCTGTGGCTGTCGCCCAAGCGCGGCCACGAACTGCTCAACCACCTGTCCTACCACCTGGCGCGCACGCTGGCGCCGCGGGTGATCCTGCATGGCGTGTTCATGGAGATCTATTCCATCGGCGTGCTGATCACCGGTGAGGCCGGGTCGGGCAAGAGCGAGCTGGCGCTGGAGCTGCTAAGCCGCGGCCATCGGCTGGTAGCCGACGATGCGCCCGAATTCACCCAGATCGCCCCGGACGTGCTCGACGGCACCTGCCCCGAACTGCTGCAGGACCTGCTGGAAGTGCGCGGCCTGGGCGTGCTGAATGTGCGCGAGATGTTCGGCGACACGGCTGTAAAGAAGAACAAGTACCTTCGGCTGATCGTCCACCTGACCAAGCCGATGACCGAACCCACCCCGCATGGCTACGAGCGCCTGACCGGCGACTCGGGCACCCGCCATGTGCTGGACCTCGACGTTCCGCTGATCACCCTGCCGGTGATGCCCGGCCGCAACCTGGCCGTGCTGACCGAAGCCGCCACCCGCCTGCACATCCTGCGCACCAAGGGCATTGATCCGGCAGCGATGTTCATCGCCCGCCACAGCAATCTGCTGGAACGGCGAACACCCTGATTCCCCTGCCCTTCGAAGAGCCTGTCCATGAGCACCGCCACCCCCTCCGCCCCGACCCTGATCATCGTCAGCGGCCTGTCCGGCTCGGGTAAATCCGTCGCCCTGAAGACCTTCGAGGATCAGGACTACTACTGCTCGGACAACCTGCCGATCCACCTGCTGCCGGACTTCGTGCGCAGCCTGCTGGCCAACCACGACGGCAGCGCGCCGCGCCGGCTGGCGGTGGGCATCGACGTGCGCGGCCAGGCCGACCTGAGCCAGCTGGGCGACTGGCGGCAGCTGGCCACCGACGCCGGCGTGGAAGTGAAGGTGCTGTTCTTCGAGGCCAGCGACGAAACGGTGCTCAAGCGCTATGCCGACACCCGCCGCCGCCATCCGCTGAGCCAGCTGGGCCTGTCATTGCCCGAGGCGATCGCCCGCGAGCGCGAGCTGACCGCGCCATTGCGCCGCGAGGCCGATGCGGTGATCGATACCAGCAACCTCAACGTGCACCAACTGCGGCGGCGGATCATCACCGAGTTCGCGATGGACCATGCCACCGGCCTGTCGCTGCTGTTCGAATCATTCGCCTACAAGCGCGGTGTACCCGCCGAGGCGGACTTCGTGTTCGATGCGCGGGTGCTGCCCAATCCACACTGGGACCCGGACCTGCGTGCGCTCAGCGGCCGCGAACCGGGTGTGCGCGACTACCTGGAAGCGCAACCGGACGTGCAGCGCTACCTGGCCCAGCTGATGGATTTCCTCGATACCTGGCTGCCGAAACTGGGTGATGGCACCCGCAGCTACGTGACCGTGGCGTTCGGCTGCACCGGCGGCAAGCACCGCTCGGTGTTCCTGGCCGAGCGCATGGCCCGGCATGCCCGCGAGATGGGCTGGCAGGACGTGGCGACGTACCACCGCGAACAGGATTGAGGGGGGCCGGCCGGGCTGCGCCCGGCACCCGTCGGTAGTGCCGGCCGCTGGCCGGCAACAGCAACAGCAACAGCAAAAGCGGCATTCCGTGGGATGGCGGGGCGGGGGGGGGGGGGGGGGGGGGGCGGGGGCCGCCCCCCCCCCCGCCCCGGCCCCCCCGGCCCGGGGGGGCCGGGGGGAAGGCGAA